>NZ_CP133016.1:2324574-2656862 GCF_030866745.1 Sphingomonas flavescens | reverse complement strand
CGGCGGTGGCGGCGGTGGCGGCGGCGGCGGCGGCGGTGGCGGCGGCGGCGGTGGCGGCGGTGGCGGCGGCGGCGGCGGCGGTGGCGGCGGCGGCGGCGGCGGCGGCGGAGGCGGCGGTGGTGGCGGAGGCGGCGGCGGCGGCGGTGGCGGTGGTGGCGGAGGCGGCGGCGGCGGCGGTGGCGGTGGTGGCGGCGGCGGTGGGTTAGCGTTGCCCTGGCTACCTCCGTTGCCGTTGTTGCCGTTGCACGGATTGCCGACCGCGTGGGAGCACGGGTCACCCGGCGGCACGTTCGGTGGCGGCGGCGGCGGTGGCGGCGTTACCTCCGGTGGCGGAGGTGGCGGAGGCGGTGGCGGGTTCGCGTTGCCCTGCCCGCCGCCATTACCGTTGTTGCCGTTGCACGGATTCCCAACCGCGTGGGAGCAGGGATCGCCCGGCGGAACGTTGGGAGGTGGCGGCGGCGGTGGCGGCGTTACCTCAGGCGGCGGTGGCGGAGGCGGCGGCGGCGGCGGAGGAGGTCCGCCCGCATTGCCTTGCTGGCCGCCGTTGCCGTTGTTTCCATTGCAGGGATTGCCGTTCCCCATCGCGCACGGGTCACCGGCGTTCGGGTTGCCGTTACCCCCCGCGTTGCCGTTCCCGTTTCCGTTGCCGTTCCCGTTCCCGTTTCCGTTTCCGTTCCCAGGATCGGTGACTGGCGGCGGTGGCGGTGGCGGCGGACTGTTTGAACCGTTTCCGTTGCCGCCAGCATTGCCGTTCCCGTTACCTCCGGAATTGCCATTGCCGTTCCCCCCGGCATTGCCATTTCCTCCGGCGTTACCGTTGCCACCGCTATTGCCGTTATTCCCGGAATTATTCCCAGGATCGACCGATGGAGGCGGTGGCGGTGGCGGTGGGCTGTTCCCTCCATTGCCGTTGCCGTTGCCATTCCCCCCAGGGTTGCCGGTTCCGGGCGGCGGGTTGTTGAGCGTGACCGGCGGCGCAGCAGCGTTGAGCGGAGCCGACGCTTTGGGCGAAGCCGAGACGATCGCGCTGCTGAGCACGATGGCGCCGTCTTCAATCCGCGCCTGGTCGGCGGCAGGCGGCGCCATGGTCGAAACGAGGAGCTGTTCGGCCCGGTTCGCGCTTGTATCGGAAAGCGTTGGAGGGAGCGTGCGAACCGCATCGCCGACGACTACCTCGGGCGCGTGTTCACCCTTGCCCCGGTCGGCGTTGACGACATTCCGCGCCTCACCCGTCGCGGCTTCAACCTCAACATCGAAGGTGCCCGCATTGATGCTGAGCGTTGCCGGCCCAGGCTGGGCCACGGGTGAAGCCATCGGTGATGGCTCGACCGCGCCCGTGCCGAGAATGATTGGACGTCCCGCGGCGGGATCAGCGCTGCGTTGCACAACATCGCGTACGCCAGTCGCGTCGACAGACGACGCGCCCGACACGATGAAACTGGGGGCCGCCAGTGCGGTCGAAGTGCCGGTAAGCGCTGCAAAAGCGCAGGCGCAAAGCAGCGCCGCCCGCCCCCGCACGTGCGCAGTTCGCCAGTCTTCTGACGCTAAACGAACCACAGCGCTCCCTTTGCCCCTGGAGAGACGCGACTCGACACAATCGTCGGCTAGACGACGATGGATCACTGATTGTGGTTAACTTAGCAAGGAAATTCGTTAACCTTACCTGGTTAACGCCTTGTTGCTGCGGACATTTCGGTCAGACGATACGCAAAGTGACCTGCTGATCGGGCACGCGGTCTTGCTTCGCCCAGCCCCCGTCAACTTCCTGCACGGCCTGCTCGATTTCGGCGATCAGCCATTCGCGAAAGCGCTTCACCTTCGGCACCATTCGCCGCTCGCGCGGGAAGACCAGCCAATAGGCCCAGCCGCGCGCGGATACGCGATCTGGGAACGGCGCCGCCAACCGTCCGGCAGCAACATCACCTTTCCAAAGAAGCGGCGTCAGGAGCGCGAATCCCTGCCCTCCCATGGCGGCATGACCTTCATTGGCCTGATTTTCCAATCGCACGCCGGCACGCCGCAATACGGAGTCATCATAGGGCACGCCGTTGTCGGCGAACCACTGCTGCCACCAGTCGTCGCCGGGGCTGATGCGGTTCTGGTGCGGCAAGTCATGCGGCTCGACCGGCCGGCCGAGCTTGCGCTCGAGCGAGGCCAGATAATCCGGGCAGGCCATCGGCGTGAAATTGGTCGGGAAAAGCCGGTGCTCCTCCAGCCCCTCCCAACCGCCACTGCCGCCCCGGATCGCGACGTCGGCATCCCCGCCGCGGAGATCGCAGAGTTCGTTGCTGGTGGTCATGCGCACCGCAAGGTCGGGATGCTCCATCTGGAATGCGCCGAGCCGCCAGGCGAGCCACGTGTTGGCGAACGTATGGGTCGTGGTCACCGTCAGTAGAGTCTCGTCGTCTTCCCGATGACTGGCGAACGCAGCTTCGATGCCGTCGAACGCGGCGGATAGCGGCGGCAGCAGGCGCTGGCCCAGCGGCGTAAGTCGGGCCCGTCCCCGCTCCCGGACGAAAAGGGGCGCTCCCAACCGCTCTTCCAGGCTTTTGACCTGATAGGACACTGCCGCCTGAGTCATGCCAAGCTCGGCGGCGGCGGCGGTAAAATTCTCGGTCCGCGCGGCCGCCTCAAAAGCCCTGATCGCCGCCAGTGGAGGAAGCCGCCGCATACGCCGACTTCATAAGTCCAATTTATCGATTCTGTCGAGCGTTTGATTGGCGAAACGAGCGCCCGGCAAATATCTAGAATGCAAGTCGCCGGTGGAGGCAATTCTCCCCTCACAGCCCGGCTCCACCGGCGACCATCGACAGCGAAGGAGACTTGCCATGGCTTATGGCCTCAGCACCCGTGCGTTCACCGAAGACGCGTCTTCCGAGCACGTCGCCGACGGCCGCTCAAGCCGGTCGCCAATCCGTTCGTGGCGGGTGCTCAGCGAAGCCTGCCGCCTCGAAATTGTCGAACAGGCGTTGCTCGCCGCCAACGATCGCCTCGGCGGCTACCCCATAGCGCTTTGAACTGCGTCAGGAGGAAAGGATGTTGACCATGATCGACCAGATTTTTGATCGTCAGTATCGCGCCGCGCGCAAGGAGTTGAACGGCGCCTTGGCCGACGGCCTGGGTCATGCCGCTCGCGCGTTTCTCCATGCGTTCGAAGTCCTGGTCCGGATCGAATATTCGGCGCCCTGGAAATTACCGAGCAAGCAGACCCGCGCCTGCTGATTGTTTCGGAAGGGCGGGACTGCACGCGCCGTCCTTACGAATTCATCTTTCCGGTCTTGCCACGTGACCGATCAATTCTAGGCTGAGACGTCGAATCGCCTGAATTTGCTGAGGAATCGTGCACAGCTGGTTTCGTGTGAAGGTCTGGCACGCAGTTGCTGCCGCGATCCTTTGTGTTTCCTCGCCGCTCGCCGCCGCACAAAACCCGTGGGGCATCGCGTCTACCGATGTGACGCCGGATCCTGCGATCCGCTATGGCAAGCTGCCCAACGGCCTGCGCTACGCCATCATGCACAACGCCTTGCCGCCCGGCGCCGCTACGATCGAGATGCAATATCGGTTCGGGTCGATCGGCGAGGCGGACAATGAGCGAGGCCTTGCGCACTTCCTCGAGCATATGGCCTTCAACGGAACGACTCACGTTCCGGAAGGCGAGATGGAAGCGCGTCTCCAGCGCGAGGGCCTGGCCATGGGCGCGGATACCAATGCGCTGACGGGCTTCGACACCACGACGTATATTTTCAACGTGCCGAAGGCGGATGCCGAGCGGCTGGACTCGGCCTTCTTTCTTCTCCGTGAAGTCGCCAGCGAGATGAAGCTCGACCCGGTTTCGGTGAACCGGGAGCGTGCGGTCGTCCTCAGCGAGGGGCGGACGCGGGGCGGTTTCATCCCCAATGAAACAATCGATCTGCTGCGGTTCCAATTACCGCTTGCTCCCTACTGGCAACGTCTGCCGATCGGGACCGAGGCGGCGATCAACGGTGCAACGGCGGCAACGCTGCGCAGCCTCTACCAACGTTATTATCGCCCCGAAAATGCGACGCTGATCGTCGTCGGCGATGTCGACCCGAACGCGATCGAGCGGAAGATCCGAGCCAGCTTCGCGGACTGGAGCAATCCAACGCCGAGCGCTCCGCCGCTGCCGCGCGGCCGCGTCGACTGGACCCGGCCCGAGGACTTTCACAATCTGATCAACACGACCCGGCCGACAATCGTCGATTACACGGTGCTCCGCCCGTGGCAGAGCGCGCCAGATACGCTGGCCGAACGGCGCCGCCGCACGATCGAGGCCCTGTCGATTGCGGCATTCAATCGCCGGCTCCAGCGGCTGACGAATCAACCCGGCACCGCGTTGATCGGCGCATCAGCGGTTCAGCAGCAGCGCGAAGGTACGGCCCGGCTAACTACGCTCAAGGTCATCGCGCAAGATGGTGCCTGGAAGCCTGCCCTCACGGCCGCGGAGCAGGAAATCCGACGCGCGCAGCAACATGGCTTTACTGAGAGCGAGTTGCAGACCGTGGTCGAGCAGGGGCGCGGCGCGGTCCATGGCGCGGCCGCGCAGGCAGCGTCCCGAACCAACATGTCGATTGCAAACGCCATCCTGACGGCCGGGGCAACAGACCAATTCGTCACTACGCCGGCGTTCCGGGCCGCCACCTATGATTCATTCGTGCGCGGACTGAAGCCGGCCGATCTGCAGAATGCGTTCCGCGACGCGTGGACCGGCAGCGCACCCCTGATCCACCTGACCACCAAAACCCCGATTGCACGCCAGGACGTGACGCTGGCACTGTCCTACAGCCGGAAGACCGCGGTCAGTGCGCCCCCCGAGAGCAAGGCCGCTGCCTTCGCCTACGACCGCTTCGGCACGCCCGGCAAGGTGGCCAGCGACAAGCGCGTCGCCGAGCTCGGCGTGCGCCAGATCCGCTTCCGGAACAACGTCAGCCTGACCCTCAAGAAGACGAAGTTCGAACCAGGCAAGGTGCGCTTCATGGTTCGCCTGGGCGACGGCGAGCTCGACCTGCCGCGCGACAAGCCCGGACTTGGACTCATGATGAGCTTGACGTCGGCTGCCGCGGGGCTCGGCAAGCATTCGACGGAGGACCTGCAGGAAATCCTGGCCGGTAAATCGGTCCGCCTGGGAAGCTCGGTCACGGACGATGCCTTCGTGGCCGGAGGCACTACCGCCACGGAGGATCTTCCGCTGCAAATGAAGGTCAGTGCGGCCTACCTGCTTGATCCTGGTTTCCGCGCGGAGGCGCAGGCAAAGTGGCTGAACGCGCTGCCGATGCTGGAGCGCGAGCTGGACTCCCAGCCGGAGACCGTCGCGAATAGCCGTCTGCCGGCACTCCTCGCCGATGGCGACACGCGATTTGGGGTGCCCGGAGATGCCGCTTTGCGAAGCCGTACCTTCGCCGAGGCAAAAGCAGCGATCACGCCATTGCTGGCCAAAGCCCCTATCGACGTCACCATCGTCGGTGACTTCGACGAAGCGACGGCTATCGGCGCCGTCGCTCAGACCTTCGGTGCTCTCCCTGCCCGCGCGCCGGAGGCAGGCCCACTGGCGGACAGCCAATCAGCGCATTTTCGCCGCGATCCATCGCCTATCCTGCTTTATCATGACGGCCGCCCCGACAAGGCGATGATCCAGATCGCGTGGCCAACGACGGACGATTCGAAGTTTGAGGACGTGGTCGGACTCGCGCTGTTGAAGGACGTCCTGAACCTGAAACTCATGCAGACGATACGGGCACAGTTGGGCGACACGTACGCGCCCACCGTCAAGAGCGTCATGTCCGACGTCTTCCCGGGCTTCGGCTACTTGTCCGTGAGCGCAATCGTCGCGCCCGAAAAGGCCGACGAAGTAGAGACGGCGATTCAAACAGCGGCAACTGAGTTGCGCACCACACTCGTATCCGACGACCTGCTGGCGCGCGCCCGCAACCCCGAATTGGCTCGCGCGGACAAAGGGCTTCAGGACAACGGCTACTGGCTTGCAGCGCTGATCGGCACGCAGAAGGACCCTCGCCGCCTCGACCGCATCACGGGCCTGCGCGGGTCGCTCGAGCGCGTAACCGCTGCGGACATTCAGCGGCTGGCGCAAAAGTATCTCGTGCCGGCGGCGAGCCGGAAGGCGCTGATTCTGAGCCGCAAAACGTTGCGGATCATTCCGGGGAGTTGAGCCGAGCCAGCTCGAATTGCGGTGCAACCGTGGCTCGCCTATAGCGCGCCCTCTTTCCGTTCCGCATGGAGTGACGCGCACCGTGGCTCGCCGCCGCCAAATCTACGAAGGCAAGGCCAAGATCCTCTACGAGGGTCCCGAGCCGGGCACGCTGATTCAATATTTCAAGGACGATGCGACCGCCTTCAACGCGCAGAAGCGCGGCACGATCAGTGGCAAGGGCGTCATCAACAACCGCATCTCGGAGCACATCTTCACCGCGCTGCAGGTGATCGGGGTGCCGACGCACTTCATCCGCCGCCTGAACATGCGCGAGCAGCTGATCCGCCAAGTCGAGATCATTCCGATCGAGGTGGTGATCCGCAACGTCGCGGCGGGCTCGCTGTCGAAGCGCCTCGGGATCGAGGAAGGTACGCAGCTGCCCCGCACGATCATCGAATATTATTACAAGGACGATGCGCTGGGCGACCCGATGATCGCCGACGAGCATATCGCCTGCTTCGGCTGGGCCAGCCAGGACGAGATGAACGACATTGCCGACATGGCGATCCGCGTGAACGACTTCCTGTCGGGCATGTTCGCGGCGATCGGCATCCGCCTGATCGACTTCAAGCTGGAGTTCGGCCGCGTGTGGGACGGCGATTACGCCCGCGTGATCCTGGCCGACGAGATCAGCCCCGACGGCTGCCGTCTGTGGGACCTCAAGACCAACGAAAAGATGGACAAGGACCGCTTCCGCCAGGATCTCGGCGGGGTCGAGGAAGCCTATCAGGAGGTCGCGCGCCGGCTCGGCCTGCTGCAGCCTGAGGAAGAAAGCGCGGTCCTCGACCTCGACCAGCACCGGAAGAAGCGCGGGAAGTAACTTTCCAGCCTTTGGGCAAAGCTGACGCTCGTCCTGGCCGGGTCTCACCGACCCCTGTCCTACAACCACCCGCCTGTGCTTAAGCGGCCCGCGATGATCAGCCACCAAAATCACCGGAAACGCCGACCCTATCGGCCCTCGTGCGTGCGCTCGCGCACGTGCGTGCGTTGAGGCGCAAACTTGGCAAACTTCCGTAGAGCATGAGCCTCCCCCGCGCCCGTGTCGTCACCCTGAATGCCGCGCTCGGACCGCTGGACTATCGCGTTCCGGACGGGATGCATGTCGAGCCGGGCAGCGTGGTCGTGGCGCCTTTGGGTCCGCGACAATTGCTGGGGGTCGCCTGGGAGGCCGAGCGCCTGCCGAGCGAAGAGGTCGGCGACAATCGCCTGCGTCCACTGGCGGGTGTGGCTGGCGTGCCGCCGATTGCCGCTCCGCTGCGGCGGCTGTGTGAGTGGACGGCGGATTATTATCTCAGCCCGCTCGCCGGAGTGCTGCGGATGGTATTGCCGTCCGCCGCCGCGCTCGACGGTCCGCGACAGCTCATCGAATATCGGCCGACTGGACTCGTTCCCGACCGGCTGACGCCGCAGCGCGAGAAGGCGATCGCGGCAATCCAGGGTCGCCAGGGAACAGTTCGCGAACTCGCGGATGCGGCGGGTGTCAGCGACGCGGTGATGCGCGGGCTGGTGAATGCCGGCGTACTGGAAGCGGTAGCGGTGGACTCGGATCGACCCCTCCTCGTTCCAAATCCCGACTTCGCGCCACCCGACCTGAGCCCCGAACAGGCCGACGCGGCCGCTTCGCTGACGGCAGCGGTCGGCAAGGGCTTCGATCCGACCTTGCTGGACGGCGTCACGGGCTCGGGCAAGACCGAAGTCTATTTCGAGGCGATCGCCGAGTGCGTTCGGCAGGGGAGGCAGGCGCTCGTCTTGCTTCCCGAGATCGCGCTGACCGAGCCATTCCTAAAGCGCTTCGAGGCCCGCTTCGGCTGCGCGCCGACCGCGTGGCACTCGGGCCTTCGCTCATCGCAGCGCCGGCGCGCGTGGCGCGGCATTGCCAGCGGCGAGGCGGCGGTGACAGTGGGGGCCCGGTCGGCGCTGTTCCTCCCCTATGCCAACCTCGGCCTGATCGTCGTCGACGAGGCGCACGAGACCAGCTTCAAGCAGGACGACGGCGTCCAATACCATGCCCGCGACACCGCGGTGATGCGTGCGAAGTTCGAGGATATCCCCGTCATCCTCTCGACCGCGACACCGCCGATCGAGAGCCGGCATATGGTTGAGCTTGGCCGCTATCGCGAGGTCGGCCTTGGCGCGCGGTTCGCCGGCGCCTCGCTGCCTGAAATCCGCGCGGTCGACCTGACCCAGGATCCACCGCCGCGCGGGCGCTGGCTGGCGCCGTCGCTTGTGGATGAGATAGAGGCGAACCTCAAGGCTGGCGAACAATCGCTGTTGTTCCTCAACCGCCGCGGCTTCGCGCCGCTCACGCTCTGCCGCCACTGCGGACATCGCTTTCAATGCCCGAACTGCACCGCGTGGATGGTCGAGCATCGGCTGATGCATCGCCTCGCCTGCCACCATTGCGGGCATGTCATGCCGCCGCCACAAGCCTGCCCCGAGTGCGGGACCGAGGACAGCCTGGTGGCCTGCGGCCCGGGCGTCGAGCGCATCGCCGACGAGGTGTCCGAGCTGTTCCCCGACGCGCGCACGGCGATTGTGACGTCAGACACGATCTGGTCGCCGCTGAAGGCCGCCGAATTCGTCGGCGCAATGGACGCAGGCGCGATCGATATCGTCGTCGGCACCCAACTGGTGACCAAGGGCTATCACTTCCCGAATTTGACGTTGGTCGGTGTGGTCGATGCGGACCTCGGCCTCGCCGGCGGCGACCTTCGCGCCGCGGAGCGGAGCTTCCAGCAAATCCAGCAAGTCGCCGGCCGCGCGGGCCGCGGCGAGAAGCCGGGACGCGTCCTAATCCAGACCCACGACCCGGACGCGCCGGTCATTGCCGCGCTGGTCTCCGGCGATGCGCCAGGTTTTTACGCGGCCGAGACTGAAGCGCGCCGCGACGCCGCGATGCCCCCGTTCGGCCGGCTCGCTGCGATCGTCGTCTCTGCCGAAGATGCCTCCGAAGCCGAAACCGTCGCCCGCCGCATCGGCCACGCCGCGCCCGACGTCGACGGCATGGCGGTATTCGGCCCTGCCCCCGCCCCGCTCGCCATGCTTCGCGGCCGCCACCGCCAGCGCCTGCTGGTCCACGCCCGCCGCAGCCTCGACGTCCAGGACGTCATCCGCGACTGGCTCGCCGCCATAGAGTGGAGCCCCAAGGTCCGCGTCAGCGTCGACGTTGATCCCTACAATTTCCTTTAGTTTCCTTTAGTTCGCCGACAGCAGCGGCCGCGCCTTCCACGGCGGCAGCAGGACGCGGCGGCGCCGAACGGCAAGAATGACCATCGCCAACCCAGCGGCCGTCGCGAGCACGAAGGCAATTACCGAGGCTTCAAGGCCAAAGCCGCCTCCGGTCACGAGTTCCGGACCGGATAGCCGGGACGTCACGAGTCCTTCTTCAGCAACCCCCGAAACGGGAATGCCGAAGAGGTAGCCCTGCGTGAAATTCCAGGCAGCGTGCAGGCCGATCGGTAGCCACAGGTTGCGGGTCAACATGTAGGCGCCGCCGAGCAGGATGCCGGCCTCCACTGCGATGGCGGTCGAAGAGAACAATGTCGCGTTGGGGTTGAGGGCATGGGCGAACCCAAACAATACGGCGGTGATGACCAGCGCCATCCAGCTGCCCGACATCTCCTCGATCCAGCGGAACAAGATGCCGCGGAAGAACAACTCCTCCATGAACCCCGGCATGATCGAAGCGGTCGCGAGATCGGAGACCAGATTCACCGTGCTGCAGCAGGAAGTGATCCGGTAAACACCCATCAGCGCCGCGACGCCGACAATCGCGGCAAACAGTGCGCCTCCAATCAGCACCCCTAGGACCAGGCCCATGATCATGCCCTTGGCCGGCAGATCGTCATTCCCGCTCTTGCTCAGACGACGGATGCCAAATTTGTAGGCAGCCAATGTCAGGGCGATCGTAACCGTGACCTTCACGACGGAGGCCAGGTCGCGGTCCATCGCGGGCAGGTTGCTCGAGATGATGATCGCGAGGGCGGTTGCCGCGAAGTATAGCGCGATTGCGCCAAGCATCGCGACGAATGATCGCCATACCGCCTGCCCGTGCGTGTGCCTTGCTTCTTCCATCGTCCCCCCACCCTTACAGTTGAATTGGGGGGCATGGTTTCACAAGCTTATTTCGTCAGAGCGGGAGTTCCGGCGGTGCCGTCTGATGCCCCTCGGCGGCCAGCAGCTGACGCTTCTTGTCCAATCCACCAGCATAGCCCCCCAGAGTGCCATCGCTGCGGATCACGCGGTGGCACGGGATAAGCACGGCGACGTGGTTGTCGCCATTGGCCGTTCCTACGGCCCGGACTGCGCCGGGCTGGCCGATTGCCGCTGCGATTTGCGCATAGCTGCGCGTTTCGCCTGGCGGTATCTTGCGGAGCTCGCGCCAGACCGCCTCCTGAAATGCCGTGCCGGCGACGTCGATCGGCAGGTCGTGGGCAGCCGCGGGACGTTCGATCGCGGCAAGCGCGCCGTCGATCAGCTCCTTCAACCCGCCTCGGTCCTCGACGATCGTCGCCTTTGGGAAGCGGCGGCGAAGCGAGGCCTCATCGTCGCCGAACGTCAGCCGGCAGATACCCTTCGACGTCGCGGCGATGAGCATCTGACCGATGGGGCTGTCGAAGTGCGTCCAGCGGATTGTCTCGCCCTTGCCGCCGTCGCGCCAGGCCGATGGGGTCATGCCGAGCCTCTCTTTAGCGTCGCTGTAGAAACTGCTGGGGCCCGAATAACCTGCTTCGTAAACGGCGTCCGTCACGCGGTCCTCGCTTTCCAAAGCCGCTTCGCCGCGGCGGTTGCGTAGGCCCCGGGCATATTCGGCAGGCGATATGCCAAGGTCACGCTTGAACAGACGCTGGAAATGGTGCGGTGCGTAGCCGACCGCGGCCGCTAGCTGGTCCAGAGTCGGCGCTTCCTCGGCGTGCTCGATCAAGGCGATGGCCTTGGTCAGTGCCTCGCGATCGCGGCCAACTTCGTCAGGCTTGCAACGCAGACACGCGCGATACCCGGCCGTCCGGGCTTCTTCTGTGCTAGTGAAGAATTCGACGTTCTCGCGCTCCGGGCGCCGGGCGGGGCAGCTCGGCTTGCAATAGATGCGGGTCGTGGTGACCGCTCCGATGATCCGCCCGTCCCAGGCGCGGTCGCGGCGCATGAACGCGGCCCAGGCGGTGTCGGGATCCAGGCGCGCGACATTGTCCACGGCGGGCGGATTACGCTCGTTACGAAGCGGTGCAAGCGTTGCCATGTCAGTTCCTTTCGATCCGCGCCGCAAAGCAGCCGCGGGTGGCGTTGTGGGCGTGGATGGTTTCGATCGCCGGATTAGCGAGTAGCTGGCGGATGCCCGCATCCGCTTCACCTGGCTGAGTGAGCAGTGCATCGACCATCATCCCGCCAGCATCGAACCCGCGAAGCGACAGCACCCGCGCCTCGAATACCGGCGGCACTTCGTCGACGAATTCCCCCGCTTCGGTCTCGCCCTCGCTGACGAAGATCGCGTGGCTGGCACGATAAGGTCCCGCCACGTCGTGGCTAACGTGGTTGAGCAACAGCACCTTTTCTCCGATTTCGCGGTCGGTCAGACTGATACGGCATGGGAAGCTGGGCTTGGCGGTGACGATCATGCGTATGACACCTTGCGGGGCCAATTCAGCGTCGGTCAGCCCGTGGAGATGGCGATATGGCGCGGGATCGATCCCGGTGATTCGATATGTCATGACCGTTGCTTACGGACGGGAAGATTTGGCCGCTTCCGGCAGCTTGCGGTCAAACCTGAAAGCTGCCGGTTGCATCGTTTGGCGCCCCTTGCTAGGGGCCTCGCAACCGATGGTGGGGCGTGCGGGGCAACCCGTTTTCACGCCCCGTTTTTCAAATCGGGGCAATTCCAGTTCTGGAGCTTTTCGCGCGTGGAGACATCCGGCGGCATTCGGGCCAGCTTAGCAGGGCGCTACGCGTCGGCTTTGTTCGACCTTGCCCGCGACCAGCGGCAAATCGAGGCCGTGAGCAAGAGCCTCGAAGGGCTCAGCCAGGCCCTCGTCGATTCGAAGGATTTCGGTGACCTCGTCGCGAGCCCGCTGGTGTCGCGCGAAGCGGCCGGCGAGGCCTTCGCCACCTTGGCGCCGCAGCTTCAGCTCGATCCGATCACCGCCAACTTCCTCGGCGTGCTTGCCCGCAACGGCCGCAAGAACGAGCTGAGCAACGTCATCCGCGCGTTTCGCCGTCTCGCTGCCGAGCATCGCGGCGAAGCCAATGCCGAAGTGGTCACCGCGCACCCGCTGAACGATGACCAGCTCGCCGCCCTCAAGCAGCAGCTCCGTGCCCGTGCCGGCCGCGACGTCAACATCGACGCATCGATCGACCCCAACATCCTCGGCGGAATCGTCGTCAAGCTGGGCAGCCAGCGCATCGACGCTTCCATCCGCACCAAACTCAACCGTCTCGCTTCCGCGATGAAAGGCTAAGCAACACCATGGATATCCGCGCCGCTGAAATCTCCCGCGTCATCCGCGACCAGATCGCGAATTTCTCGGCCGATGCCGAGGTCTCGGAAGTCGGCACCGTGCTTTCCGTCGGCGACGGCATCGCCCGCATCTACGGGCTCGACAACGTCCAGGCCGGTGAGATGGTCGAATTCGACAACGGCACGAAGGGCATGGCCCTGAACCTCGAAGCCGACAACGTCGGCGTCGTGATCTTCGGGTCGGACTCGGACATTTCCGAGGGCTCCACCGTCAAGCGGACCGGCACCATCGTCGACGTTCCCGTCGGCAAGGGCCTGCTCGGCCGCGTCGTCGACGCGCTCGGCAATCCGATCGACGGCAAGGGCCCGATCGTCGCCGAGGCGCGCAGCCGCGTCGAGGTCAAGGCGCCGGGCATCATCCCGCGCCAGTCGGTGAACGAGCCGGTGCAGACCGGACTCAAGGCGCTCGACGCGCTGGTCCCCGTCGGCCGCGGTCAGCGCGAGCTCATCATCGGCGATCGCCAGACCGGCAAGACCGCCGTCGCGCTCGACACCTTCATCAACCAGAAGCAGGCCAATTCGGGCAACGACGAGAAGCAAAAGCTCTACTGCATTTACGTCGCCGTCGGTCAGAAGCGTTCGACGGTCGCGCAGATCGTCCGCGCGCTCGAAGAGAATGGCGCGATGGAATATTCCATCGTCGTCGCCGCGACCGCTTCGGAGCCGGCTCCGCTGCAGTTCCTTGCGCCCTACACCGGCTGCGCGATGGGCGAATATTTCCGCGACAACGGCATGCACGCCGTCATCGTTTACGACGACCTCTCCAAGCAGGCCGTTGCTTATCGCCAGATGTCGCTGCTGCTGCGCCGTCCGCCGGGCCGCGAAGCCTATCCGGGCGACGTCTTCTACCTGCACAGCCGCCTGCTCGAGCGCGCGGCCAAGATGAACTCGGACAATGGCGGTGGCTCGCTGACCGCGCTGCCGATCATCGAAACGCAGGCGGGCGACGTGTCGGCCTACATCCCGACCAACGTGATCTCGATCACCGACGGCCAGATCTTCCTCGAAACCGACCTGTTCTACCAAGGCATCCGTCCGGCGATTAACGTCGGCCTTTCGGTTAGCCGCGTCGGCTCGGCCGCGCAGACCAAGGCGATGAAGAAGGTCGCCGGCTCGATCAAGCTCGAGCTCGCGCAGTACCGCGAGATGGCGGCGTTCGCGCAGTTCGGTTCGGACCTCGATGCTTCGACGCAGAAGCTGCTCGCCCGCGGTGCGCGACTGACGGAATTGCTGAAGCAGCCGCAGTATCAGCCGATGCCGGTCGAAGAGCAGGTCGCCTCGATCTATGCCGGTACGCAGGGCTTCCTCGACGCCGTCGATACCAAGGATGTCGTTCGCTACGAAGCTGCGATGCTGAGCTACCTCCGTTCGGAGAAGGCCGACGTGCTGGCCAAGATCCGCGACACCAAGACGCTCGACGATGACACCGCCGCCGCGCTCAAGGATGCGCTCGGCGAGTTCGGGAAGCAGTTTGCGTAAATGGCTTCGCTGAAGGCCCTCAAGCTTCGCATCGGCTCGGTTAAGTCGACGCAGAAGATCACCAAGGCGATGAAGATGGTCGCCGCGGCGAAGCTGCGCCGTGCGCAGCAGAGCGCGGAGGCGGGCCGTCCCTATTCGTCGCGGATGACGGACGTCGTCCAGTCGCTCGCTTCGCGGGTGACGGCGGGTCCGCAGGCGCCCAAGCTGCTTGCCGGCACCGGCAAGGACGACACGCACCTGATCGTGCTGGCAACCGCCGACCGCGGTCTTGCCGGCGCGTTCAGCAGCAACGTTGTCCGCGCCGCGCGACGCAAGGCCGAAGAACTGACCGCGCAGGGCAGGACAGTCCTGTTCTACATCGTCGGCCGCAAGGGTCGCCCGGTGATCCAGCGCTTCTACCCCAAAGGCATCATCGCGCAGTACGACACGAGCGAGATGAAGGCGCCGACCTATGCGAACGCGCAGGCGATCGCGAAGGACCTGGTCGACCGCTACATGACGGACGGCATCGACGTGGTTCACCTCGCCTATGCGAACTTCCGTTCGACGCTGGTGCAGGAACCGACGATCGACCAGATCATCCCGGTCCAGGCGGGCGCTGCCAACGATACCGAGGCGACTGCCAGGAGTGGTCCGCCAGCGGCGGTCGAGTACGAGCCGGACGAAGAGGAAATCCTCGCCGACCTGCTGCCGCGCAACATTGCGATCCAGATCTATCGCGCGCTGCTCGAAAACCAGGCCGGCTTCTACGGCTCGCAGATGACCGCCATGGACAATGCGACCCGCAACGCCGGTGACATGATCAACCGCCTGTCGATCCAGTACAATCGTCAGCGCCAAGCCGCGATCACCACCGAACTCGTCGAAATCATCTCGGGCGCCGAAGCGCTCTAACGAAGCTAGAAGGCAAGGAAACAGCAATGGCCACCGCCGCTCCCGCCAAGACCCGCACCAAGAAGGCTGCGCCCGCCGATACGCAGGCGCCGGCGACGACCAGCAACCTGACCGGCCGCGTCAGCCAGGTCATCGGCGCCGTCGTCGACGTGATGTTCGAAGGCGACCTGCCGCCGATCCTGTCGGCGCTGGAGACCGACAACGGCGGCAATCGCCTGGTCCTCGAAGTCGCCCAGCACCTCGGTGAGAACGTCGTCCGTACCATCGCGATGGACTCGACCGACGGCCTGACCCGCGGCCAGACCGTCAGCGCGACGGGCTCGCAGATCCGCGTGCCGGTCGGCCCGAAGACGCTCGGCCGCATCATGAATGTCATCGGTGAGCCGATCGACGAGCGCGGTCCGATCGGCAGCGACCTCTCGGCCCCGATCCACGCCGAGGCGCCGGCCTTCGTCGACCAGTCGACCGAAGCCGCCATCCTCGTCACCGGCATCAAGGTTATCGACCTCCTTGCCCCCTATGCGAAGGGCGGCAAGATCGGCCTGTTTGGCGGCGCGGGCGTCGGCAAGACCGTGCTGATCCAGGAACTGATCAACAACATCGCCAAGGGTCACGGCGGCGTGTCGGTGTTCGCCGGCGTCGGCGAGCGGACCCGCGAGGGTAACGACCTCTACCACGAGTTCCTCGACGCGGGCGTTATCGCCAAGGACGCCGATGGCAATCCGACGCCCGAAGGCTCCAAGGTCGCCCTCGTGTTCGGCCAGATGAACGAGCCGCCGGGAGCCCGCGCCCGCGTTGCTCTCTCGGGCCTGACCCAGGCGGAATATTTCCGCGACCAGGAAGGCCAGGACGTGCTCTTCTTCGTCGACAACATCTTCCGCTTCACACAGGCGGGTTCGGAAGTTTCGGCGCTGCTCGGCCGTATTCCTTCGGCCGTGGGCTATCAGCCGACCCTGTCGACCGACATGGGCGCGCTGCAGGAGCGCATCACCTCGACCAACAAGGGCTCGATCACTTCGGTGCAGGCCATTTACGTGCCGGCCGACGACTTGACCGACCCGGCGCCGGCGACCTCGTTCGCCCACTTGGACGCAACGACCACGCTGAGCCGCGCGATTTCGGAGCTGGGCATCTACCCGGCGGTCGACCCGCTCGACTCCGTCAGCCGCGTTCTGACTCCGGCCGTCGTCGGCCAGGAGCATTACGAAGTGGCTCGCGCCGTCCAGGAGACGCTGCAGAAGTACAAGTCGCTGCAGGACATCATCGCGATCCTCGGCATGGACGAGCTTTCCGAAGAGGATAAGCTGGTCGTCAGCCGCGCCCGCAAGATCCAGCGCTTCCTGTCGCAGCCGTTCCACGTCGCCGAAGTCTTCACCGGCATCCCGGGCAAGTTCGTCCAGGTCGAAGACACCGTCCGCTCGTTCAAGGCGGTGGTGAACGGCGAGTACGACCATCTTCCGGAGGCTGCCTTCTACATGGTCGGCGGCATCGAGGAAGCGGTCGCCAAGGCCGAGAAGCTGGCGCAGGACGCTTAAGCCCTGGCCGGCGCGCCCAGCCTCGATGACTGCGTCAACCACGTCTGTCCCTGGTCCGGCAAGCCGGTCAGCGTGGACAGCCTGACGCAATATCGCGGCAAGGTCGTCGGCTTCTGCAACCCGGGGTGCCGCGACAAATTCGACGCGGCCACCCGCGCATTCGACGCCCAAATCGCATCGACTCTTGAAGGCAAGGAATAATGGCCGATCTGCATTTTGAGCTCGTCACGCCGGACCGGCTGGTGATGTCCGACGACGTCTACATGGTCGTCGTTCCGGGCACCGAGGGCGAAAGCGGCATCATGGCCGGTCACGCGCCCTACATGACCACGCTCCGCAACGGCGCCATCGCTGTCTACCGCAGCCAGGGCGGCCAGCCCGAGCGGATCGAAGTCACCGGCGGCTTTGCTGAGGTCAGCGACAAGGGACTAACCGTGCTCGCCGAGAGCGCGGGAACCGCCGCAGCCGCTTAGCGCCGCATTTACCATCCGCCGCTAAAGGTGGCGACGGATGTCCTTCGTTTCGCCAATCGTCGCTGCAGACAGTGTTGAGCCGTCCAAACGGGTTGATGACACGCGTCCACTGCAGATTGCACTGGGAATTCTCGCTCTCCTGACGATTGCCCGACTGAGCGGTACGGTAGATTCCGACGTGGCCTGGCAACTCTGGATCGCCGGGCGGATTCAGGCGGGCGCGGACCTTTACCGCGACATCGTCGAGACCAATCCCCCACTCTGGTTCTGGATGGCGCTCCCCATCGAACGCGTAGCCACCCTGCTGAGCCTTAGAATCGAATCCGTCTTGATAGTCGCCATCGGCGGCACCGTGGCGCTTTCGCTGGCGGCTACTGACCGCCTTCTCCCTGAGCTCGACGCCGGGCGCCGCAGCCTACTGTTGTCCTATGCAGCCGCCACGGTGTTTGCGATGCCTTGGGCCCACGTCGGCCAGCGCGAGCAGATCGTCATGATCGCGACACTGCCCTATGCGGCCTTGATTGCCGCACGGCGCGATTCCCGGCCCGTCTCGGCGATACTGGCGGTTGCGGTCGGGATCGGTGCCGGGCTGGGCTTCGCGCTCAAGCACTATTTCCTGATCGTGCCGGTCTTGCTCGAAGCATGGTTACTGGCATCCTCGCTGCGTCGTTGGCGGCCGTTGCGGCCCGAAACCGTGGCGATTGCCGGCGTAGGATTGGTCTACGCCGCGGCAATCTTTGCCGAGCGTGACTATGTCGAACTCATCGTTCCATTGCTGGGCCAGGCCTACGGCATCTTCTCGGCGCCCGGCTTCCTGTATCTTCTCGGTCCCTTCGCGGCGGTCGGACTGGTCCTAATCGCGGTCCTGCTTGCGGCGCAAAAAGCGGTCAGAGGCATCCCTTTGGTCCAAGCACTGCTAATTGCCTCCATCGGCTTCGCCGCCGCCTATTTCATCCAGTTCAAGGGCTGGACCTATCACGCGATCCCGATGCTCGGCTGCAGCGCAATCGCGCTCGCCAGCGTACTGGCCTATTCCACAGAGAAGTTGCGGCTGCTTCGGCTCGGGGCTCCCGCCCTGTTGTGCCTGCCACTCTCGCTGTCAGCGGGCGAGGCCGCTAACCCCAGCCTGCCCAGCCGCGATCTGAATCAGGCGGTTGCGGGCTTGCCGGCGGGCGTTCCCGTTGCCTTCATTTCAGAAGACACGGCCATTGCCTGGTCGATCACCCTGCAACACGGCTGGCGCTATCCGTCGCGCTATAATGGCTTCTGGATGCTGAGAGCGCTCCTGCTCAACGAGAAGGCGGAACAGCCCGACCCGGCGCTCATCGAGCTTGGACGACGAGTGACCGCGCAGACCGTTGCGGATTTCCGCTGCCTTCCACCGCGCCGCATCGTCGCACAGCCGGAGCCGCTGGCTTACTTCATGCGTGATCCGGCTTTCGTACACTTGCTGACTCACTACGCGCTGGTCAGCCGTATGGGCTTCCTCGTTTATGAGCAACGCTCGGCGCTCGAGGCTCCTGGCAGCGACTGCGTTCGCG
This sequence comes from Sphingomonas flavescens, assembly GCF_030866745.1. Lineage (NCBI taxonomy): Bacteria > Pseudomonadati > Pseudomonadota > Alphaproteobacteria > Sphingomonadales > Sphingomonadaceae > Sphingomonas > Sphingomonas flavescens. Next base: position 2,638,206 of record NZ_CP133016.1, on the reverse strand, counting down.
GACGCTGAGGCGCACGGTTAGTCTTTCCTTAGGCATCTGGCGTTAATGATCCTCGCGGAACTCAAGTTTAGCGAGTGGCAACAAGCATGAGCGCATTCGGCAAGCGTGGGGGTGTGAGCGGTCCTCGCCCCAATTTCGGCGTCGCCAAGCCCATGAAGGGTGGAGCGGGTGTTGGCGGGGGTGAGCAATTCCCGCCGATCGACGAGCTCGCGCAACCCGAGGCGCCCGTCGCCGAATCGTCGCCCTCCCTCGGCGGCGCCATGGACCGCCTCAACTCGCGCCAGAACGCCAGCGGCGAACAGGGCAGCAGCAAGGTCGAAGGCTTCGAAGCCTCGGTGCACCGCATCAAGGAACAGGTGCTCCCGCGTCTGCTCGAGCGGGTCGATCCGGAAGCCGCGGCGACGCTCAACAAGGATGAGCTTGCCGAGGAATTCCGCCCAATAATTTCCGAAGTCCTCGCCGAGCTGAAGATCACTCTGAACCGCCGCGAGCAGTTCGCGCTGGAAAAGGTGCTGGTCGACGAATTGCTCGGCCTGGGCCCGCTCGAAGAACTGCTGGCCGACCCGGCCGTCAGCGACATCATGGTCAACGGCCCCGAGCAAACCTACGTCGAGCGCAAGGGCAAGCTCGAGATCGCGCAGATCCAATTCCGCGACGAGGAGCATCTGTTCCAGATCGCCCAGCGCATCGTGAACAAGGTCGGCCGTCGCATCGACCAGACCTCCCCGCTTTGCGACGCCCGTCTTCAGGACGGCAGCCGCGTTAACGTCATTATCCCGCCGCTCTCGCTGCGCGGGACCGCCATCTCCATCCGTAAGTTCTCCGAGAAGCCGATCACGCTCGACATGATGCGCGGCTTCGGGTCGATGTCCGAAAAGATGGCGACCGTGCTGAAGATCGCCGGGGCGACCCGCATGAACGTGGTCATCTCGGGCGGTACCGGCTCGGGTAAGACGACGATGCTCAACGCCTTGTCAAAGATGATCGACCCGGGCGAGCGCGTGATCACCATCGAAGACGCGGCCGAGCTTCGGCTGCAGCAGCCGCACTGGCTGCCGCTCGAAACGCGGCCGCCGAACCTCGAGGGCCAGGGCGCAATCACCATTCGCGACCTCGTCATCAACGCACTGCGTATGCGCCCTGACCGCATCATCCTGGGCGAAATTCGTGGACCGGAGTGCTTCGACTTGCTCGCGGCCATGAACACCGGTCACGACGGCTCGATGGCGACGCTCCACTCCAACTCCCCGCGCGAATGTCTCGCGCGTATGGAGAACATGGTGATGATGTCGGACATCAAGGTGCCGAAGGAAGCCATCTCACGCCAGATCGCCGACTCGGTCGATCTCATCGTGCAGGTGAAGCGTCTACGCGATGGTTCGCGTCGCACGACCAACATCACCGAAGTGATCGGCATGGAAGGCGACGTCATCGTCACCCAGGAGCTGTTCAAGTTCGAGTATCTGGACGAGACGGCCGACGGCAAGATCATCGGCGAATACCGCTCGATGGGTCTTCGTCCTTATACGTTGGAAAAGGCCAAGCAGTTCGGCTTCGACCAGCCCTACCTGGAAGCCTGCCTCTAAGCCGCTTCGGTCTTTAACCCTTCTGCATCTGGAGATTCATCATCTCCGGCGTCGGGCCCATGTTCGCCGCAAGGTGCGACATGATCCAGATCGTTCCGATCATCACCAGGAATACGATTAGCACGCCGAAGGCGAGCGCAAGCACGTTGTTCGTGTTGTCCGGGCCGCTGGTGATGTGAAGGAAGAACACCAGGTGCACGCCCATCTGCGCGATGGCGAGCACGACAAGGCCGACCGCAACGCCTGGACCCCAGATCGAGGACGTCGACGCGACCCAGAAGGAGATCGCGGTAAGAAGTAGCGCCAGCCCCAGGCCAATGACGTACGCCCCTGTCTCGCTGACGATATTGTCGTGCGGCTCGCCCGGGGGGACGTCGTGCAGTTCCTGATGTTCGTGTTCGCTCATGGCAGCGTGCCAATCAGATAGACGATGGTGAAGATGGCCACCCAGATGATGTCGAGGGCATGCCAGAAGATGCTGAAGCACAGCAGCCGCCGCATGATGTGCTGGCGAAAGCCCTTGGCATAGATCTGGGCCATCATCGTGCCGAGCCACAGCAGGCCAGCAAAGACGTGGAGGCCGTGCGTGCCGACGAGGGTGAAGAAGCTCGACAGGAACGCGCTGCGCTGCGGCGGCGCGCCCTCGCCGATCATGTGCGTAAACTCGTAGAGCTCGATGCACAGGAAGACGAAGCCCAGAACGCCCGTGACCGCCAGCCAGATCTGCGTCCAGTTCATCGATCCGCGCTTGGCGGCGATGATGGCAAGACCGCAGGTGAAGCTGGAGAACAGCAGCGCCATCGTTTCGACGGCTACCAGTCCACGGTCGAACAACTGGATCGCCGTTGGCCCGCCATCGGTGGCATTCACCAACGAGGCATAGGTTGCGAACAGGGCGGAGAAGAGCACCATGTCCGACAGGACGAAGAGCCAGAAGCCGTAAGGCACGACGATGCTCTTGGACTCGGGGCCGCGATGCCCGAGCCCCGTATCCTCCGATCCGTAGTGCGTCAGGCTGACGTTGGACGTGTCAACGTTCATACGGATTGGCTCAGGTTCTGGAGGTTCTGCTGACGGATTCGGCGCCGCTCGCGCGAGTTCTTGATGACCTCTTCCACCGGAATGATGTGCTCATGCTCATCTTGCCAGGCGTACCAGACCATCACCGCAAAGGCGCCGACCAGACCGAGTATCGCGAGCCACCAGATGTACCAGATGACCGCGAACCCGCAGACGGTCGCGAAGAACGCGACGACCACGCCGGTCGGCGTCGCCAGCGGCATCTCGATCGGCTGGTAAGCCGGCTCGGGGATTAGGGTCGCGCGCTCGATCGCCAGCTTCTTGCGATGCCAATAGGCCTCTTCGCCGTGGACGTCCGGGAGGACCGCGAAATTGTAGTGCGGCGGCGGCGACAAGGTCAGCCATTCCAGCGTGCGGCCGTCCCACGGGTCGCCGGTTATGTCGCGGCGCTTGTCGCGCGTGCGGATCGAATAGATTAGCTGGAAGGCCAGCAACGCGATCCCCGCCGCGATGAAGAAGGCGCCGATCAGCTCCAGGCCAAGCCATGGCTTCCAAGTCGGGTCGGAAATGTGCTGCATGCGCCGCGTCCCGCCCCAGAAGCCCAGCAGATAGCTGGGCATGAACGCGAGATTGAAGCCAATGAACCAGCACCAGAAGGCAGCCTTACCGCTACGCTCGTCGAGCGTGAAGCCGAACGCCTTGGGGAACCAGTAGGTGTAGCCGGCAAACATCGCGAAGACGACGCCCGGGATGATGACGTGGTGGAAGTGCGCCACCAGGAACAGGCTGTTGTGCACGACGAAATCGACCGGCGGCATCGCCAGCAGCACACCGGTCAGGCCGCCGCCGACGAACAGCAGCATGAAGCCGATGAGGTAATGCATCGGCACGCTGAAGCGCACGCGGCCGCCGTACATGGTGAACAGCCAGTTGAAGATCTTCACGCCGGTCGGGATCCCGATCAGCATCGAGGCAATGCCGAAGATCGCATTGACGTTCGCACCCGCGCCCATGGTGAAGAAGTGGTGCAACCACACCGTGAACGAGAGGATGCAGATCACCAGCGTCGCAAAGACCATCGAGCGGTAACCGAACAACGGCTTGCCGGAGAAGGTCGCCGCGATCTCGGAATAGATGCCGAACGCGGGCAGGACGAGGATGTAGACCTCCGGATGCCCCCAAACCCAAATCAGGTTCATGTAAAGCATCGAGTTGCCGCCACCATCATTGGTGAAGAAGTGGAAGCCGAGATACCGGTCGAGCATCAGCAGCGCGAGCGTGGCGGTCAGCACCGGGAATGCGGCGAGCATCAGCAGGCTCGACGCGAGGCTGGTCCAGCAAAATACCGGCATGCGGAAATAGCTCATGCCGGGCGCGCGGATCTTGAGAATCGTCGTGACAAAATTGACCGCGGTCAGCGTCGTCCCGACGCCGGATATTTGCAGCGCCACCAGGTAATAATCGACGCCGACGCCGGGCGAGAACGCCTTCTCGCTAAGCGGCGGAAAGGCGAGCCAGCCGGTGCGCGCGAATTCACCGACGAACAGGCTGATGTTGATCAGCAGCGCGCCCGACGCGCTCAGCCAAAAGCTAACGTTGTTCAGAGTCGGGAAGGCAACGTCGCGAACGCCGAGTTGCAGCGGCACCACGAAGTTCATGAATCCGATCACCAGCGGCATGGCGACGAAGAAGATCATGATCACGCCGTGGGCGGAGAAAATCTGATTGTAATGTTCTGGGGTCAGATACCCCTGCCCTTCGCCAACGGCGAGGAACTGGTGCGCGCGCATCATGATCGCATCGGCAAAGCCGCGGACCAGCATCACCAGTCCGAGCACGATGTACATGATGCCGATCTTCTTGTGATCGGTCGACGTGATGTACTCGTTCCACAGAAACGGCCACGCCTTGATCTTTGTGATCCAGGCGCCAATCGCCGCCACCCCGATGAGCACCACGATCGACGTGATCAGCGGGATCGGCTCCTGGAACGGGATCGCCTCCCACGTCAGTTTGCCAAAGATCGGGCTCATTCAGGCACTCCGGACGCCGGCACGGACTTGGCGGCGGGCTGGTTCTTGGGTGACGGCCCTTCGATCGGGCTCTCGGGTTGCGCCGTCGATGCCCCCGGCGACGGCAGGTTGTGCGGTCGCTGTTGCTGGGCCGACTGCGCGTGATTTCCCATCGCGATCGCGTCGAACAATCCGGGTTGGACCGCGCCGAAGGTCATCGGTCTGACGTAGCTGCTCGGACGTTCGAGCGCTTGATAGGTCTTCGCGTCGAGTGCGGCACCCGACCGCGCCGATTGCGCCCACGCCGCGAATTGCTGCGGCGGCATCGAGTAGACGTTGAACTCCATGCCCGGGAAACCGTCGCCGCTGAAATGCGCGGAGCGTCCTTCGAAAACGCCCACGCGGTCCGCCTGCAGGTTCAGGCGCGTGGTCATATTGGGCATGGTGTAGATCATGCTGCCCATCTGCGGGACGAAGAAGGTGTTCCAGACCGTCGCCGAGGTCAGCTGGAAATTGACCGGCGTGCCGGCCGGAATGACGAGCTTATTGACCGTCGCAACGCCTTGGTCCGGGTAGATGAAGAGCCATTTCCAATCGAGCGACACGACCTGGACGGTGATCGGCGGGACCTTCGAGTCGAGTGGCCGTCGCGGGTCGAGCTGGTGACTGCCGATCCAGGTAATGCCGCCGAGCAGCAAGATGGTAAGCACCGGGATGGCCCAAATGACGAGTTCAATCGCGCCCGAATATTCCCAGTCAGGCCGATAGACCGCCTTCTTGTTGCCGCGGCGGAACCAGAACGCGACCGCGACCGTCGCGATCATCGTCGGAATGATGATCGCCAGCATGATCGCTGTCGAATTGATGAGGATTTGCTTCTCGGCCGCGGCGACCGGCCCGACGGGATCGAGGATGCCGCGATTGCACCCGCTGGTTCCGACAAGAATGCCCGCGACAGAAAGAATCCGCGCAAAGCGGTAGCGGCTGGAACTCATCCCCGCTTCTTGCCTCGACACAATCACCAAATCACCGATCGACATCAGCTTGTAGCCCGCCAGGGAGGCGGCTTGCCCGCCCTTTAGCCCGCTCGGTTTCCAACCGCAACCGAGTGATACGACGCCGCTGCGAAGAGCGCTGTAATTGCTTGAAATATCAGAAAAAATGGTGGGCGTGGCAAGGATTGAACTTGCGACCCCTGCGATGTCAACACAGTGCTCTACCACTGAGCTACACGCCATGTTCCTTCGGAACGCCCAGAAAACCAAGGTTTTCTGGCACCCGCTGTCGGACGGCGTAGCTTGTAGATGACGCCAACGGCAAGCCCGTTGTGTTCAGATTGTGTTGGGTCAGCCTTTGTTTAGCAAGGTGCCTGCGAGGGCAGGCATCCCAAAGCGTATGAGCAGGTAGGCGACGACCAGAACACCGACCGGCTTGAGCACCGCCCCCAACAGCGCACCTGTGAACCGCGCACTGGAAAAGCTTGCGAGCTGCCCAGCGCGCTCAAAGGCCCGTGGGCCTTTCGTCTCGGAGCCAATCTGCATCCGGTTCCAGAAGCGAAGCCAACCGACGATCAACCTGTCGGCTAGTGCGGGGCTCGTATCCAAACTGGTGACCCGCTCATAGGCGATCAGGCGACCCAAATCTTTGGCTAGACACTCGTATAGGGGCAGAGCGCCGATACGCTTAACGCGCAAGAAGATCAGCTCCTCGCGAACCCGCGCCACATCCGACTTTGCGGGATAAAGAATTGTGGCAACGTGACCCGTAGGCCCCAGGGAATAGACGAGTGTGGCTCCAGTCTCACTGCTCACAGGGTCCTTACTGCTGCGGTTGCCCATCGGGCGATGGCCGAAGCCAACTTGGACTGCCCCCTCTTCGCGATCGAATACTACGAAGCTCGTGTACGCTTCCAAGTCAGCGTAGTTGGGTAACTTTGCCGCTATCGATGCAGCGTCCCTCTCGGCCATTCGCTTGAAGCAAGAAAAGTCGTGCCGAGCATCATGATACCTCTGGATACCGCGATAGAACGGGTTATCGATGATTTGCTTGGGGGCTTGCTCTACCACTTAAACTACCACTGCTAACTTCGATGCGGCTAGCCGGTAGCATGGCAGTTGTTGCTAATACCAACCCGCCCAAATCAGCGCGTCCCTAAGCTCGGGCAGCAGTTCCATGGCGCGGTAGACCTCTTCGGGCTTCCGGTTGGCGAGGTCGCGCTCATGGTACCCGTCAGGAAACACTACCTCTAAGCGCCCGGTGGGCCACCGCGTTACCGTGATGGTCCCGAACTCGCGGGTTATGCAATCGCCATCCCGCTCACGACGCTGCCGATCTAGCAGGTCAAGGTGGCTGTCCTTGTTCCGCATGACCTTTGGGGCAAGGCCCGCCTTCATCCGCTCAAAGTTCTCGGCACCCCGCAGCAAGTGGCAGCGGTAGCAGGACCGATCACGGGTCCGTTTCCGGAAGTCGCCACAGCGCAAGCAGGGCTTCTCCAGAGCGATGTAGTAGGACGCCCCGTCCATGAAGGCGGACCACCGCTCCTCGCTGCTCACGCGGCTCCTGAGGGCTGCCATGAACGACGGGTCCGCATCGCATAGCCGCCGCTGCCGGGCATCCAGCTTGTCGGCTCGGGGCTGGCGCTGGTGAAGCGCAAATCGGGCATCGGACTGCGGCCCGTGGGGGCGCGGGGACTTGGTAATCGAAGGCTCCATTGGCAAAGTTCGCCCCATGGGTGAAGCTTGCGGACGGACGGTCGCTTAACGCTCTCAGTTATGGACCAGCCCGGACGTTGAAAGGGGAAAATCTCGGGGGTCCTTCCGGTCTATCGCCGGGACTTCTCCAAATAGCTCAAAGAAGGCTTCCACCATGGTATCATGCAGTTGAGCCTCATGGTCTTTGGCCACAATGAAGCTGTCGTGGATGGGCAGGGTCACAATCCCAAGCCCCTCCATCCTCCTAAGCACGGAGATGGCCAGCTCACTGTCCTCGTACTGTAAGCGGATGCCCTCTCCCGTCCCGAACCAGTGCTGTATCTCGCTTAGGTGATGGGCAAACGTGGCAAGGTACTGCTTGAAGGATGTACCCTTCGGTAGGATGGCTGGGTCACCCCTAGCTGCTCGCATGGTCAGTCGCTTAGCTGGGTCGCGCTCGACCCTGTTGAGCAAGCGGTTAAAGGTCCGCTTCCCCAAGTTACGCATATCCTCCGAACCCCAATCCCCGAATAGGTAAGGGTCAGTCGGCATTGGGGCTTCAGCTCTGCGGTAAAGCAATCGAGGGTGAAGCACCTTGTAGTCGAGTTCGACGGTCCTCTGCCCATCAATCCGCAGGTACGGTCGCCATATCCGCTTCTCACTCATCCACCAGCCGCCATAGATGCGGCCCCCATGGCCCCAATCATGCTTAAAGGCCCGATAGAGCGCCTTCGCAGTACGGTCCCCGGCATAACGGCGCTTACGGTCCCGTGCGTCCTGATCTTCCCCCTCATCCTCAATGGGGCTGGTTTTCAGCACTGCCTCTAAGCCAGCATCCAAGCGAATGTCGGTCACAGCCAAGCGTGCGTTGATGGCACTGAGAAGATCCCGGCTTGCCTCCACCCGATTGGGAATAGGCGGCAGGCTCTCCACTGGTTGCTTGATACGGATGATTTGGCTGTGCGCGATCGTTAGCGACCGCCGCCCCAAGCCAAGATCGTCTATTAGGTTCCTTAGCCGCGGGCTGGCCCTTAGCCTGCTTCTCCGGCCGAAGTTTGCCGCATGGTTTCGGAAGCCTGCCGCTACCTCAATCAACCCCTCTTCCAGTAGATGATCGCGGCAGGACCGCATAACCACGGCATCTAAGTCAGTGTGCGAATAGGCGCTGGTGTTGAAGCTAACCCCTACATACCGCTCCGGGTCATATTCATTGAGGTGGCCCGCAGCGAGGTTGCAAAGCAGGGCCTCTACCGTATCTCGCAGCCGCTTTTCCGCGCTGGGTCGCCTTTTGCGCTTACGTTCGCCGGTTGCCTCCTCCTTGGCTGCCATAGCGGCCAACACACCGTCTCTAAGCCGCACGCCGGCTTCGCTGTTGAACCTACGGCCAATGTCCAGGGGGAAGGAGTTTTCTAGCTCTTCGGCGGAGAATGTCTCCTCATTGGCAATCCGGTCTTGGTACACTTGAACGCTACTACTCTACCTGCGCCACGGCAGTTCTGTCGGATGTATGGAGATGGCAGCTTACGTCGGACGCTCGCCGCCAGTTAGTGCAGTGCGGCGGTTACGCGACGCCGGTATTGAGAGGCAACATCTACTTGGATAGGCTGCCGCATCAGTGTGCCGAATAACAGTGGGCGGGTACCAGCTCGGGGTACCCAAACCTAGGTCTGGAGTTGCTAGTGGACCGCCGCGCACTGATAGCTGAAAGCTACCTCGACCACATCGCCATTGCTCTGAAGGTTGGTGACAAGGGCGCACCCTTCCGTACCTTCATTGATAACTGGTACGCCTTCGAGACAGGGACCGGCCACTTAACTGACGGTGACCGCCCCATCTGGTTCAACAACCCTTGCGCCCGGACCCACGGCCCTGCGCTCCGTGCAATGCACTTCCAATCTTTAGCCGCTGCTGCGGTACTGGACTTAGCAACAAGGGACGGCTCCTCGTATGCTGAACAGCGCCAAGCAAAGAGTACGGCAGTCCGGCTCATGGTCGATCATGCCGTGCCGCTGCGGGTTATCGTGGGCTTGATGTTCGAGGAAACCTTTGAGCCGAGGAGCGAAGCCATTAGCGCCCATTTGCGCCGCTGGTACCGCCTTGGCGTAATAACGTCCGACGAGGATGCCCGCCTAAACAGTCACGGTCTGCGGTCCGCAATGCCGACATCGTGGAACGGTCATGACGTTTACGCCCGATATGCTGCGGCCGGTGTCGTGGCGGCCTAAGCCCGGAGGGCGTTCCCTCGTTAGCACCACGGACGCCTGCTGCCTTCATACCAGCGAGCTAGCCCCTCGCTGACAAGCGTATCGCCAACGCTGCGCCCATCAACGAGGACAAGGCGTAGCTCACGTCCGTACACATCTTTGTCGCGATCGATTGGTTGCAGTGTGATGTTGCCTCCATTGAGGAGCTGTTGCAGCCTTAGCGTAGCGCGGTCGCCTAGCTCTTTCTCGGACTGGCAGCGAGGGTCGTGCGTCTCCGGCGCGTCGATGTCCGCTATCCTGATCTTATGGCCCTCAAGCCAGATGGTGTCGCCATCCACTACGCAGTTGTAGCCGCCGCCGATGAAGCACATCGAGAAGTTGGCGCGGACCGCCGTACCTTCCGCATGGGTCGCAGAGTGGGGCTGCCACAGCCCGTCCAGCCATCCCGCGCCATAGGCTGTACCTGCCAGCGCCGCAGCGGCCCATAAAGCGATGAACCGAACCCAGCCTTGCAATCGCCTTCGACGGCGCTTCGCTGCGAACCGCGCTTGCTCTCCCATACCGCGAAAGCCGGTGCGTCCCACTAGCTCGCCCGCCTAACGAGCATTCCAAGTTGCGGCAGCTCGGTCCGATCTAATAGCAGAACCCCGGTGGACCGCGCCAAAGTGCGAGCGGATGGGGTGAAGCCTGCGTTGGAGACAACGGCAGCAGCCGTGGCTCCGTAAAACGTTCGGGCCGAGTGAACCTCTTGGACAGCCTTGTTGCCTACGGGTTTGGAGTAAAGCTTGCACTGAATGACCACCAGATGTCCGTGCATCTCCGCAACCACATCAGCGCCTTGGTCGCCCGAAGCGGGGGTTGGCCTCGCAGCCCATCCGTGGTCCCGAAGAGTTTCAGCGCACCAATGCTCAAAGTCGCGTGGGGTTAGATCGTCGCCGCTGCCGCAGTTACGAAACTGTCGCGCCTGCTGGGCCGCGAACTTTGCCGCACCAACCTCAATCTGGTCGCGCAGACGCTGGCGATAGGAACCCGTGTTGTGGTCAAAGACTTGGCGCTCCCCGCTGGTCAGAGCGGGGTGCAGAACTGCTTGCACAAAGCGGTCAACTTCCTTGTCCCAGCGGCTACTGTTGGTGACGCCGTACTCATCGGGTTGCAGAAGCTGCCTGTGTTTGCGGGCAAGTGTTGGCATATGTTGCGCAACGATAGCGGCGATGCTGCCCTCAATAGTTGCACTCGCTCGGCGAAACTCAGCCGCACGCTCGGCTTCCATCTGAGCTTGCCACGCTCGGGTATCCGCGCTTCGCCTGAGCTTGGCATAGGCGTACCATGCTGTGCCACCGCCGATCAGGACCAGCAGCGTGATGCTAAGCCAACGCGTTGCATCGAAGATCAGGCCGATGAGCAGAAGGAGACCGAAGAAGCTGACAACATCTGCTGTCGTCATTTCCTTCGGTTGGCCGCGCGATTGCCGACGCCGCTGATTGCTGGTCCGACCGTAGCCCGTTCTTCTACCCACTTACTTGGCACCCCCCGCACCCTAGCACTTGGCCGCTGTCGCAGCCCCGTTGCGGCAACTAGATCAGAACCCATTAGAGAAGATTTACCCGTCCCGACTTGTTTGCGAGACTTTCCGCTCAACGCGCTGAATGGCGGCGCGCGATACGCCATAATGCTTCGCTAGGATGCCCAAGGAAACGCCTTCACGGCGCTGCTGTATGATTTCCTGTCGGGCTTTGTCCGACAACGCTGACGGCCTTCCTAGAGCTTTGCCGGACGCCTTAGCGCGGGCCAGACCTGATTGCGTCCGTTCGATCAGTAAGTCCCGCTCGAACTCGGCGACCGCGTTGATGACGCCCATGGTCATTTTCCCCGCTGCGCTTGTCAGGTCCATGTTGCCCAAGGCTAGGCACTGGACCCGCACCCCGTCTGCCGCGAGGGCTTCGATGGTGGCCCGGACATCCATGGCATTACGGCCTAAGCGGTCCAGTTTGGTTACGATAAGCACGTCGCCGCTTTCGAGCTTGTCCCGCAGCTTGGCGAAACCGGAGCGCTCCCCCGCCGCCACGGACCCCGACACTGTTTCCGTGATTACCCGTTTGGGTTCGACCTTAAAGCCAGCCGCCTCAATCTCGCGAACTTGGTTCTCCGCGGTCTGGTCGGCAGTGCTTACGCGACAATAGGCAAAGGTACGCGCCACAACTCTTCTCCTGTATCGGAATGGTGGCTCGTAACTAAAGGTGTATCGTAATAGCTGTCAACATAGTTTTCGGTACAGGTTTGACGGCTGTATCGTAAGCGGTCGTTTTCGAGCCGGTGCACACAACACCATGGGGGTATGGGGGAAAACCAACACTGATAATCAGTCAGATCAGCTCTCGCGTAGCCACCCAAGGACAGGTCGTTGAGTGCGAAAGCTCTACTTAGGCGTCCAACATCTCGAGCTGACGGGGAGGCGCTGCTTCCGGCACAAGGTCGGCCAACGCGGGGAGCGGGACGTTAGCCAACTCCTTCGGCTCAAGTTTGTGCAAGCCCCCGCCGTACACCCTGCCTTCGCCCAAGAGTTCTTCCGCAGGGACTTGGTTCAGATAGCGCCAAGTTTGGTCCAGAAGCGTTGGGTCGGCCTCCAGTGCAGCTTGCATCCGTGCCGTCGGATACATGCAGAGGTAAACGTTAGCGACGGTGGCCGATGAGCGATTGCGGATAAATCTGAAGGGTCGGCCCGACTTCAAATCTCCCCGGCCCAGGTACGTACAGACGATGGGCGCAGCCGGTCTGTCCTCTTGTTGGTACCAGAGCCTGCGTGTTCGGCAGAGGTATCGTTCGTGCAGTCCTCTTGCGCGTCCGGTCTGAAGATACTCCCAGAGTTCCGGAGCCTTACCAGCTAACTCCTCTTCGGGGATGCGCGGGTCCAATAAGAACAGCCTCTTCTCTAAGAGGGGTAGCCCATTTTCGTCTGCGGGAACCTCGTCGCCCTTTAGGTGCCTAGGGCTAGGGAGGATGGGCCGAAAGTACTCACGCGGCAGATCGAAGGCAGCAAGCTGCTCGTCCGACAAGATGAAGAAGCCATTGTCACCTGTGGCTATGCCGCGCTTGATTTTGAAGAAGTCCCCGACGGTCGGGACCGAGTTGGCTTTGCGAACATCGTGCTTGGGGAAGCGCGTCCACTTCTCATTGATTGATAGGGCATCCCGCTGGACGAAGCGTTCGACGTGGGGCTTGTCTAGCGTCCCGCCGAAGGTGAAGTGGACCTCATGGCCCTTAGGCGGCGGGATGTTACGGAACCAGACTACAGCCGATGACACCAGCGCGTCGGAGAACTGCACATCGTTGGGGTCAAAGCGATGGATTTGCAGAAGGGTCACCTTGTCGAGCAGGTAACGTTTGACCTCCCGTCCATAGTTCACGTCCATGAACTCACTCGGGATTAGCCAACCAGCAATAGCGCCCGGAGCCATCCACGCGTGGGCCACACCCATGAAGTAGCAGTACAGTCCTGCTAGCCCACCAATGCTCGCTCCGCTGTTACTACGAACCAGCTCCTGCAAGCGGACCTTCTCTGACTGCCCTAGGTGATGGTGCCGCACATAAGGCGGATTACAGATCACGAGATTGAAGTTCGGTTCCGGGGCAGCCGTCGTGAAGTCAGTCAGCCTTAGGTCTAATCCGCTATCCTGCCAGAGGGCCACCGCTGGCTCACCGTAGTGGGGATCAATCTCGTACCCGACAGCTTCCTTGATGCGATCGGCTGGCACCGTACGCCTAAGCGCGGAGTAGAATGAACCCGTGCCGATAGCAGGGTCGAGGAAGTGGATTGGTGCGTCACCTAACAGACCAACGCCATACTTAAGTATGTGACCGGCCAAGTCCGTTGGCGTTGCGAACTGCCCCAGCTTGTTGCGCTCGGCTTGCGTCTTGCGACCGTCCAGCTCGCTTTGCAGCGACAGCCTGTGCAGCTCCTTCTCGGGTGTCATTAGATGCCGAACTCGGCCAGATCGTCGATGCGATGCTCCCAAACCCAGTCGATACCCTCAGCAGCCTCGTACCCGAGGTAGCCGCTATCAAAGTAGCCACATAGGAATAGGTTGAACTCAACGGCGGGGCCGTAGTCGGCCCTTAGCTGCTGCATCTTAGTCGCTTCCTCTTTTCGCCGCTTATTGGTGTTGGTGAAGTCGCCTGCTGACTTCGCTTCGATGAACACGGGCAACTGCCCAACGGCTCGGTCCAGAGGCATAATCACCGCATCCACCGGGATATTTACCGACTTGTCGCCTACGGTAACGGGGACATTCATCCGGAAGCTAAAGGTGCCGGGGGTCATACCGTCGAATGTTGTGCCGTCACCCGCTACGAGTTGCTGGTAACCGCGCGCCTCAAGCCAAGCCTTGATCTTAGCGAGCTGCCTCTGCTCTTGAGCGTTACGGATAATGGGGTTGGCAACGGCTCCGCACAGACGATCGGCAACGATAGTAGCAGCACGATGCACCTCCGCGTCGCTGGGCTGGTCACCGCGTGCTAGCCATACGAATATATCGGGGTCGGCCATCTTCTCGATGATGTCCGCGATCTTTTGCAGCTCGGCGTTCAGGAGACCAACGGGCATACGACCAGGAACCTTACCCTCCTTCTCCATGCACTTGACGACGCCGGGGTTCACGGAGGCGAGGCCGATGAGGCGATCAACAGCGATTGGCGGACAAGTGGACATGCGCAACGTGGGCAGGATTTCCGGGCGTTGCCGAAGAAGGTTAGGCTGTATGTCGGTAAGGTTCCCCGTCGCAGCCAAGGCGGCTTCAACGCTCGCGGTTGTGCCTATCCGCGTGTTTCTAAACGCCTGCGGCGCGAACTCCATGAACCACGCATTGTACATGTCCACGGAAGCGGCCACGTCCTGTTTCCAAAGATGTGGCTTATCGAGATTAACACCCATAAGCTGCACCATGGGGGGAGAACAAACAAGGGTCAACGCCGTTGGGCGACAGCCTGCTGCCGGCTAACTTTGAAGCTAGGTTGGCAGCTCGCTCTCATGCCTTGGGGTATGGGGGGAAGTCATCTGCTGTTATCAATCAGATGGGCTCTCACGTAAGGGCCTTAGGTACAGGTTGTGGAGTGGGAGCGACGCAGTTGTGAGTAGTCAAAACCTCGACCACACGCTCCAGTTGGATGCTGTTTATTACGCGTCCCCGATACCTCGAAACCTAGCGACGCTGGTCGCGCTCGGCGGCATTTTCGATCAAGTGCATTTCCCGGGCGTCTACCTTCCTCGGGGAGATTATGATCGTGCGGCGTGGAAAGCGGAGATTGAACGCATTGCATCCTTGAACCTGCGTGACCGGGACAGTCAGGTTCTGCTGGGTATGATGAAGTTCGCCGAGACAGCCGAGAAGCTCGACGGCTTCTTAGTCTTTGATCGGGCAAGGGAAGCAGACCTCGATGATCAGCAAGCCGACGAAGAGCTTGTTAATAACATCTATGAGGCCGTTTGGGGCCCTCCGCGCGAAGGCTTCACCCCCGTCTTCTCGACTTGGCACCACAAGGGCATCCCCGGTAGCGAAGAGCATCTCACCTACCCCGGGGATTATTACTACGAGGCCGGGGCGCTACTCAAAGCGAGCGCGAAAGGCTTGCCCCTGATGAGTGATGCGCCGGGGTTGCCAATCCCCGGAGTGAAAACAGATGACCTGAGCGATGCCAAGGCGTTGTCTGCGTTCCTAGCTCTTGAAACGATGAAGGTAGTACTGCCCGACCTACCGCTTCTTAGGCCCGAGGACCTGATGGAGTTCCGAGAAGCTAACCAATCTCACTTGCGCGCGTTTCGTAGAGCTATGCTCCGTTATGCAGGTGAGTGGAAAGGGAAGCTGGCCGGGGTGTCCGCCGAAGACCTAGCCCGCGAAACCGATTTCTTAATTCAAACGGAAATCGTACCTGCGTTGGATGAGCTTAGGCAGCTCGCCAACGACCCCGCGCGGCCATGGTACAAGAGAGCGATCGACGGTGTTCGCATCCTCCCGTCCGTCGCAACCAAGTGCTTCACAATGTCGCCCGGTGCAGCCTTAGCCCAAGTGCTGTTAGCCTACGCCCCGCAGTTCTTTGATGAACTCGCAGCGAAGGGTCAGAAGCAGCAGCAGGTTAGGCGAAGCGGCCTATACTACCTTTTGCAGGTGCAAGCCGCCGCCAGCTAAGCTGCCGAGGGATTACGCTCCGGCACCCTGAACGGAGCGATTGCTGCGTCAGGCTCCCCAACCTTGATAGTGATCATATCATCCCGACCATCCGGGTCCTGCTCAAGGGACAAGGACACAGGCAATCTGCCCTCGGCGAGCCAACGCTCGAACGGGTTAGGAAAGCGATCATTGTCCGGCGGTTCACTCATGGAGCGCCAGCGTTGCAGGCTGTTAAGTTCGGCATGACTGCGCTTGCCTGCCAACACTTCCATGAGCAGCCTTGAGCTGATTGTCAGCGACCTGCTCGACATCGTGTAACCTCCATGTTTGCCCCAGCCGAAACCACGCTCACGCGCGCGGAGGGCGGCGTTGACCGGCATCTCCTTTGGCTCGGGCATCCGCCCGGCCATGTCCCGGAAAATCTGTTCAAGGCTGGAGCTTTCGGCCAAGCCACGCTGCGCCACTAGGTTGAACGCCAGCTTCCTTTCCCGGTCTCGGGCATCCCATGTCGGCGGGCTTTCCTTGACCGAAACCGTAAGCACGAAGTGGACCGACGAGTTCTGCCTAAGGAACTCCGCGGCGATCTTTCGTTCGGTAAAGCCCCTGTCCGACTGCGGAGTAGCCGGGCGCAACGTCTGGGTGTCGCCATCGCAAACAATCACACCCTTTAGGCCACTTATACCCTTTAGCTTCTTGGCCTTCAGCTTCAGCGCATTGAACAAAGGGTTCCGCGTCAGTGATCGCGGCTGGTCGTACGATGGATAAGAGATGTTATTGAACCGCTCGCCCTCGACCTTGGCGCTGAAGCACACTCCAGGCTCGTTGATGTCACAGACTAGGACCGTTGCGCCCGACGCAAGTTGCTCTCTGAAGATTGGTTCGACCCTCTTGCGAACAAAGGCCGCGATGTCCTTACGGTCAGGGAGCAGCAGCCTTGTGTGCTCTCCAGAAGCGGAGACAGCCCGCTCGCTTTCGATGCGGAGGGATAGTCCCCCGATTGGCAATCCTAGGCGGGTCTTACAGGCTTCCAGTGCTTCGGAAAGCTCACGGACGGGGTTGCTATCATCAAGCCCACTGTCGGACACGCAGGTCACGTCTGCTACGAAGGCGACCCCATCACTGTTTGCGAACGAGATGTCGGGCTGTTTCCCGGTTGATTGCGCCCGCTCGTACTCCAAGGTGCCGAGCCCCGACAGAGCATGGAGAATGACCACCTCCCACATCGTGGGAAGGCGCGCGGGCGAAGCGTCATTGAGGCGCTCAACTAACTTCTGCATCCCCTCATCGGGAATGACATCAAGCTCGTCCAAGCACTTCTGGATGGTCCGGCGCGTGTAAATCATCGCGTGCAACTATGCCGCGACTTCGCCCGAATAAGAAGGCTGCTGCCAGCCGCGACCTTGCAGCTTTGCTGCTAAATCGGCAGGCCGTAGGTTCACGTACCGGAACAGCATCCGGGGGTCTTTATGGCCACTTACCAATGCCACCTCCGGCAGCGTCAGCCCCATCTCGCAGAGCCGGGAAATGGCCTCATGGCGTAGGTCGTGGAAATGAAGGTCCACAAGCCCTGCCCGGTCTCGCGCCCGCTCCCACGCCTGTTTGAGGGCTTCCATGGTGATCGGGAACACGGCGCCACGGAGAAGCTCGGGACGCAGCCGTTGGAGGACCGCCAAAGCTCCATCCAGTAGCGGGATGGTACGCGGCACTCCGGTCTTACTGTCGGCGATGTAGGCCGTCCGCTGTAGCCAGTTCACCTGCTCCCAGCGCAGCGCCAGTATCTCGCCACGGCGCATCGCAGTGTGGATGGCGAACTCAACTACCGGGGCAACCACCGGATTGCGGGTGCGTAGCAGAGCGTTTTGTAGCCGCTCATATTCACCCGGCCCGAGCCGCCTGTCCCTCGCGTTGGCCAGCTTAGGACGCTTCACGCGGTCTAGCGGATTGCTGAGCAGGTCCATATCCCATTCCCGCCGCGCAACCTCCAAGGCGTGCCGGATAAGACCAAGCTCCCGATGAACGGTACCAGCCTTTACTTTGGCAAGGCGAGCTGTGCGGTAATCGGCGAAGACCTTGGGGGTCAGATCAGCAAGCGGTAGGTCACAGAAGGCTTGCTCGCGTAGCACCTTCTTGAGCCGCGCAGCTTCTGTGTACTCGCTGTCTTTGGTCGGGGTGACTTCCTTTAGGTACCGTTCGATCAGGTGCCTTAGCGTTGTCCCCTTGAGTATCTTGAGGTTGATGGGAGCAAGCGCGCGGTCGATGCGCCCTTCCTGTTCACGCGCCCATGCTTGAGCTTCCGCCTTAGTGAGCAGCGTCCGCGTCTGTTGCGGGTAGCCCTTGCGCCTGATCTGTACGCTCCAGCCATTCTTACGCTTGGTGATTGTGGCCACTTAAACCTCGCTGTGTTCGATTTGTGTTCAGCGAGCGTCAGGACCCCAACCGTTGACCCCATGCAGACGCATGAAGCCGGGCTAAGCCTTGGCTTTTAAAGGGCTATTCCAGAAGGAAAATGGTGGGCGTGGCAAGGATTGAACTTGCGACCCCTGCGATGTCAACACAGTGCTCTACCACTGAGCTACACGCCCACTCAGCGCGGCTCTCTAGGGGGAGCGACGCGGGTGCGCAAGCCGCCATTATCCTTCAGCGCAGTGCGCTTCGGCTAAACCCTCAAGTGCTTTATTATTTATGTGAAGGCGCTGTCACCGAATCGATGCTTTTCTACAATACCTTGGGAAACCAAAGGATTGGGGCATGACGGGCATGACGGGGCAAGCGAACATCACCAAGTGCGAGTTGGAGCGCGAGACGCTCTATCACCGCAACCGGGCAGCTGAAGAAGCGCGCCGGGCGCTCGATGCCTGTAATCCCTACGCGCGCAGCTGCCATGAGGCACTGTCGACACTCCATGCCGAAGCGTCTCAGCGGCTCGAGGGAATTGCGAGACTGCGGGCGGAGGTTCGCACCCGCGTTGGCTGACGAATAAGCGCTCGTTTAGAGCCGGCCGTGCTGATCCTCGGTCTGGAACATCCGGTCCACTTCAAGGACCAGGTCTTTGAGGTGGAACGGCTTTGACAACAGCTTCGCTTCGGGAGCTGTACGCCCGCCTTGCAGCGCGACGGCGGCAAAGCCGGTAATGAACATGACGCGGATCGCCGGGTCGATCGCGCTGGCCTTTTGCGCGAGTTCGATGCCGTCCATTTCGGGCATGACGATATCGGTCAGCAACAAATCGAACTGCTGGGACTCCAGCAACGGCATGGCTTCGGTCCCGCAGCCCACCGCTTCAACGTCGTAACCGACCCGCTGCAACGCACGCTGCAGATACTCGCGCATCGAAGTGTCGTCTTCGGCTAACAGGATTCTCGCCATGGCTCTCTCTATGCGCTGCAACAGTGCGTTTTGCCAGAAGCGTTTGGCGCGTTCGTGCGTTGCAGCCGCTCTCAGAGAATCCTAAACTGGCACGGATTTTAACCTAGAGCCTCGTGAGCAAGCTCCTTCCTCCCATCATCCATGAACCGCGCGGCGACCTTCCCGTGCTGCTCTCGGTACCGCATTCGGGACGCGAATATCCCGACTGGCTCGTCGCACTTTCAAGCGGCGGCAAGCCCGCCCTGACGACGCTCGAGGACCCTTTGGTCGACCGCCTGGTCTGGCGCGCCCTCCAGCGGGGCTGCGGCGCGGTAATCGCGCGGTCGCCGCGCGCCGCGGTCGATTGCAACCGGGCGGAGGATGAAATCGACCCGTCGGTCATCGACGGCGCCCGCCGCGGGCGCGTCAGTGCGCGGGCCCGGGGCGGACTCGGGATCGTCCCGGCCCGCACGCAGGCGCATGGCTATCTGTGGCGACGCGCGATTTCGCCAAAGCAGCTCGACGAGCGATTGAGCCAGGCTCACCGCCCGTATCACGAAGCGGTCGAGGCGCAGCTTTCACTCCTGATAGACCGCTTCGGCTGCGCGCTCCTGCTGGATTGCCATTCGATGCCGCCGCCGCCCGCCGGGGTCGGCTCGATCATCTTCGGGGACTGCCGCGGCCAGACCGCCGATGGCTGGCTGCCTAGCGCGGCGCTGTCGATCGCCCAGAAATCAAAGTTTACCGCCGGCCTGAACGACCCATTTGCTGGCGGGCACATCATCGACCGCCATTCGGCACCCGCGCGCGGCCTGCACGCCTTGCAGATCGAGATCGACCGCCGCTGCTATCTCGACAAGGCTGGCAAGCCGAGCCGCGGGTTCGACCGCGTCGCCACACTGATCGAGACTTTGGCCGTTGACCTCGGGCAGGAGTTACTCGGGCGGCAGTTCGCGACCGCCGCCGAATAGCCTAGACGATCGCGTCGGAAACCTGCGGCATCAGGCTCGGCGCCTTGCCCTGCTGCATCTGCCGCGCGAAAATGTCGCGCATCTGCGAGAGCGAGAACAGGTGCGCGTAAATCAGAGGCAGCATGCCGTTCTGGTTCATCTTGCGCAGTTCGTCGCCGCGGAGATTCCGGATCTTCTCTTCGTCGACCATGCGGAAGCCGCGATAGACGAACGGCTGGTCGAAGCCCTCGGGCTGAATGGCGACTTCGCCGTCCATTAGCAGGTCCGACTTCACCAGGTCCTCGACGAAGGCATTGGTGCGCAGGCCCGCCGCTTCGAACTGCTCGCAGAACTCCAGGATCGCCTTGGTCGCGCCGCTCGGCTCGTTGCCGTCGAACAGCGGTTCGCCATCTTCGAAATCGCCGACCGCGCCGGAAGTCGAATCATAGCATAGCGATAGTTCGTCGCTGTCCGGCCGCAGCTTGGCGAGCAAGAAGGGATAGCGGCGCAGGTAAGCCGGGATGTAAAGGTTGGGATCGGTCGAGCGACCGTTCTCGTCGAGGAACACATTGGTGCCCTCGTTCAGTCCCATCAGCGCGATCGGCAACGGCGTCTCGCCAACTGCGAAGACGATCGGGAAATGACGCTGCACGAGCGTGAATTCGTCGACCGTCACCGGGACCGCATGCGTCTGCCCGACTTCCGGCATGCTCTGGATGCCGCGAACCTTCATCTTGCCGTGCTGATCGAGGTTAAGCGGCTCGATCGTCTTGTAAAACAGCGGCAGGTTCTCGTTCGGGGCGGCGGTCGCCATTGAATAACTCTCCTGGGGTCTGGTCTTCCAGCCGAGCCCTGGCGCGGGCTTGCTGATAATCGTGCGAAGCGCCTCTATTGGCCTCGCCCCGTGAAGGCAAGTTACGCCGGACAGGCGCTTCTCGACACAACCCAGTTCATTGAACATTCAAGGCATTGCTGCAAACCCGCTGCCATGGGGACGGGCTGTCAGTGACTTCGGTCGCAATCTGGAATTTGCTGCCGCTGCTGGTGGGCCTGTTTGGTGCGCAGCCGGGGTCGGTCGGGCAGAGCGTCACGCGTCTGATCGTGCAGGACGAGGTGATCCTGCGCATTCCGGTCCAACCGCGCCCGTTGATCCGCAACTTTCAGTGGGTCGAAAAGAAAGGCCCGAAATGTATCCCGGCTGGGAGCATCCAGCGCGCCCTGTTATCCGGTTCTGAGCAAGTGGACTTCATCCTCGGCGACCGAACCCGCATCCGCGCCCAATTCGACGAGGATTGTCCGGCGCTCGATTTTTACGGCGGCTTTTACCTCCAGCCAGAGGATGAGCGGCTTTGCGCGCACCGCGATGCAGTGCATTCGCGCATGGGCGGAAGCTGCCGGATCGAGCGATTCAAGCAATTGGTGCCGAAATTCAGAGACTAGCGCCGGGTTGATCGCACCGAATGAGACCCCACATTCCTTGACAAGCGCTGAACCTGCGGCATAGCCGCGCTGCGCGCGTTCGCCGCACCGGCCGTTGAGAAGCCGCGGCGCCACTCTTTTATCCGGAACCTGCATGACTTTTGCCGATATCGGCCTTTCCGACCAGTTGCTCGCCGCCGTCAACGACAGCGGTTACGACGAGCCCACGCCTATCCAGCGCGCTGCCATTCCGTCCGTCCTGATGGGTAAGGACCTGATCGGCATTGCCCAGACGGGTACCGGCAAGACCGCGGCGTTCGTGCTGCCGATGCTCGACATCCTTCACCACGGCCGCAGCCGCGCCCGCATGCCCCGCTCCCTCATCCTCGAGCCGACGCGCGAGCTTGCGATGCAGGTCGCCGAGAATTTCGAGAAATACGGCAAGTATCAGAAGCTCTCGATGGCGCTCCTCATCGGCGGCGTGCAGATGGGCGACCAGGTCAAGGCGCTCGAGAAGGGCGTGGACGTCCTGATCGCGACGCCGGGTCGCCTGATGGACCTGTTCGGCCGGGGCAAGATCCTGCTCACCGGCTGCGAACTGCTGGTGATCGACGAAGCCGACCGCATGCTCGACATGGGCTTCATCCCGGACATCGAGGAAATCTGCTCGAAGCTCCCGAAGAGCCGGCAGACCCTGCTGTTCTCGGCGACCATGCCGCCCGTCATCAAGAAGCTGGCCGACAAGTTCCTCAACGATCCCAAAAGGGTCGAGGTGGCGCGGCCGGCGACGGCCAACGTCAACATCGAGCAGCGCCTGGTCGAGGTTCGCCCCGACAAGAAGAAGGATGCGCTGCGCGACATCCTGCGCGAGGAAGATCTCAAGAACTGCATCGTCTTCGCCAACCGTAAGACGACGGTCCGCGAGTTGACGACGAGCCTGAAGCGCTCCGGCTTCGCAGTCGGCCAGATCCAGGGCGACATGGATCAGTCCGCACGCATCGCCGAATTCGACCGCTTCAAGACGAACGAAATCAACGTCCTGATCGCTTCAGACGTCGCCGCGCGCGGTCTCGACGTCAAAGGCGTCAGCCACGTCGTCAATTTCGACGTGCCGTGGCAGCCGGACGATTACGTGCACCGCATCGGCCGCACCGGACGCGCGGGCATGAAGGGCATCGCCTACACGCTCGGCACCCGCGCCGATGGCGAAGCGATCGAGCGCATCGAAAAGCTGATCGGACACAAGATTCCGCGCGTCGGTGCCAAGGTCGAGGCGGAGCCTCAGGCCGAAGAGAAAAAGGCTGCCAAGCCCGCCAGGGAGCCGAAAGCTGCGAAGCCCGCATCGAAGCGAGCAGCCGTTGCGCCCACGGACGAACCGGCCCAAGCGCCGCTCGAGCGCACGCCAGTCGTCGAGGACATCTCGAACGACTGGAACGGCCCGATGCCGAGCTTCCTGTCGGTCAGCGCGGGCTAAAGTCGCGGGCACATTGCTGACACTGGAAAGCGTCGGCGCCGGTTCCTAGCTGCACCCTCGGCTGTGCAAGACGAAGGAACCTCTATGACCGCGATGCCCTACGTTCCCCCCAAGGTCTGGACCTGGGAGCAGCCCAGCGGCGGCCAGTTCGCCAGTATCAATCGCCCGATTGCCGGCGCGACCCACGACAAGGAGCTGCCAGTCGGCAAGCATCCGTTCCAGCTTTACTCGCTGGCCACGCCGAACGGGCAGAAGGTGTCGATCATGCTCGAGGAACTGCTCGAGCGCGGTCATGCGGGCGCGGAATACGACGCATGGCCGATCCGCATCGGCGATGGCGACCAATTCGGCAGCGGCTTCGTCGACGTCAATCCCAATTCGAAGATCCCCGCGCTCGTCGACCGCAGCGGCGCGGAGCCTGTTCGCGTGTTCGAATCCGGCGCGATCCTCGTCTACCTCGCGGAGAAGTTCGGAGAATTCCTGCCGGACAGCGGCGCCGAGCGGGCCGAGACGCTTTCCTGGCTGTTCTGGCAGATGGGCAGCGCGCCCTTTCTGGGCGGCGGGTTCGGGCACTTCTTCGCCTACGCACCCGAGAAGTTCGAATATCCGATCAACCGCTACGCGATGGAAGCGAAGCGGCAGTTCGACGTCCTCGACCGTCAACTCACGGACAACGAGTTCATCGCCGGCGCGGACTATTCCATCGCCGATATTGCGATCTGGCCCTGGTACGGCGGCGTCGCGCTGAACCGCACCTACGAAGGCGCGGGCGAATTCCTCGCGGTGCATGAGTATAAGAACCTCGTCCGCTGGGCGAAGCAACTCGACGCCCGCCCCGCGGTGAAACGCGGCCGCATCGTCAACAAGCTATCGGGCGATCCTTCGGAGCAGCTGCACGAGCGCCACGACGCCAGCGACTTCGGCCTGCGCACCCAGGACAAGCTCCAGGCTCGCGACGAAACCGAAGCGGTCAAGGACGACGCGATTTAGGTTTTTCGCCGGTAGCGCTGCAGGAACTCGCTCGCGAACGCTTGCAGCCGCTGCCCCGCGATCGCGTCGCGCAACGCCTGCATCAGGCGCTGGTAAAACCATAGATTGTGCTGGGTCATCAGCATGGCGCCGAGGATCTCGCCTGACCGCACCAAGTGATGCACGTACGCCCGGCTGTAGGTCGTGCACGCCGGGCACGGACAACCTTGCTCGATCGGTTCCGGATCCTCACCGAACCGCGCGTTGCGCATGTTGATCGGCCCGTCCGCCGTGAACGCCTGCCCGGTCCGGCCCGAGCGCGTCGGCAGCACACAATCGAACATGTCGATCCCGCGCACCACAGCCTCGACGATGTCATCGGGCTTGCCGACGCCCATCAGGTAACGCGGCTTGTCCGCCGGCAGCATGTCGACCGCGAAGTCGAGGCAGCCGAGCATCGCCTCCTGCCCCTCGCCCACCGCCAGCCCGCCGACGGCATGACCGTCGAAGCCGATGTCGATCAATCCATCTGCCGACGCCTGCCGCAGGTCGCGATCCAGCGCGCCCTGCTGAATGCCGAAGATCGCCGCACGCTCCGCATGCGCGCCGCCGCGGTCGAATTCGTCGCGCGAGCGCCGCGCCCAGCGGATCGACCGTTCCATCGCTTCCCGCTGCGCCTCCACTGTCGAGGTAGTGGGCACCAGCTGATCGAACTGCATGATGATATCGCTGTCGAGCAGTCGCTGCACCTCGATCGATCGCTCGGGGCTGAGCATGTGCCGCGACCCATCGAGATGGCTGGCGAAGGCGACGCCCTCCTCGCTGACCTTGGTCAGTTCGCTCAGGGACATCACCTGGTAGCCGCCACTGTCGGTCAGGATCGGACGCTCCCAGCCCATGAAGCCGTGCAGCCCGCCCAGCTTCGCCACCCGCTCCGCCCCCGGCCGAAGCATGAGATGATAGGTATTGCCGAGAATGATGTCCGCGCCCGCCGCGCGCACCTCCTCCGGCCGCATCGCCTTGACCGTCGCCGCCGTCCCCACCGGCATGAACGCCGGCGTCCGGATCTCGCCGCGCTGCATGGCGATCGCGCCGGTGCGGGCGGCGCCGTCGGTGGCGGCGATCGAAAAGGAGAAGCGGGTCACAAGAGGCGCTTAGCGAACGTGCTTGCTCGCGCAACGGCGTTCCCGTTCCTTCAGTGGCTCGGACTGTCTCTCCAACCTCGACAGTATCGGCTGATCAAGCTCCACGCCACGCACCAGAATAGAGCGAGCAAAAGAGCCGGAGAAACAAACGAGCGATGCGAAATAATCGGATCGACCATTGATGCGACAACCAGAGCAGCGGCCGACATCAACCAAACGGTTTCTGCTCTTAACTCAGAGCGTCGTGCTTCATTTGGTCTGGAGCGAAACCTGCCGGAAAAGATGATCACGGAAATCGCGAGTGTAAAGGCAGCAGCGGGCGCGAGTCCCCACTCGCCTTTCCTCCAGCAGACGAGCAGGATCATGACCGTAAACCCTGCAAACTTGGCCCCTAGACCATGAGACGCCTGGATCTCCTTAACGCGATGCAGGCGATGATCCTCTGAAACCTGCCTTGCCATCTTCTTAAGCACTAAGAACAACGGGATGGCGAACAATGCGCACATCACCAGCGTCAGACGTATCAGGACCCAGACGTCATACATCGGATCTAGATAGCACGCTGATTATTGAGATCGCCCTAAGCCGTGGAATGTTTTGAAGGCCGGCTGTTCGGCAGCAACAGGCTTCCGTCGCCATATGAGTAAAAGCGATATCCCTCGGCGATCGCGTGCGCATACGCCGTCTGCATCACGTCCAGCCCCATCAGCGCGCTGACCAGCATGAACAGGGTCGACTTAGGCAGATGGAAGTTGGTTATCAGTCCCTCGATCGCCTTGAAGCGATAGCCCGGCGTGATGAAGATCGCGGTGTCGCCTTCGAATGGCTGGATCATGCCATCCTCGCTGGCCGCGCTTTCGAGCAGGCGCAGACTGGTCGTGCCGACCGCGATCACACGGCCGCCCTTGGCACGCACCGCGTTGAGCCGGTCGGCGGTGGCCTGGTCGATCCGGCCCCATTCGGCGTGCATCTTGTGGTCTACGGTGTCGTCGGCCTTGACCGGCAGGAACGTTCCGGCACCGACGTGCAGCGTCAGCGTCTCGCGCCCGACCCCGCGCGCATCGAGCGCTTCGAGAAGTCGCGGCGTGAAATGTAGAGCGGCGGTAGGTGCCGCCACCGCCCCTTCCTCGCGCGCAAACATGGTCTGGTAATCGGCGCGGTCAGTCTCGTCGGTCTCGCGCTTCGAGGCGATGTACGGCGGCAGCGGCATTCGCCCAGCTCGCTCCAGGAGGACCTCGACCGGCTCTTCCCCATGAAAGTGGAGCAGCGCCGATCCATCAGGCGCCTTCTCGACCACCGACGCCATTACCTGCGCGCCAAAATCTATCGTGTCCCCGACCCGCGCCCGTTTCGCATTGCGCAGGAATGCCTGCCATTCCCGCGGCCCTTCCCGCTTGTGCAACGTGGCGCCAATGGCTGCCTCTCCGCGCTTGCCCTCGAGCTGCGCCGGAATGACCTTGGTATCATTGAAAATCAGGACGTCACCGGGCCGCAGCAGGTTCGGCAAGTCCATCACCTGCCGATCCGCGATCCGATCACCCTCGACCAGCAGCAACCGCGCGCTATCCCGCGGACGCGCCGGACGAAGCGCGATCAGTTCAGACGGTAGCTCGAAATCAAAGAGGTCGACGCGCATGGCGCCGTCCGCTTAGCCGCCCAGATAGGCTCTCACAATTTTCGTCGGCTCGGCCGGCGGTTCGCCCGGCGCGATCGCGTCGACGGCGTCCATCCCGGCAACGACGCGGCCCATCACGGTATACTTGTTGTCGAGGTCGGGCCGCGGCGCGAAGCAGATGAAGAACTGGCTGTTCGCCGTATCCTTGTCTTCGGCCCGCGCTGCCGCGAAGCCGCCGCGCAGGAACGGAATTCCGGTAAACTCAGCCTTCAGGTCGGGCAGGTCGGATCCGCCCGACCCGTTGCCCTTGGGATCGCCTCCCTGTGCCATAAAGCCGGGTATGACCCGGTGGAATGTCAGCCCGTTGTAGAACCCGCGGCGCACCAAGGTCTGGATCCGCTCGACGTGGTGCGGCGCAAGGTCCGGCCGCATCACGATTTCGACCTTGCCGCCGTTGGAAAGCTCCAGGAAGAGATGGTTCGCCGGCACCGCGGCCACTTCCGCAGGCGCGACCAAGCTCGGCATCGTCGGCACCGGCGCGGGCTTTGCCGCCATCAAACCGAAAGCCGCCAACGGCAGCGCGAACGACATGACCTTCAATTCATCCCTCCCGATACGGATTGCGCACTGGCGCAGCCTCGATTTCCTTAGCGTGAACCGCCATCCAGGTGGCCGCGAACGTCGGCGGCGACGGCCGGCGTCACGAACTTGTCGATGCAGCCACCAAAGCGCGCGATTTCCTTGACCAGCTTGGACGCGATCGGCTGCAAGGAAACGTCGGCCATCAGGAAGACCGTCTCGATTTCATCGTTCAGCTTCTGGTTCATGCCCGCCATCTGAAATTCATATTCGAAGTCGGCGACCGCGCGGAGGCCACGCAGGATCGCCGTGGCACCCTGCTGTTCCGCGAAATCCATCAGCAAGGAGCCGAACTCCACGACCTCGATATGGCCGGAAATGTCCGCCACCTCGCGTTTGACCATCGCCAGCCGTTCCTCGACGGAGAACATCGGCTCCTTGGACGGGTTGGTAGTCACGCCGACGACCAGCTTGTCGACCAGGTGCGCACCGCGGCGGATGATGTCGAGATGGCCTAGCGTGATCGGGTCGAACGTGCCCGGGTAAACGGCAACCTTCATAATGCCCCCTTAGTGATCGCGCTCGACCGCGAAGCGCGCAATCGCACGGAGCAGATCGGCTTCCTCGCCATGTTCGGACAGATGCTCGATGGCCTGGTCGACCAGCATTCGCGCTTGCTGCCGGGCGCGATCTTCGCCGAGCAGCGAGACAAACGTCGCTTTTCCCGCGTCCGCGTCCTGTCCCACGGGCTTGCCCGCGGCTGCGGCATCGCCGCCATGGTCGATCAGGTCGTCGGCAATCTGGAACGCCAGGCCAACGTTCCGCGCATAGCCGCGATAAGGCGTCCGCGCCTCTTCGGGGAGCTTGGCCATGATGCATGCCGCCTCGACGGAATATTCGATCAACGCACCAGTCTTCAGCTGCTGAAGGCGCGTGATCTGCGCGAGATCGAGCGACCTCCCCTCCGCATCCAGATCCATCATCTGCCCACCGGCCATCCCCGAGGGCCCCGCGGCGCGCGCCAGCTCCAGCACCAGGTCTGACCGCACCCACGGGTCCTCGTGCGTCGCCTGATCCGCCAGCCATTCAAATGCGAGGGCATGTAGGCTGTCACCGGCAAGCACGGCCTCCGCCTCCCCAAACGCCTTGTGCACCGTCGCCTTGCTCCGCCGCGTGTCCGCGTCGTCCATGCAGGGAAGGTCGTCGTGGATCAGCGAGTAAACATGGATCGCCTCAATCGCGCAGCCAACCCGCAGCGCCCGTGCGCGATCGACCGCGAACAACCGCGAGGCCGCAATCGTCAGCAGCGGCCGCAGCCGCTTGCCGCCGCCGATCGCCGCATGGCGCATGGCTTCGAACAGGCGCTCACGCCCGTCCGGCTCGGACTGCAGGGATTGCTCGAAGAAACGGTCGACGTCGGCGCCGACCTGCGCGGCTTCCGCGTTCAGCTCCTCAAAGAGCCTGTCGGCAACCTCAACCGGCATCGAAGGGCTTCAGCCCCGCGGGCTTGCCATCGCTGCCGAACGCGATCTGGTCGATCCGCGCCTGCGCGTCTTTCAGGCGCGCTTCACAGTGCCGCTTCAGCCGGTCGCCTTCCTGGTACAGCTCGATCGAACGGTCGAGCGGCGCCTCGCCCTTTTCCAGGGTACGAACTATTTCCTCGAGCCGCGACAGCGCTGCTTCGAAGCTCAATTGGCTGACGTCGGTTTCGGCAACAGTGGCCATGGTTCGACTGTGGTCTGCGAAAAGCTGCGAATCAACCGCTTAGGCGGCCGGCGTATTCTTGAACGGGTCGCGAATGCCGGGGAAGATTTCGTCCGCCAGCTTGTCGCCATCTGCGTCCGAAAGCGCC
The DNA here is from genome assembly GCF_030866745.1 of Sphingomonas flavescens. Taxonomy (NCBI): domain Bacteria; kingdom Pseudomonadati; phylum Pseudomonadota; class Alphaproteobacteria; order Sphingomonadales; family Sphingomonadaceae; genus Sphingomonas; species Sphingomonas flavescens. The sequence goes on along the minus strand of NZ_CP133016.1, from coordinate 2,609,185 downwards.
GCCTCGGCATCGCGCGCGTGCTGCTCGCGTTCCGTACGCAACTGCTCGATCAGTGCCTCACGATCGCTGTCGAAGCGCGTGTCGGTCGGCGCCTGGATACCGGCTGCCTTCGCCGCCTTGGCGACCGCGGCGTCCAGTTCGCGCTGCGTCGTCAGGCCCAGCGTCACCGGATCCTTCGGCGTGATGTTCGCCATGTTCCAGTGGCTGCGGTCGCGGATGGCGGCGATCGTCGTCCGCGTCGTGCCGATCAGCTTGCTGATCTGGCCGTCGCTCACTTCCGGGTGGTTCTTGATGATCCAGGCGATGCCGTCCGGCTTGTCCTGGCGCTTGCTGACCGGCGTGTAGCGCGGGCCCTTCGTGCGGCGGACCTCTTCCGGCGCACGGTGCATCTGCAGCTTGTGATCGGGGTCGCCCTGACCCTTTTCGATTTCCTCGTGCGTCAGCTCGCCGGCGCGGATCGGGTCGCGGCCGGTCAGCTTGGTCGCTGCGGTGTCGTCGGCGATCGCCTGAACTTCGAGAATGTGAAGGCCGCAGAACTCGGCAATCTGCTCGAAGGTCAGCGACGTATTGTCGACCAGCCAGGCGGCGGTCGCGTGGGGCATCAGGGGCTGGGCCACTGTCATTCTCCCGGGACTGGAAACAAATAGGGCCGCCCCTTCACGGAGCGGCCAGCTTGCCGGCGATGTAGCTACAGCCGCTGCCGGGAGCAAGCGTTAGTGCCGTATCTCCAGCACGATCTTTCCGACATGGTCGCCGCTTTCCATGCGCGCATGCGCCGCCGCTACGTCGTCGAACGGGAAGACGCTGTCGATGACCGGGCGAAGCCGCCCGCCTTCGACGTATGGCCACACCGTGCGCGCGAGTTCGTCGGCGACCATCGTCTTGAACTCGACCGAGCGCGGCCGCAGCGTCGATCCCGTCAGCGTCAATCGCCGCCGCATGATGTCGAAGATGGGGATTTCCGCGCTCGCGCCCCGCTGGACCGCGATCGACACATGCCGTCCGTCCTCCGCTAGGCACGCGAGATTGCGCGGCACATAGTCGCCGCCGACCATGTCGATCACAACATCGACGCCGCGCCGCCCGGTGATGCGGTGCACCTCCTCCACAAAATCCTGGACCTTGTAGTTGACCGCTTCCACCGCACCCAGTTCACGTGCCTGGGCGCACTTGTCCTCCGATCCGCAAGTGACGATCGTCTTCAGCCCGAACAGCTTGCCGAGCGCGATCGCCATTGTCCCGATCCCGCTGGTGCCGCCGTGGATCAACACCCAGTCGCCATCCGCGGCGAAGCCCCGTTCGAACAAATTAATCCAGACGGTGAAGAGTGTCTCGGGCATGGCCGCAGCTTCCACCACGGGCAGCGCGCGAGGGATGGGCAGCGCAACGCCCGCCGCAGCGACACAATATTCGGCATAACCGCCACCCGCGACCAGGGCGCAGACCTTTTGCCCGATCATCGCTGCGGAACCGCCGGCAACAACCTCACCCGCAATCTCCAGACCGAGGATGTCTGGCGCGCCCGGCGGCGGCGGATACATGCCTTTGCGCTGCAGGACGTCCGGCCGGTTGATGCCCGCGGCGGCCACCTTGATCAGAATCTCGCCCGCGCGGGGGTGCGGCACGGGCCGCTCGACGATCGCCATCCCGCCTGACCCGTCGGCGACGACTGCGCGCATGCTTGAAGGCAGGCCGGTCACGCATGGCTTATTGACTTGCCCGCGTGGAGGGTCAACGATTCAGACCATGGACCTGGAAGACCTCTTCCCCAGCAAGCCCGGCGATCCGCTGGTCGAGCTTGGCAAGCAGGACCTCGATCCGATGTCGATGGACGAGCTTCACGCCCGCATCGAAACGCTGAAGGCCGAAATCGGCCGGGTTGAATCGCACATGCAGCGTGCCCAGATTCACCGCTCAGCTGCCGAAGAGCTGTTCAAGAAGCCGTGACCGTCGCGGCCATTCACGCCGCGACAACCTCTGCCTGCGATATTCTGTTGAAAACACAGGCGCACGCCCTTGATTGGCGCGAAGGCCCGTATGACATTGATTTCAAAGCCCGCGGGCTTCCGCCGCGGGAGCGGGAGTACATCCTCTAATGCCCAGTTTCGCTCGCGAACTCGAACAGACCCTTCACAATGCGCTGGGTGAAGCCAGCAAGCGCCGCCATGAATATGCGACCCTCGAGCACCTGCTGATCGCGCTCATCGACGACGAGCATGCCTCGAAGGTGATGACCGCCTGCGGCGTCAGCCGCGATGACCTGCGCGCCTCGGTGAAGCAGTATCTGGACAATGAGCTTGGGGCGCTCGTCGCCGACAGCACCACTGATCCCACGCCGACGAGCGGTTTCCAGCGCGTCGTCCAGCGCGCGATCCTGCACGTGCAATCATCCGGCCGCGATGAGGTGACCGGCGCCAACGTTCTCGTTGCACTCTTCTCCGAGCGCGAGAGCTACGCGGTCTATTTCCTGCAGCAGCAGGACATGAGCCGCCTCGATGCCGTGACCTATATCAGCCATGGCGTCGGCAAGGGCGACACCCCAGCCGAGCCGCGCGAAGTCAGCGGCACCGAGGAAAAGGCCGAAAAGGAAACCGCGGCCAAGAAGGAGTCCGCGCTCAAGCAATTCACCATCGACCTCAACGAGAAAGCGCGGACCGGCAAGGTCGACCCGCTGATCGGCCGCATGCCGGAGGTCGAGCGGACCGTGCAGATCCTCTGCCGCCGTTCGAAGAACAACCCGCTGTACGTGGGTGAGCCCGGCGTCGGCAAAACCGCCATCGCCGAGGGTCTCGCACGCAAGATCATTGAAGGCGACGTGCCCGACGTTCTCAAGCCGGCGACCATCTACTCGCTCGACATGGGCGCGCTGCTAGCCGGCACCCGCTACCGCGGCGACTTCGAGGAGCGGCTGAAGTCGGTCGTGTCGGAGCTGGAGAAGCTGCCGCACGCGATCCTCTTTATCGACGAAATCCATACGGTCATCGGCGCCGGCGCCACCTCCGGCGGCGCGATGGACGCGTCGAACCTGCTCAAGCCGGCGCTGTCCTCGGGCGCGATCCGCTGCATCGGGTCGACCACCTACAAGGAATTCCGCAACCATTTCGAAAAGGATCGCGCGCTGCTGCGCCGGTTCCAGAAGATCGACGTCAACGAGCCGACGATCGAGGACACGATCAAGATCATCGCCGGCTTGCGCTCCTCGTTCGAGGGCCATCATAACGTCAAATATACGGCGGACGCGATCAAGTCGGCGGTGGAGCTGTCGGCGCGCTACATCCACGACCGCAAGCTGCCGGACAAGGCGATCGACGTGATCGACGAGGTCGGCGCGATGCAGATGCTGGTGCCGCCGTCACGGCGCAAGAAGGTCATCACGCCCAAGGAAATCGAGGCCGTGGTCGCGACCATGGCGCGCATCCCGCCGAAGTCCGTCAGCGCCGACGACAAGGCGACGCTCGAACATCTCGAGGCCGACCTCAAGCGCGTCGTGTTTGGCCAGGACCTCGCGATCGAGAAGCTCGCCTCGGCAATCAAGCTCAGCCGCGCGGGCCTGCGCGATCCTGACAAGCCGATCGGCAATTATCTATTCTCGGGGCCCACCGGCGTCGGCAAGACCGAAGTCGCGCGTCAGCTCGCCTCGGTCATGGGCATCCCGCTCCAGCGCTTCGACATGTCGGAGTATATGGAGCGTCACTCGGTCAGCCGCCTGATCGGTGCGCCTCCGGGTTACGTCGGCTACGACCAGGGCGGCCTCCTGACCGATGCTGTCGACCAGCAGCCGCACAGCGTGCTCCTGCTCGACGAGATCGAAAAGGCGCACCCCGACCTGTTCAACATCCTGTTGCAGGTGATGGACAACGGCAAGCTGACCGATCACCACGGCAAGACGGTCGATTTCCGCAATACGATCCTGATCATGACGACCAACGCCGGCGCGTCAGACATGGCGCGTGAAGGGATCGGATTTGGCGCATCTAGCCGCGAGGACGTCCAGGAGGACGCAATCCGGAAGATGTTCACGCCAGAATTCCGCAACCGGCTAGATGCTGTCGTGCCATTTGCCTACCTGCCGCCAGCGGTCGTGGCGCGCGTGGTCGACAAGTTCATCCTTCAGCTCGAGCTGCAGCTGGCGGATCGCGGGGTGCATATCGAGCTCGACGACGAGGCGCGGCAGTGGCTGACCGACCGCGGCTACGACAAGCTTTACGGCGCGCGCCCGATGGGTCGCCTCGTGCAGGAGAAGATCAAGCAACCGCTCGCGGAAGAGCTGCTCTTCGGCAAGCTGGTCAACGGCGGCGAGGTCAAGGTCCGCATCAAGGACAACGCCCCGGCGTTCGAGATCGTGCCCGCGGCGCCCAAGCCGTCGAAGGCGAAGGCCAAGCCCAAGCCGAAGGGTGCCAAGAAGAAGGCCGACGGCGAGGAAGCCCCGGCCGCCGAATAATGGTCGCTCGAAAAAGGAAGGGCCGGGATTTTCCCGGCCCTTTTCTTATGCAGGGACCGCTCGCCCGATATGTTCGAGCCGGCCAATGACCTCTTCGGACAAGTCCAGCTCCGCCGCCGCCAGATTCTCGCGCAGGTGCGCGCGCGACGACGTTCCCGGGATCAGCAGGATGTTAGGCGACCGCTGCAGCAGCCAGGCCAGCGCCACCTGCATCGGCGTCGCGCCCAGCTCACGGGCAATGTTCGACAGCTCATCCGACTGCAGCGGCGTGAATCCGCCCAGCGGGAAGAAGGGCACGTAAGCGATGCCATCGCGCGCCAGATTGTCGATCAATCGCTCATCGTCGCGGCTGACCAGATTGTACTGGTTCTGCACGCAGACGATGTCGACGATGCTCCGCGCTTCCTCGACCTGCCGATGCGTCACGTTGCTGACGCCGATGTGCCGCACCAGTCCTTGTCGCTGCAGATCGGCCATCGCCTCCACCTGGTCAGCAATCGATCCTTCGCTCGGCCCATGCCCGTCGCCCATGATGCGCAGGTTCACGATTTCCATCGCTTCGAGGCCAAGCCGCTGCAGGTTGTCCCGCAATCCCTGCGCCAAATCCTCCGGCCGGTTCCACGGCAGCCATGCGCCCTTGTCGTCGCGCCGCGCCCCGAGCTTGGTTACCAGCACCAACTCGTCCGGATAAGGCGACAGCGCCTCGCGGATAATCTCGTTGGTTACGTGGGGCCCATAATAGTCGCTGGTGTCGATGTGATTGACACCGCTTTCGACCGCCTCGCGCAGCACGGCGATTGCCTCGTCGCGGTCGCGCGGCGGGCCGAACACGCCCTTCCCCGCCAGCTGCATGGCGCCATAGCCCATGCGATTGACCGTGCGGTCGCCAAGTTTGAAGGTTCCGGCGCTGCTGATGTCGACCATGTTCGCTCCCTTTTTGCTGGGTGCGCACATGGTGACCGGTACGAACGGTTGTTAGCGCACAGGCGGCAGGCCGCCGCAGCCGCGCGACCGGCAGCGGCCCTAGTTGCGGTCGTTCTCGTCTTTTGAGGCAAATGTCCGGTTGCTGCGGATACGCTCGAGCGTCGCCTGCGCCCCTCGCTCGAATTCGTCCCATTCTTCCTGCGTGCGGCAAACGCGGGACGGCATCAGCGACCCCGTCTCGACGCTCCGCTGGCACACCCGCTTCGACTTGCCGGTCACCACGATCTTGTTCTGCGGCTCCGCCGATGGCGCGGGCGCTGTCGCTGGCTGCGCGCCCGCAACCTGCATCAGCCCCGCCGCCAGCCCGACAGCCAAAAGGATCCTGATCATTGCCTTGCTCCTGCGCCGTTCAGGCCCCAAGAATCCGCTCAGGGCCGGCGGAAGGCAATGATCAACAGCTGATGATTTCCTGATCTTTACGCCTCGGCGTCGGCGCCCTTGTCGCGAAACGCCGCCTCACCCGCGTCCGACACTTCGACCCATTTCCGGTCAGGCTCGGTCTCCGCCGCGTAATTGTCGTGCCAGTTCCACCATTTGTACGTCGCTGTTTGCGGGTAGCCAGGCGGCGAATCCTCCCACAGCTCCTGCCGGCCGAGCGGGGTCAGGTCGAGATAGCTCCACACCGTCCCCATCGCTTCGTCGCCGCGGTTATTGACGAAATAGGTTCGAAAGATGCGCTCGCCGTCGCGGACGAAGACATTGTGCCCGTGCCACTCGTCGACGCCGAAGTCGGCGTCGAAGCTATCGGTGATCGTGTACCACGGCATTGCCCAGCCCATCCGCGCCTTGAGCCGTGCGATGTCCGGTTGCGGGGCTCGCGACACATAAGCCAGCGTCGTGTCCCGCGCGTTGAGATGCGCCAGATGCCCCACCTGGTCGGCGCCAAGCGAACAGCCGCGGCAGGCGTGATCGGGCCAGCCGAATACGCCGGGCTCGAAAAAGGCTCGGTAGACGATCAGCTGTGTCCGCCCTTCGAACATGTCGAGCAGGCTGATCCGCCCATCCGGCCCCTCGAACGCATAGTCCTTGTCGACCGCCAGCCACGGCATCCGCCGGCGCCGCGCGGCCATTGCGTCGCGTTCCCGCGTGAACGCCTTTTCGGCGGCCAGCATGTCGCGCCAGGCTGCCTCCCATTCGGTGGGCGAAACCGCCGCCGGATGGCTGGCCGGCAATGCTTCTCCGTTCAGCAGATCGGTCATCGTTTCTCTTTCCTTCCGCGCTTCCTCAGGCTGACCGCCAGCATGGCGAGCACGCCGCTTCCACCCGCTCCGCCGGCAGTCAGCCAGCCGAGCGTCGACAGACAGATCGGACACATAGTCTTGCTCCCGGCTTAGTCCCGCAGCGCCTTCGACACCGCCTCTCGCGACCGCGCATGAAGCGCCCAGAAATCGGGCACGCCGCGGCCCGCCAAGCGCTCCTGCAGCACCGTCAGGTGCGAATTCCAGCCGCTGCCGAAGTCCTGCGCTCCGGTGCCGCTGTCGATCCCGCGATGGGTCAGCACCAGGCGCGTCCGCTCGCCATCGGGCTGAAGCTCGTAGGTGACTGTCCCGTTCTTGCCGCCCTGGAACGTCGTCTCGAGCAGCCGCGGCGGATCGAAGCGCAGCACATGCTCGCTCCAGGTCTTGCCTTTGTAGGGCGCGTAGCTCTCCGGATATGGCACCTCTTCGTCCGACAGATTGTCGTGATCGTTGAGCAACTCGAAGTCCGCATCCGCGCGGGCGTCGGTGCCGCCCATGAACCACTGCTGCCGGAGGTCCGCCTCGGTCAGGTAACGCCAGACCTTGTCCACGGGCGCGTCGAGCAGCCGCTCGAGGCGGATGGCATCGGGAGCGATCCGTTCGACGGGCTTGGTCATCAGTTCAGCCATGTTCGATCTCCATTCTCGGGGCCGCGTCGCCCCTCACTGTTCTTCGGAATCGCGCTCGACGAGCGCCTGCAAACGGTCGAGCCGGACGGTCCAGAACTGTTCCCACTGCCTGAGCCACTGCTCCGCCTCGGCGAGCGGCGCCGCCTTGAGCGAGCAGATCTGCCGCCGGCCGGACTTGCGCCGCTCGATGAGGCCGGCCCCTTCCAGCACCCTCACGTGCTTGGAGGCTCCGGCGAACGTCATGCGATAGGGTTCGCCAAGTTGGCCGATGGACCGATCGCCCAGCGCCAGGCTGGCGAGCATGCCGCGGCGCGTCGGATCGGCCAGCGCGTGAAAGGTCGCGTCGAGTCGTTGTTCAACCATAAGGTTTAATAAGCTTGCTAATCCTTAACTGTCAACCGATTGGTTTAGCGTTGGCGAAGTGTCTTGCGGACGGTTCACGAAAGTTGAATCGTGCGCGCCACATCACCGAGGGGGAATCATCGTGCGCCATGCCAAGCTTTCGCTCGTCCTGCTTGCCGCCACTTGCCTAGCCGCGCCGACGGTTGCGGCGCCCGCGGATGCCCCCAACCCGATCTTCACCGGCCGCGACCTGTTCGATCTGACCGCGGCATCCGATCCGCAGATCAGCCCCGACGGCCGGCAGATCGCCTACGTCCGCCGCGCCAACGACATCATGACCGATCGCGCGTCATCCTCGATCTGGCTGATCGACGTCGCCACCGGCGCGCAGCGGCCTCTGGTCACCGAAGGCAGCGCGTCGAGCCCGCGCTGGTCGCCCGATGGCCGGCGCCTCGCCTACGTCAAAGCCGATGGCGGCGCGCCGCAACTTTACGTCCGCTGGATGGACACCGGCGCCAGCGCCAAGATCACCGGCCTGCCCGATAGTCCCAGCGCGATCAGCTGGTCGCCGACCGGCCGCCAGATCGCCTATCTGATGACCGTTCCCGACGACGGCGCCCGCCTCGGCAAGGCGCCCGAGAAGCCAGAGGGCGCGAAATGGGCGGACCCGCTCCAAGTCATCGACAAGGTTACCTACCGTGCCGACGGCGCCGGCTATTTGAAGCCGGGCTTCGACCACATTTTCTTCGTCGATGCGCTCGGCGGGGCGCCCCGCCAGCTGACGTTCGGCGCGTACAATGACGGCGATCCCGAATGGAGTCGCGACGGCCGCTCGATCTATTTCGGCGGCTTGCGCAAGCCGAATTGGGAATTGATCGCCCAGGACAGCGAGATCTATCGCCTCGACCTCGACAGCGGCGCGATCACCGCGCTCACCTCGCGCAACGGACCCGATTTCTCCCCGAAGGTCTCGCCCGACGGCCGCTGGGTCGCGTTCCTCGGGCATGACGATCACAAGAAGGGTTTCGAGCAGGACTCGATCTATGTGATGCCCGCATCGGGCGGCGCGCCCCGCGCCGTCGCACCGGGCCTCGACCGCGGCATCCAGCAAATTGCCTGGGGCGGCGATTCCGGATCGATCTACGCGTCTTACGAGCAGGATGGCGGAGTTACCGTCTCTCGCATCAGCCTGAATGGCGCAGTTGCGCCGCTCACGCACAGCGTCGGCGGTGGCGGCCTCGACCGTCCCTACGCCGGGGGCCAGTTCAGCGTCGCGCGCAGCGGCGCCATTGCTTTCACCACCGACAGCCCCGGCCGCCCGGCGGACATCGCGGTTGCCTCAAACCCCAGTAACCTGCGCCGCCTGACCGACCTCAACGGCACTTCGCTGTCGGCGAAGTCGCTGGCCGGCATTACGACGCTTAACGTCCGCGCGCCGGACGGCGGCAGCGTGCCGACCTGGGTGATGCTTCCGCCCGGCTACACGCAAGGGAAGCGCGTGCCCGCAATCCTGGAGATCCACGGCGGCCCCTATGCCTCCTACGGCCCGCACTTCTCGACCGATTATCAGCTCTACGCGGCGGCCGGTTACGCGGTGATCTTCACCAACCCGCGCGGCTCGACGGGTTACGGCCAGGCGTTCGCCGACGGCATCGAAAAGACCTATCCGGGCACCGACTTCGACGACCTGATGGCCGCGGTCGACGGCGCCGTTGCTGCAGGCATCGCCGATCCGAACAACTTGTTCGTCACCGGCGGCTCGGGCGGCGGCATCCTGACCGCCTGGATCGTCGGCAAGACCCACCGCTTCAAGGCCGCGGCAGCGCAGAAGCCGGTCATTAACTGGACCAGCATGGCGCTGACCAGCGATGGCCCCAACTTCTTCGGCCCCTACTGGCTCGGCTACCAACCCTGGGAGAATGCGGACAAGTCCTGGGCCCGCTCGCCGCTCAGCCTGATCGGCAACGTCACCACGCCGACGCTCGTCGTGGTCGGTGCCGAGGACTACCGCACCCCCGTCAGCGAAGCCGAGCAATTCTACACCGCGCTCAAGCTCAAGGGCGTGCCGAGCATGTTCGTGAAGGTGCCGGGCGCCAGCCACGGCGGCATAGCCGCGCGGCCCAGCCAGGCCGCGGCAAAGGCCTCCGCCATCATCGCCTGGTTCGATCGCTATCGCTCGAACACGCCGCCGGTCGCGTCCGCCTCGGGGGCTTCCCAGCCGACCGCGCGCTAACTACGGCCCAAGTGCATTTTCGGCTCGGCCTCGCCGAGTCCCGGCACTTGGGGAGACAGGGCATGAACAAGCTTCGGTGGATCGCGGGCAGCGCGATGGTGTTGGCGGCCGCGTCGGTCTCGGCGGCGTCGATGGGCGGCTTCAGTCCCTATCGCCTGTCGGAGATCGACAAGACACTTTCGTCCGACGCGTTCGAGGGCCGCGGCGTCAACACGCCAGCCGAGACGAAGACCGTCAACTACATCATCGACCAGTTCCGCTCCGCAGGGCTGCAGCCGGGCGGTGACCCGGCCGCCAACGGCCGCCGCAAGTGGACGCAGGACGTGCCGCTGCTGCAATCGGACTGGCAGGCCGCGCCGACGATGTCGCTCAACCTCGACGGCCAGCAGGTCCCGCTGACGCAGGGCGAAGAGATCGCCGCCCGCGCCCCGACCAACGGCGCCAAGGCCGTCAACCTCGCCAACGCGCCGCTCGTCTTCGTCGGCTATGGCGTGAAGGCGCCGGAACGGAATTGGGACGACTACAAAGGGGTCGATCTCAAGGGCAAGATCGCGGTCATGCTGGTCAACGACCCCGACTTCGAGGGTGGTGAAGGCGACTTCGGCGGAAAGGCGATGACCTATTATGGCCGCTGGACCTACAAGTACGAAGAAGGCGCGCGGCAGGGCGCGCTAGGCGTGCTCGTGATCCACGAGACCGCGCCCGCCTCCTACGGCTGGAACACCGTCAAGAACTCCAACACCAACACAATGTTCGACATCGTCCGCGACAACCCGGCGGCCGAACATCCTCTGCTCGAAGCCTGGATCCAGCGCGACCTGACGCAGAAGATCTTCGCCGCCTCCGGCATGGACTTCGAGGCCGCCAAGGCCGCCGCAAAGCGCCGCGACTTCAAGCCGATGCCGCTCAAGGCCACGCTGAATGCGCAGGGCACCGCCAAGACCGCGGTCATTACTTCCCATAACGTCGTCGGCATCCTGCCCGGCAAGAAATACGCCGACGAAACCGTCATCTACTCCGGCCACTGGGACCACCTCGGCATCGGCAAGCCCGATGCGAACGGCGACAACATCTATAATGGCGCCGTCGACAACGCGACCGGCATCGCCCAGCTGATCGAGCAGGCGCGCCGCTTCTCGCTGGAGCCGCGGCCCGAGCGCTCGGTCGTCTTCCTCGCCGTCACCGCCGAGGAAAAAGGCCTGCTCGGCAGCGAATATTACGCCACCCACCCACTCTACCCGCTGTCCAAGACCGTCGGCGTTCTGAACACCGATTCCATGGGCGTGTGGGGACCCGCGAAGAACTTCTCGATCTCCGGGACCGCCAAGCTCGAACTGCTCGATGCGCTGATTGCCGCCGGCAAGGCGGAGGGCCGTTACTTCACGCCGGACCCGCATCCGGAAAGCGGCGGCTTCTATCGCTCGGACCACTTCTCCTTCGCCAAGGCGGGGGTTCCGGCGCTCAGCTTCCGCTCGGGCAACGATCTCGTCACCGGCGGCACCGCGCGCGGCGAGGCCCTAGCCGTTGATTACACCGCCAAGCGCTATCACCAGCCGGACGACGAGTTTAACCCGCAGTGGAACTTCAGCGGCATGGCGCAGGACGCCAATCTCCTCCACATCGTGGGAGAACAGCTCGCCAATTCGCGCGCTTGGCCGAACTGGAGCGCCGACAGCGAATTCCGCGCCGCCCGCGACCGGTCCGCCACCGACCGCGCCAACGCGCAGCCGAACACGGCGCCGGCGGCACCAGCGCCGAAAAAGGGCGAACGCGGCTAAAGGAGCAGCAGATGGCCGACCTCAAATTCTACACCAACCCGCAATCGCGCGGGCAGACCATTCGCTGGATGCTGGAGGAAGTCGGCGCGCCTTACGACACGGTGCTGCTCGACTATGCGACGACGATGAAGGCCGAGCCTTATCTGTCGATCAATCCGATGGGGAAAGTCCCGGCGATCGAGCACAAGGGCAAAGTCGTCACCGAGGTCGCGGCGATCTGCTGCTATCTCGCCGACGCTTTCCCCGAAGCGAACCTCGCGCCGCCGACCGATGACCGCGCCGATTACTACCGCTGGATCTTCTTCACGTCCGGCCCGATCGAGGCCGCGTTCAGCAACAAGGCCGTGGGCTGGGAGCCGACGCCCGAGCGGCAGCGGATGTTCGGCTATGGCAATTACGATCTTGCCATCGGCAATCTCGAGAAGGCGCTGACCGACCGCGAATACATTGCCGCGGATCAATTCACCGCCGCCGACCTGTTCGTCGGTGCCAACGTCAATTTCATGCTGGCGTTCAATCTGCTCGAGCCCAAGCCGGTCTTCGTCGACTACGCGCGCCGAATGACCGATCGCGACGCCTATCGCCGCGCCACCGAAATTGACGCGAAAGCACTCGCGGAAAGCCAGGCGCACACCGCCTGAATTCCTTGCCGTTTCGCTAACCAATTCTTTTGGAATGCAATTAACAAGCGGCCGTTAAACCGGACTTCGCACCCAACTTACCCCCCGGGTGTTTGCACAAGACCGGTCCTGCCTCTTCCGCTAACCCACCGGGCAGGACCGGGATTTGCCCGACCAGAGATACAAGAAGGGCCGCTGGATCGCTCCAGCGGCCCTTCTCTTTTGGTATTGCTGCCAGGCTTAGCGGCGGTCGCCCATGAAGCTCAGCAGGAACTGGAACATGTTGATGAAGTCCAGGTAGAGCGTCAGCGCGCCCAGGACCACCGTCTTGCCGGCCATCTCCGTGCCCTGCACGTAGAAGTACATGCTCTTGATCCGCTGAGTGTCGTAGGCGGTGAGGCCCGCGAACAGCAGCACGCCGATGGCGCTGATGGCCAGGGCCATCGCACTCGACTGCAGGAACATGTTGACCAGCATCGCGACCAGGATGCCGACGACGCCCATGATCAGGAACGTGCCGAGACCGCTGAGGTCACGCTTGGTCGTGTAGCCGTAGAGGCTGAGACCAAGATAGGCGGCCGAGGTCGCGAAGAACGTCTGCGCGATTGAGGCGCCGGTGTACGCCAGGAACAGGGTCGACATGGACAGGCCCATCAGGCCCGCGAACGCCCAGAACAGGAGCTGCAGTGTCCCCGTCGACATGCGGTTGGCGCCAAAGCTCATCGCGAACACGATCGCCAGCGGCGACAGCGTCACGATCCAGCCCAGAGCGCTCATTCCGCCATTGGCGCCGACCAGAACCTGGCCGGCGTAGGGCGCGAACAGCAGGGCGACGATGCCGGTCAGCAGCACGCCCGAAGCCATGTAGTTGTAAACCGAAAGCATATACGACCGGAGGCCCACATCGCGGGCGGCGCGCGGTACACTTACCTGCGCGGCGCTAGCGCCGGTCATCTGCGGGTCTTGCCAGTTGGCCATCGTTTCTCCTCTGCGCGGGCAAAAGGCCCGTTCGCTAAACGCAAATATCGTGGAAGCGACCCCCGACTTCAAGCAAAACACGACATAAACCCCTCTTGCTGAACGGCTGTTCAGATAGCGGTTAGTTAACAGCATTGCCGGAGACGCTCGCCGGTGCGACAGTGCGGCCATGCCTGGGGGTCTCATCGCAGCCCTGACGCGGCGGTTCGCCGGCTTCTTGTTCCTGCTGTTCGCAGCGGGCCTCGCGAGCGCGCAGACGCCGATCCGGATCGTTGCCGTCGGCGACCTGCACGGCGACTTCAAGGCCTGGCAGGACATTGCCCGCGCGGCAGGCATCATCGATGCCAGGGGTCATTGGGCGGGCGGCAAGGCCACTCTTGTCCAACTTGGGGACATCGTCGATCGCGGCGCGGACTCGCTAAAGATCGTCCGCAACCTGCAGCAGCTCCAGCGGGAGGCGCCCCGCAAGGGCGGCAAGGTCTACGTCGTACTCGGCAACCATGAGGCGATGAACCTCATTGGCGACGACCGCTACGTGACGCCCGGCGAATATGCCGCCTTCGCGGATAGCCAGTCACCGGCACGGCGCGACAAGGTCTACGAAGCCAACCGCTCGGCGCTCGAGGCCGCCTATCGCGCGCAGGACCCTAAGATTACGCCCGAACAGGTGCGCGCGAAATGGATGGCTGAACACCCGCCCGGCTGGGTCGAGCATCGGCTCGCCTGGGGTCCGACCGGCGACCTCGGCAAATGGGCGACGCAGAACCCGGCGATCCTCAAGCTTGGCGACACAATTTTCGTGCACGGCGGCATCAGCGCCGAAACTGCGCGCGAACCGCTGACCACGGTAAATCAGCGTGTCGCCGCAGCCATGGCGGCGGCCGATGACACGCCCAACTCGATCCTTACCGATCCTCGCGGTCCGCTCTGGTATCGCGGCCTCATCATGGCCGACAGCGAAGCCGCCGCGGCACGCGCCAAGGTCGTGCCGCCTGCGCCACCGGTGACGCCGGAACAGGAACTGACCGAGGCCCTTTCGGCCTATGGCGCGAAGCGCATGGTGATCGGCCATACGCCCAACCTTAAAGGGATCGTCATTAGCCCGGACAACAGGCTCGCGCGGATCGATACCGGGAACTCGCGCTATTATGGCGGCTTGCCGAGCTGGCTCGAAATCGTCGGCGACCGGATGATCCCGCATACGACGTCACGGACACCTTGATCGCAGGAGGGGGCAATGAAAGCATGGTTGGGAACGGCGGCGCTGGTAGCTGCCAGTGCGGTTGATGCCGCGAACCCGGCGACGCCACTGTTCTCCAGCGACGCCCCGATCCGCGTCGTGCTCAAGGGCCCAATCGCGCAACTCGTCTCGAACCGGGCGGAAACGCCACGCCCCGCCAGCATGACCGTCGACGGCGTCACCTATCCCATCACGCTGTCGCCACGTGGCATTACCCGCCGCACGAACGATATTTGCGACTTCCCACCGCTGCGCGTGCAGCTGACGCAAAAGGCGCCGGACGGATCGCTATTTGACCACCAGAAGCGCCTCAAGCTGGTCACCCATTGCAAGCGCGACGCCGGCTTCCAGCAAAAGGTGCTGCTCGAATATTCGGCCTACCGCCTCTACAATCTTATGACGCCGCTGAGCTTCCGCGCGCGGCTCGCGAACATCGACTATGTCGACGACAGCGGTAAGCCGTACGTCAGCCGCGTCGGCTTCTTCATCGAGGATTTCGACGACGTCGCAAAGCGCAACGGGTTGCGCGACGCCAAGGCGCCGGAGCTCGTCCCGCTGGCCCAAATCGATCCCGCGGCAAGTGCCCGCTTCGGCGTCTTCGAGTATATGATCAGCAACTACGACTGGTCGATGCGCGCCGCGCCAAAGGGCGAAAATTGCTGCCATAACGGACGCCTGCTCGCCGGGGCCGGCCTTTATCAGCCCGTGCCCTACGACTTCGATTACTCGGGCCTCGTCGACGCCTCGTACGCCGTCCCGCCCGAAGGTTTTCCGATCAACAACGTCCGCCAGCGCGCCTATCGCGGCTATTGCGCCCACCAGGCGCAAGCCCGTGCCTTCGCCGCTCAGCTTTCCCCGCGCCGCGCCGAATTCACCGGCCTGTTCGCGACCATCCCCGGTCTCGACGCCAAGAACCAGGCGCGCGCCGCTTCCTATATTCAGGCGTTCTTCGCCGACGTCGACAGCGGAAAAATCTTCAAGACCTGCGTCAATTAGGCCTTGGTCTCGATCACCGTCGTCTTCTCTTCGACCACGACGACGGCGGCGGAGTCGTTTCCGTCATAGTCGGTCAGGAACCGCTTCATGCCCGCGCGTTCGCCATATTCGGTGATCCACAGGATCACGAAGCAATAGTTGAACGCGATGCTGATCACCGCCGCCAACTCGATCGCTCCGATGCCCGCGGACAGCCCGGTGCCTACGGCCATTAGGATGAACAGCGCATCGCCCGAGCTTTTGAGCGAATTGCGGAAGCGGACGGCGCCCGCAATGCCTGCCAGCGCAAACGCCAGCGACAGTGAGTTCTGGACGATGATGACGATGCCGGTCACGACCATCGGCAACACGATGATCGTGTTGACCAGGCTCTGGTCATATTCCTCGCCGCCGCGGACGGCCATGTAGACCCAGCTGATCGGCAGCGAGACGAGGATCGCGGCAATGATCGCGACGACCAGCCAGAACACGCTTTGTCCGAAGTTTTCGACATGCGCCGCGCGCATCGCTTCGGTGGCTTGCAGTGGGTTCTTCGCCGGCTGCGTGATCAGCTGTTCGACGCCGCCGACCGGCAGATAGCCCCGCAGGTCCGGCCAGATTTTGAGTGCGACGAATACGACCAGCGCGATGGCCAAATAATAAACGGTGATCTGAATCAGCAGCTTTCCTGCACGCATGTTCCACCCCCATTCGGGCGCCGCCCCCGGCGCGCTTCAAATTCCAGCGTTAATCGTCGTGACGATGCTTCTTCTTTTCGTGGTTCTCGCCGTCGTGATCGTCGGCCGCCTCAGCCGCATCTACAGGGTAGGCCGGGATCGGTTGCAGCACGCCGAACCGTTCCTTGCTTGGCTTGTGACTGAGCGGCGGCCACGGGATTTCCGCTAACGGCAACTCGGTATCCGGAACGCGGTCGAGCAGGTCGCGCAGCAGCGTCAGGCGGCCCAATGGCTGCGAATTGAAATCGACCAGAGTCCAGGGCGCGAAATCGGTATGCGTCGCCGCCAGCATCAGCTCCCGCGCCTCGGTGTAGTCGTCATAATGCTCGCGCGATTGGATATCGATCGGCGACAGCTTCCACCGTTTTACGGGGCTGTTGAGCCGGTTTTCGAAGCGTTCCTCCTGCACCTTCTGGTCGCAGCACAGCCAATATTTGAACAGCAGGATGCCGTCGTCCACGAGATGGCGTTCGAACTCAGGTGCCGCGTTCAAAAAGTCCTGGGTCTGGTCGGGCGTGCAGAAGCCCATCACCTTTTCGACGCCCGCGCGATTGTACCAGCTGCGGTCGAACAGCACGATCTCGCCGCGCGCCGGCAAATGTTGGATGTAGCGCTGGAAATACCATTGGGTTTTCTCGCGCTCGCTGGGGCTGGGCAGCGCGACCACGCGGCACTGGCGCGGGTTCAGCAGGCGCGCGAACATGTCGATCGACCCGCCCTTGCCAGCCGTGTCACGTCCCTCGAAGACGACCACCATCCGCTGGCCGGTCTCCCACACCCAGCGCGCCATCCCGCTCAACTCGGCCGCGAGCGGCTTCAGCAGTTCATTATATTGATGCTCGCTGAGATCGTCCGCGTCGCTCATTCAGCATGCCCCTTTGCCGAGCCGTGCGTTGTTACACGCATGCACCTCGATTGGAACAGCATTGAATGGCGGGATAACCCTTTGTCATGAATCTCGCCGACCGCATCCTGCGCACGATCGTCACCGGCGCCTACCAGCTGCTTCGGGCTGGCTGGTTCGTCAGCCGGCCGCGCACATTTGGGGCGCATGCGCTGGCCCTGACGCCGGACCGGAAGCTGATCCTCGTCAAGCTCCGCTACGCGCCCGGTTGGCGACTCCCGGGCGGCGGCCGCGACAGAAACGAAGACGCGGTGGAAGCGGGCCTCCGTGAACTGCGTGAGGAAATCGGCATGACGGCCTACGGCAAAGTGCAACAAGCGGCGGAACTCGAACAGCGGCCCGACCGCCGCCGCGATCTGGTATCGCTGATGGTTGTCGAGGACGTCCACTACTCTCCCCGCTGGTCGTGGGAGGTCGAGCAGGTTGCCGAGTTCTCGGTCGACAAGCTGCCCTCCGACCTCGCGCCCGTCGCCCGCGAATGGATCGCGGCGCTTCGCGAGCATCTCTGACGATGCACCGCTTGTTCGTCGCTATCCGCCCGCCCGAGGCAATCCGCGACCTGCTGCTCGACGCGATGGACGACAATGCCGACTTTCGCTGGCAATCGGACGACCAGCTGCACATCACGCTGCGTTTCGTTGGCGAGGTCGAGCGTCCCGTGGCCGAGGATCTCGCGGCTGAACTCTCGAAGTTGCGATCTTCCGCTTTCGAGTTACGGATGGTCGGCGTCGGCCGCTTCGATCACCGCAGCTCCGGCGTGCTTTGGGCCGGCGTCGAACCGAGGGAACCGCTTGCCGCGCTGGCCGCCAAGATCGAGCGCACGACCACGATCATCGGCCTTCCGCCCGAACGTCGCGCATACCATCCGCATATCACTCTTGCACGCTGGAGCGGTCGTCGAAGCCGGGAGGCCATGAACTTCGTCGCGCAATCTAAAATGTTGCGATCGCCACCCTTCCTCGTGACCGAATTCCTGCTGTTCGAAAGCCGGCTGTCGCGCCACGGCGCACATTATGAAGTCGCGGCGCGCTATTCACTTTTGCGAGGAGCCGCGAGCGGCTAGAAACGCCCCGTCAATTGCGGGGGTTTTTGACATGGCAACATTGGCTGGAACGAGTCTCACGCCCGACGTGGGCGACGAACGCTTTTTCTTGCGCGGCGCGTTCGTGATGACCCTGGTCATCATCGCCGGCTTCTCACTTCAGCTCGCGACCGGGCGCTCCAGCTTCCATTCGCCGCTGCCGGTCCATCTGCACGCCTTCGTGTTCATGGGCTGGGTCGCGATCTATTTGCTGCAGAACATCTTCGTCGCGACCGGCCGGATGCACCTGCATCGCACGCTCGGCTGGATCGCCGCTTTCTGGATGATCCCGATGATCGTGCTGGGCTGCTACCTCACCGCACGGATGGTCCGCGAGGGCCATGCGCCCTTCTTCTTCCGCCCGCAGCAATTCATGGTCTTTAACCCGCTGACCGTGCTAACTTTCGCTGGCCTCACCACGGCGGCTATCGTCAATCGCAAGCGTACCAAATGGCACCGCCGCCTCCACTTCTGCGGCATGAGCATGCTCCTCGGTCCCGGCCTCGGTCGTCTGCTTCCCGGGCCGCTGCTGATGCCTTGGGTCTTCGAAGCGATCTTTGCCGTTGCTCTGCTATTTCCGGTCGCCGGCATGGTTGCCGACCTTCGCCGCAGCGGCCGCGTCCACCCCGCCTGGAAATGGGGCGTCGCGACGATGTTCGCCTCGGTGCTGCTGATCGAAGCCATCACCTACAGCCCGCTCGGCTCGGCCTATTACAATGCCGTCACCGCAGGCACGCCGGGCGCCGCGATCCACGGCCTCAGCTTCCCGCCCCCGCCACCGATGTAGTCAAAAGGGAAGCCGTTCAGAGACGCTGTCGCGCGTTACCGCGGCACGCTCATCGTTTAATTGCAAAACGAACGGTGGTCGTCTGGATTGAACGTGTCGGTGCCCCGTTGCGGTCGCGCGGCGGGCGAAGTGACAGGGTCTTGACCGCATTCTGACAGGCTAAAGGCACAAGCTCGGGGAATCGCTGACGCTGGTCGGCTCTAAAGGGCGGAAGCTCCCCGCACGCCACGATGCGCCCCTTGTCGTCGACCTCGTTCTCCAGCGTGAGATCTACGAGTTTCTTGGCTCCTTTCGGCAGACGATCAACGGAAAGCTCGAGGTCTGGGATAATCGGTCGCAACATCTCTTCGCGTGACGAAATGCTACTCGTGATTGTCCAGTTCACCGGGAAACGAAGCACAGTGTAGAGCGCAGTCCCATCCCCTGCTCTTCCGGCAACGAACTTGCCACGTTTGACGATCAGGGCGCAGGTATACGCGTCGAGCTTCGGATCCCCGCTCGATATCTCAACGGCGCAATCCTGAAGCGTCCCGTCATCGCGAATAGTCGTTCGCGTGTAGACCGTGCGGGACATCTCGCCGGTATGCGATAGATAAGCGGGAAAGTCGTTGTACGAGAACAGCCCGCGGATGTCGGTCGGATGACTGCTGGATAGACCGCTAAGTTGAGCGGCGAGGAGAATCCACAACATCTTAAAAGGCTACAACGGCGAACGGCTTTGTCGAGCGACGACCGTCCAACTCGGTCGCAAAAAAGGGGAGCCGTTTTTCCGGATTACTCCCCTTCCGTTTCTGGCAGCTCACCAGATGCGGACGCGTTTTTCCGGCGGAATGTAGAACTTCGAGTCCGGGGTAATGTTGAAAGCATCGTACCAGGCGTCGAGGTTGCGCAGCGGCCCGATGATCCGGAACCGCCGCGGGCTGTGCGGGTCGGACGCGACCTGCGTCTTGATCGCGTCGTCTCGTTGCGCGCCGCGCCATGCCTGAGCGAACGACAGGAAGAAACGCTGGTCCCCGGTTAGTCCGTCCAGCACCGGCGCCGGCTTCCCATTCAGCGACATCTTGTAGGCTTCGTAGGCGACCTCCAGCCCCGACATGTCGCCGATGTTTTCGCCCATCGTCAGCGCGCCGTTGATGAACACGCCCGGCGCCGCCTCGTACGATGAATACTGCTTGCCCAGCGCATCGGTCAGCGCGTTGAACCGCGCCGCGTCGTCCTTGGTCCACCAGTCGCGCACCGCTCCATTCTCGTCGATTTTGCGGCCCTGGTCGTCAAAGCCGTGCATGATCTCGTGGCCGATGATCGCGCCCGCCGCGCCATAGTTCACCGCCGGATCCGCCGTCGGATCGAAGAATGGCGCCTGCAGGATGCCGGCGGGAAACACGATCTTGTTCTCCAGCCCGCCGTTATAGGCATCCACCGTCGCGGGGCTCATCGCCCACTTCTTGCGGTCGACCGGCTTGTTGAGATCGTCGAGCTGGTACTGCCACTCGAAGGCCGCGCTGCGCTTGATGTTGTCGTACAGATCGTCGGCCTTCATCGTCAGCTTCGAATAGTCGCGGAACTTGTCGGGATAGCCGACCATCACGTCCATCTTGGCGAGCTTGGTGAGGGCGGCATTCTTGGTTGCGTCGCCCATCCAGCTATTACCCTGGATGCGCTTGGCCGCCGCCTTCTTCAGGTTGACGACCAGCTCTTCCATCATCGTCTTGGACTGCGCCGGGAAATAGCGGTCGACGTAGGTTTTGCCGAGCAGTTCGCCGAGCCGTCCGTCGACCTCGGCGATGCCGCGGCGCCAGCGCGGCCGCTGCTCCTTCGCACCGCTGAGCGTCTTGGTGTACTCGAACTTGCTGTCGACGAAGCGCTTCGAAAGGTAATTGGACGCCTGATCGGCAACCTTGAATTTCTGCCAGGTCTTTAGTGTCTCAAGCGGCATCTTGGCATACAGCGCCGCAAGCGCCTTCACCGCCGTATTGTCGCCGACGATCATGTGCGGCGACATGACCCTGGACTCGCGCAAGTAAGCCGACCAATCGACGCCCGGCGCATAGGTCTTGAGCTGCGCCAGCGTCATCGGATTGTTCAGCTTGTTGATGTCCCGCTGGTCGGCTCGCGGCCACGACAGCTTGGCGATCTCGGTCTCGAACGCCATTACGCTGTCGGTCGCAGCGGCAGGGTTCGGGTTTCCGATCAGCGCGAATGTGCGCTGCACATAGGCGCGATAGGCATCGCGCTGCGCCTTGTACTTGTCGTCCAGGTAATAATCGCGATCGGGCATGCCGAGCCCGGACGTGAACACGCCGCCGATGTTCATCGTCGGATTGGCAAAGTCCGGAAGCACTCCCACACCAAAGAGTGTCTGGCCGAAGTCGCCGTTCGACTTCGCCATGAAGCTGGTGAACTGCGCCTTGGTCTTGATCGCGTCGACCGCAGCGAGATCCGCCATCAGCGGCGCGGCGTCGAGCTGCTCCAGCCGCGCTTCGTCCATGTAGCTTTTGTAGAAAGCGCCAAGCTGACTGTCGGCAGGGGCACCCATTACGATCGACCGCAGCCGCTCCTGATTGCGGTCGTTGACGTCCGATCCGATGCCGTTGGATGATTTGTCCGCTGGGATCGGATTGGTCGCCAGCCACTTGCCGGACGCATATTTCTGGAAATCGTCGCCGGGTTTTACCGACAGGTCGCGGGTCGAAATGTCCACGCCCCAGGCGCCGTAACGGACAGGGGTCTGCGCTTTCGCAACCAGCTCCGCCTGCTGCGCCCCGACCGGCGCTCCCCACAGCGCACTGCCCGCCAACAGAATTGCTGCAACGCGATACGATCGACTCTTCATGACTTGCCCCCAAGTTGCTGAAATACCGACGCTAGTTCGGCGCGCGGCGGAACGCCAGCGAGTCCGCATCGACGAGCACCCTCGCCACGTCGACGAAGCGAAGTGGAAGGTAGACACTTATAATCGGAACAACCGTTCTTAAGTAGGAAGCTCAGGAGGGACTTCGTGCTGATCAGGAAGTTGATAGCGAGCGGACATGGCCCGGCCATGCTTGTCGCGCTCTTCCTGTCGCTTCTGGCCGGCGCGCCCGCCGCTGCGCTGTCCCAACCGTCGGGCAGCGCACCCGCGATCGAACAAACGCCCTCCTCCCAAGCGATCTTCATCAAGCGGGCGCATACGCTGCAGGCGTTTCGCGCGCCGCAGCCGACGCCGTTCGCAGCGGTCATTCCCGGCGAGTTCCGCCTCGCCGCGCCCGATCATCCGCCAAGCATCGTAAACGCCGCTCAAAAGGCGGCATTGGTTCGTGCCGATGACGCGCACGAGCCGTACCAGCCCCGCGCACCTCCAGCGGCCTGAACAGCAACCTCACTGTTCAATCTGACGGCCTCGCGAACGCCGCGGGCCGATGCTGGAGACATATCCATGACCTATCGCCTTTACCGGCTGACGATGCTGCACGAGCGCGTGCAGCGCGCCATCTCGCTCGAACTCGCGCGGAAGACCCCGAGCGCCCTTCGCCTGCTTCGTCTGCGGGGCTTGAAGCTGTCCATCATGAACCGCCTGACCCGGCCAGTGGCCGCGTCGCTCGCGGCGGCGTAGCGGGAGCGGCATCATGTCTCAGACCAGATCCCGCGACCGGCTGGCCACCGATGCCGAGCGGCTGACCGCTATCGAGCAATTGCTGCTGAAATATCCGCGCGTGAGACCGGATGAAGCCGACAGCATTGCGCGGTTCCTGCGTAAGGGGCCGGTGCTCGACATCGGACTGTTGTCGGCGAACCGTGAGGCGTGGGCGCAAGCCGACGCCTTCCGCCGCGATTATCCGCACAAGTTCGCGACGACACCGCGCGAGTATGCGGCGATGGCGCTTGCCGCGCTGACGCTGCTGCTGGCTGGCGTCGCGCTCTGGCACGCAACCGCCGGACGCTGATGCGAAGGAGGGAGCGCCGGCCTCGGTGGGCGCTCCCGAGCTTCGCGTCAGGACGCCGCGAATTTCCGATAGGATTGCGCGGTGGGCAGCGCGAAGCTGTCCGGCCGCGCCAACTCCCAGGCGTGGCTGTAGAAATCGCGGCCGCTCTTGCCGTCGAGAAGCTCGCCCGGCTCGAGGAACGTGTGGAGTTGCGAAAACAGCCGCACTTCCGAATCCCCGACCCGCCGGACCAGATGGTGCGGGCGGATCTGCGAGGGATGCTCCAGCCCGGCCGCGGCGATCATCTCGGCCAGCGCGCGAAGCGTGTTGCGGTGGAAGCTCGCGACCCGCTCCGCCTTGTCCTCGACCATCAATGCGCGCTGTCTCGTCGGGTCCTGCGTTGCGACACCCGTCGGACACGTATTCGTGTTGCAGGTCAGCGACTGGATGCAGCCGAGGGCAAACATGAAGCCGCGACCCGCGTTGGTCCAGTCGGCGCCCAGCGCCAACAGCGCCGCGATGTCGAATGCGCTGACGACCTTGCCCGCGGCGCCGATGCGGATTTCGTCGCGAAGGCCCGCGCCCACCAGCGTATTGTGAACGAACAGCAGCCCTTCGCGCAGCGGCACCCCGATGTGATTGGAAAATTCGAGCGGCGAGGCGCCCGTTCCGCCCTCGGCACCGTCGACCACGATGAAGTCCGGCCGGACGCTCGTCTCGCGCATGGCCTTGACGATTCCCATGAACTCCCACGGGTGCCCCAGGCACAGCTTGAACCCCACAGGCTTGCCGCCGGACAGCGTGCGTAGCTGGGTGATGAACTCCATCATCTCGAGCGGTGTCGAGAATGCGCGATGCCGCGCCGGCGAAATGCAGTCCTCGCCCACCGGCACGCCGCGGGCAGCTGCGATTTCCTCCGTCACTTTCGCACCCGGCAGGATTCCGCCATGCCCCGGCTTGGCGCCCTGGCTCAGCTTGATCTCGACCATCTTCACCTGCTCGGCCGACGCCTTCTCGCGGAAGGCTACGGGGTCGAAATTGCCGTCGGCAGTGCGGCATCCGAAGTAACCGCTGCCCAGCTCCCAGGTCAGGTCTCCGCCATGCTCGCGGTGGTACCGGCTGATGCTCCCCTCGCCGGTGTCGTGCGCGAACCCGCCAAGCTTCGCGCCCTTATTTAGCGCCAGGATCGCATTGGCGCTGAGCGAGCCGAAGCTCATCGCCGAAATGTTGAAGATCGATGCGGAATAAGGCTTCGTGCAGGCCGCGCCTCCAACGGCAATGCGGAACGTCGCCGGATCGGCGAGCGGCGCTGGCCGGGTCGAGTGCGCCATGAACTCATAGCCTTCGCCATAGACGTCGAGCAGCGTGCCGAAGGCCAGTTCGCTGCCCTCGTTCTTTGCCCGCGCGTACACCAGCGAGCGCTGCGCGCGTGAAAAGGGCGC
This sequence comes from Sphingomonas flavescens, assembly GCF_030866745.1. Classification (NCBI taxonomy): domain Bacteria; kingdom Pseudomonadati; phylum Pseudomonadota; class Alphaproteobacteria; order Sphingomonadales; family Sphingomonadaceae; genus Sphingomonas; species Sphingomonas flavescens. The sequence continues at coordinate 2,584,874 of NZ_CP133016.1, read as the reverse complement.
TTCCTCATTGTCGCCCTCGATCAAATATTGCCGGATCTCGGGCCGGATCGCTTCGAACAACCAGCGCAAATTGCCGATGATCGGGTAGTTGCGCCGCACCGCATGTTCCGTCTGCAGCAGGTCGTAGATGCCGAGCAGGCTGAATGCCGCGGCGATGATCGCCAGAACCAGCATTGGGGTTGACTGCGTCGCACGCGGCACGGCGACGATTGCAATGATCAGGCAGATCGCCAGCGGAATGTAGCGACCGGGAGACAAGTGCCGTTCATGCTCGCGCCGGTGCTGACGGAAGAAACTGGGCATCTGCTTATGTAACCGGACGTGCACTGTCCGGCCAATGACTTTGCCTCGGGCTAAGGCGCTTCTTTCAAGACGAGGCCAAAACCCCAGTCATCATCCCGCGCGGGCGTCATCTCCACGCCGCCGGGCGACACGGTCAGGACATCGGCATGGCCGAAGCCCTTGCCGTAATCGAGGACGGTGACGATTTCCGGATAGGCGCGCATCACGGCTGAATGGCCGGTCGCCGGTCGCTCCAGTTGCCGAAGCCCCGGATGCCTTTCCAAGAGCATCTCGATCGCCCGCTTCCGCTGCTCGGGATCCCGCACTTCCGACGCCCGCGCCGCCATCGACAGCGCCTTGATCTCGGCGGGATCTTCGAAGTCTCTCCCCACGACGATCGACACCCGGTCGTCGCGTTCGATATTCGCGAACTTCTGGCTTGCGCGTGAGATGATGAAATAGATCAGCAGGCCGTCGTTGGCGTAACCCACCAGCGTCGCCTGCGGCCAGCCGTCGGGCCGGTTCGTCGACAGGCCCATCAGCCTGTGACGATCGAGAATATCGATGGCCTTCTGCTCCATCATGACGTCGTCCTGTCATCCGCTCGCCGCGAATGCCTTAAGTATTAGTCCTGATTCCCGTCCGCGTCACGATTGTCGACTATCCGACTGAAGCTGGAACGGATCCAGCGAGAGCAGGAGAAGGGCAATGCAGACGATGGTCATGAACCAGTCCTCTTCAACGATTGTCGAACCGGCGATTTCCGCCGCCGGGATCAAGACGATCCTGTTCCACGTTCAGAATGATGCGTCGCTGACCGAGCGCCTCGATTGCGCCTTGTCGATTGCGCGGACGTTCGGTGCGCACCTGCATTTGCTGCACGTGACGCCGATCGAAGCATTCACGGTCACCGACGCGTTCGCAACCTTCGTCAACGCCGACATTATCGCGGTGCTGGAAGATGAAGCGGGGAAGCTTCGCGCGAGGGTCGAGAAGAAGCTGGAGGTGGAGGACGTCAGCTGGGACTATGAAGAAGTCACCGGCACGCTGATGACCCACCTGCTCCAGCGCGCATCGCTTGCGGACCTGCTGATCGTGGGGCGCGAACCGCATGAATGGCTAAGCGGCCGATCCCCGGTGGGCTCGCTCGGCGACATGCTGCATGAGATGCGCACACCGATCTTCATTCCCGGCGAAGGCCAGAGCCAGGTCGACCTGTTCGGCCCAGCCATCGTGGCGTGGAACGGCAGCACCGAAGCGGCCAACGCACTTCGCAGCGCCGTACCGCTATTGAAGCTAGCGTCCCAGGTGAACGTCATCAGCATCGAAGAGTCGGTGGATCGGCGGTTCCCGCCGACCGACGCCCCAGAATATCTCTCCCGCCACGGTATTCACGCCGACCTGGTCGTCCGTCCCGCGGTCGATGGAAACGTGCTTGAAGAGCTTTTGGACGAAGCGGTGATCAGCGGCGCAGCCTACATTGTCATGGGCGGCTACAGCCATTCGCGCGCGGGCGAATTCTTCTTCGGTGGCCTTACCCGCTCACTGCTGAAAAGTTGCGAAGTCGGGCTGTTCGTCAATCGCTGAAATGAGCTAAGTTTGCGTATGCGTCTGCCAGTCCTGATGCTGTCGATCGCGGCGGCTCTGTCCAGCGCTGCCGCGGCCGCGCAGCAGGTCGACGTGACCTCAGGCTCGGTCGCGCAATCCGTCGCCGGTCTCCGCCCCGGCGAATTTGTCTGGGCCCCGCAGATCGCACCGCAAGGCCCGATGCTGCTGCTCGTTAATCTGAAGAAGCAACGCGCCCTTCTCTTTCGCAACGGCGTGCCGATTGCGGCCACGACCGTGTCGACCGGAAGCCCGGGTCGCGAGACCCCGACCGGGGTCTTCACCATCCTGCAAAAGCAGGTCGAACATTATTCCTCCAAGTACGACAACGCACCCATGCCTTTCATGCAGCGGCTAACGTGGCAGGGCGTTGCGCTGCACGCCGGCAAACTGCCGGGTTACCCCGCGTCGCATGGCTGCATCCGGCTGCCGGCCGAATTCGCCAAGCTGCTCTACGAGGTGACGGCGCTTGGCATGACCGTCGTGATTTCCGATCGCGAAAGCCAGCCGCGCGTTGCTCCGTCGCCCGACCTTCTTGCGGCGCCAGACGTGGGCGCACCTCAGCCGGCTGGCGCGATTGTCTGGACTCCCGACCGGGCACCGGCCGGCCCGGTTTCGATCATCATCAGCGCCGCCGACAAGCGCGTCGTCGTGCTGCGCAACGGTACCGAAATTGGCTCGGCGCCGATCAAGATTGCGGGGCCTGTCGCCGGTACCTGGGCCTACTCGCTCCAATCGACCGACGCCCAGCCGCGGCAGTGGCTGCGCCTGTCACTCGGCAAGGATGCGCCCAGCAACCCGGTTAGCGCTGCCGAATGGCGGCAATTCGAGGTCGATCCTGCATTTCGACAGGCGGTGGCGGGCATCGTGACCCCTGGCACGACCATCGTGGTAACGCCCGACAGCCTCCGTTCCACCGCTTCGCCACTGACGATCATCGATGCGGAGCCACTAGACCGCGCACACCCGTAAGCCGCCGCGCCTGCTACGGGATTAATCATTAACCATAACTTATTTCCGCTAATTATCAGTGGCTTGACCGCCATCGCTCCTGCGGCGCTCAGGAACCGCCGGATGCGGCGCAGATTATCCCGGCACGGCCGACCGAACCCCCGACGGCCGTTTAGCTCGAAGGATGATCGACCATGACATCATTGAAGCTCTTGGCGGGAACTCTCGCCCTAACCGCCGCCATGTCCGCGTCCCCCGCCAACGCCGTTCCTATCGTTGGTGGAACGACGGCAGTCACCCTGACGGCCGCGCCGACGTTGACCGCAGCAGGGATCACCGTCGCGCCGACGGGAACCGCTACCGCAACGTTCAGCAACGGCATTCCCACCGTAACTTTCCCGATCACCGGTGGAACGCAAAACGACAGCACTGGCGCGCTTCTGCTGAACCATGACGGTTCGGGCCTGCTGTTCACCGCTTCCGGTAACCGCAGCCTGGCTCTCAGCAACTTCGTCGTCGACACAGCGATGCTAACCGTCAGCGGCAACGCGACAGCCAACGGGGCCGCCATCCCGGGCCTAACCCCCCTCTTCAATATCCTCGTGAACAACGACCTTGCGCTGACCTCGCAGGCAGCGGGAGCGATCAACACCGTCTTCGGCACCAGCCTCGCGGCCGGCACGGTCGTCGGCAACGCCCGCATCAATGCGGTCACGGCTGCCGTTCCCGAGCCCGGCACGTGGGCGATGATGCTGCTCGGCTTCGGTGCCGTGGGGCTAACGCTCCGCCGCCGCAAGCCGGCGCAAATGGCACAGGCAGCCTAAAGTTCGTGATGTCGCCGATGAAGGGGCGGCCCGCAAACCGGGCCGCCTATTTCACGCGACCTGCCCTGCCAGCCAGCGATCACCGACCTGCTGAAGGATGTCGAGTGGCACGCGCCCCGTGCTCAGCACGGCGTCGTGGAACGCCTTGATGTCGAACCGCGGCCCAAGCTTCGCCTTCGCTTTTTCGCGCAAGCCCGTGAACACCGAGTGGCCGAGCTTGTAGCTGCAGGCCTGCCCGACCGACACGCAATAGCGCTCGACCTCGCGCGCGGCGAAGCCCGGAGCCTCGCCCTCCTGTTCGACGAAGTGGCGGATCGCCTGCTCGCGGCTCCACCGCAGCGTATGAATACCCGTGTCGACGACGCAGCGGTTGGCACGGAACAGCTGGAATTTGAGGTAGCCAAGCCGCCCAAGCGGGTCGTCGTCATACATGCCGAGCTCGTCGGCCAGCTGCTCAGCATAGAGCGCCCACCCCTCGCCATAGCCGGAGAAGCCTCCGGTCTTCCGGATCAGCGGCAGGTTCTGGTTCGACAGCGCCAGGCCGCCTTCGAACTGATGCCCCGGCAGCCCCTCGTGATAGACGGTCGTTGCTAGGCAAAATTTCGGCCATTCCGCGCTGTCGTGCAGATTGAAAAATACCAGGCCCGGCCGCTTGCCGTCGATCGATGCCGCCTGCGAGAAAGCGGACGCCGCGCCCGCCTCGGTCTGCGGCGGCACCCGGCGCACTTCAAAGCGATATGGCGGCATCCGATTGAACGCCTGAGGCAGCCGCCCACGGATCGCTGCAAGACGCTCGTTGCAATAAGCGATCGCCTGCGCCTTGCCCTCGTCCGTGTTCGGGTAAAGCTGCTTCGGGTCCTTGTAGAGCGCGGCCATCCGCTCGCCGACGCTGCCCTTCGTCATGCCCTGCGCCTTCAGCAACGCATCCAGCCGCGAGGAGATCATCCGCGCTTGGTCCAACCCGAACTTGTGCACTTCTGCCGGGTTCAGCCGCGTCGTCGTCGTATTGTGCAGCGCCTGCACGTAGAATTCCGGCCCGTCCTTGAAGCGCCAGATGCCCGCATCATGCACCGCCTTTGCGCGCAGCGCCTGCACCTCCGCTAACTGCCGTTCGAGTGCCGGCGCGACTGATTGTTCCTGAATCCGCGCCGCATCACGCGCATAGCCGTCGCCTAGGCCCTTGGCTGCCGCGCGCCGCGCGATCGACTTGACCATCACGGTCTCGCCGGCCGGCACCTGCAGCGCCTTCATCTGCGCGATCGTCAGGTCGAGAATGAAGTCGGGCGGCACTACGCCAAGCGCCGCGTCGTGCTTCATCCGCGCCGTCTCATCGTCCAGCCGCCGCGCAAAGGCGCTCATCCGCGCAAGGTAGGCATCGGCGTCTTCCTTAGTGTCGATCGGATGCTTGGTATCCATGAAGTCCGGCACCGACTGGTAGGCGCCCGTCAGTTGGGACACGACGTAGGGGGACGGCCCGAAAGCATTGCCGCCGAAGTTGAACTTCTGGATGCTCGCCGTCGACCGCCGCGTATAGGTCACGACATCGAGGTTGAGCCGGTCGAGCTCGTTCAGCCCTGCACGCGGGAATGCCTCAAGCCGGGCCAGCTGGCTTGCGGTGAGCGCCCGCGAAGCGGAGCGCGCCGCATCGTCTGCGCCGGAAAGCTTCGACCGGAGATCGGCATTCGCGCCCTTATCGAGCCCAAGCTGCGTCGCATTCTCCGGGCTCTGCCGCAATTGCTCGTTGAACAGCGTGTCGAACAACGCCGCCAGCTGCGGCGAGGAGCCGGCGGCAACCGGCTGCGCGCCAAGCTTGACGGGAACGGCCACCGCAGCCGCGGCGCTGGTGGTGGTGAGCAGGAACTGGCGGCGATCGAGCATTGGCGGGAGACTCCGGAAAGAAGGCGCCTGAGACTGGCGGCGCCACCTTACTTGTCAATCGCGTGTGATATGCCCGGCGCTAGCTGCCCGGCTGCGGCTCGCCGACCGTCACTTCCGGATGCACGACGTTGACCCGCACTAGCGAGTCCCGGTGCGGCGAGACGCACAGGCTGGCGCGCATCTGCACCGTCATCGTCTCGCGCCGCTTCGGGTCGCTCAGCGTGAACAGCACCGGCCAGTCGCACGTCTCCGGCTTGCCTGTCTTGAACAGGAACACCGCCTTGCGCGGCTCGACACCCGAACCGAATTGGCGGAACTGGTTGGCGCTCCACTGCATCGTCCCGTTGCGCGCCGCTTCCTGCACCCGGAATTCGGTGATCCGATAGTTCTTGGACTGGTTGGCGATCACCAGGCAGCCATATTGCCAGCAAAGGTCATGGTTCAGCCGCGTCAGCCGCACCCCATTGGCCATCTGTCGCGCCATCGCTTCGGACTCGCCGAACGGATAGCCGGTGTTGGCCGTCGAATCTTCGGAATTGCTGCCCGCGAATGGGCTCATTGAAATGGGAACGGTCTGCGCCAATGCGGGGGCCGCAACCACTGCAGCAAGGAGCAAAAGGCTTCTGCGCGTGACCAGAAACATACGGCCTTCAGAGCTAGCTTCCGCTAGTGGGACAGTCCAGCTTGTGGGAACGAGCTCAATCGAGTGCCCCGCGACGCCCATCGCTTGCGCCCTGCGGAATCATTACGCGGTGCGCTTTGAATATTCCGCCGCACCCTCCAGGATGAGGTCCGCAGCACGCTCGGGTCCGCCGACGGACAGCACGTTATAGGTCTGGTTGCGCAAGCGCTTGTAGGTGCTGAAGAAGCTGCTCAATTCCTCGACGAACTTCCCGCCGAGCTCATCGAGATGGCGCACCTCGGCGAACAGCTTGCTCTCGTTCAGCCGTGCGATAACCCGGTCGTTACGGCGTGGCTTCTTGTTCGGCTTGAACTGCTCGGCCTCCAGAATGCCGAGGATCCGCACGGTGACCAGCGACCCAACCGGCAGCGCCGCCTCCGGCAAGATGAGAAGATCGACGGGATCCCCGTCTCCCGCCAGCGTTGAGGGAATGAAGGCGAAGTCGAGCGGGAAGACCATTCCGATCGGAAGAAATTTGCCGATGCGGAAGCGGTGGCTCTCCGGATCGTAATAGACTTTCACGCGTGAGCCCGCGGGCGCCTCGACGATCGCCTGGCAGGTAAGCTTGGCGCGATTGAGCTCGTGTGGAAGCGTCTCTAGCGGCGGAGGAATCATCGTTCGCGAATGCCTGAGCGCAACGGAAGTTGCGTCGGCTTAATCGGAAGTCTTCGTTTTGCGCGGTCGCTTTTCGCCCTCGCTCTTCGATTTACCCGCTTTGACCTTGAGCTTCGCCTTCTTCGAGCCCGCAGGTTCGTCCTCGCTCGCACTTTCGGTAAACAAGGATTGCAAGCTTTGGCGCCCGACCTGGAGCGCCAGCTCCCACATCGCGGAGCCTGTATTCGAGGTCGATTTTGACAAGGCAGTGAGTTCGTCGGCGGCAGCTGAGGCGAGGGCGCGCGCCCGCTTGCTGTCCTTCAGCGCCGCAGCGGTTGCAACCAGCGCCGCGGCAACGACGTCCGCCACCAGCGGATTCTGCGCCAGCGCCTTCAGCTTGTCCTTGGACTTACCGTCCTTCTTGCCCTTTTTCTTCTTGTCCTTGGACATTCGGCCTCTCCCGCCCACGCGCGCGTCATTTGGTCACAAGACTGTAATCAAACTCGGTTTCAGTTTAGCGACATGAGCGATGCGCAACAATCTGGTCCGCGAACGTCGGTGAGCAAAGCGCCGGAACCTCTGCCGTCCGCGGAGCCGCGCTACTTCAACCGCGAACTGAGTTGGCTGGCGTTCAACCGCCGCGTGCTGGAGGAAGCCAGCAACCCGCAGCATCCCCTGCTGGAACGCGTTCGCTTCCTGTCCATCTCCGCGAGCAACCTCGACGAATTCTACATGGTCCGCGTTGCCGGTCTGAAGGCGCACCAGGCGCTCGGCGTCGAAGATCTCTCGATGGATGGCCGCACGCCGACCCAGCAACTGAGCGAGATTGCGACGGCCGCTGATGCCCTGGTGGCCAACCAGCACGACAGCTGGGCAGTACTCCGCGCGAGCCTCCAGGAGGCCGGGATGGATGTCGTCGGCGAAAAGCCGCTGGATGATGCCGCAGAGGCCTGGCTCGACCAGCATTTCCGCGAGCAGATTTTCCCGGTCATCACGCCGCAGGCGATCGATCCCGCACACCCCTTTCCGTTCATTCCGAACCAGGGGCTTAGCCTGATCTTCGAGCTGAAGAAGGGCAAAGCCACGGTGCGCGAGTTGATCATGGCGCCTGCCGCCTTGCCGCGCTTCATCCGCATTCCCGGCGACCGCGCGCGCTTCATTCCGCTCGAAGTGCTGATCCGCCGCAAGACCGAATATCTGTTTCCGAAATACGAGGTGCTGCGCGGCGGCGCCTTCCGCATCATCCGCGACAGTGACATCGAGGTCGAGGAGGAAGCGGAGGATCTGGTCCGCTTCTTCCGCACCGCGATTAAGCGTCGGCGGCGTGGACGCGTGGTCCGGCTTGAGCTTGAGGAGGACATGTCCGACAGCCTCGTGCAGGTAATCCACGAGGGCCTTAACGCCGGCAATGCCGTGACGTCGGCGACCCGCGGCTTTCTCGGCATGGCCGACCTCGCGCAACTGGTTGAGGAGGACCGCGCCGACCTCAAGTTCCCGCCCTTCGCCCCACGCTTCCCCGAACGTATCCGTGAACATGGCGGCGATTGCTTCGCGGCGATCAAGGAAAAGGACATCCTCGTCCACCATCCCTACGAAAGCTTCGAGGTCGTGGTGGAGTTCATCAAGCAGGCCGCTGCCGATCCCGACGTCATCGCCATCAAACAGGCGCTCTACCGTGCCGGCAAGCAGTCGGCCGTCATCAAGGCGCTCATCGACGCCGCGGAAGCGGGCAAGTCCGTCACTGCGGTCATCGAGCTCAAGGCGCGGTTCGATGAAGAACAGAATCTGATGTGGGCCGACGCCCTCGAACGCGCGGGTGTGCAGGTGGTCTATGGGTTCATTGACTGGAAGACGCACGCCAAGGTGGCGATGGTGGTCCGCCGCGAGGAGAAGCGCAACCGCATCTACTGCCATTTCGGCACGGGCAATTATCACCCCGTGACCGCGCGCATTTACACCGACCTTAGCTATTTCACGGCCGATCCGAGGCTGGGGCGCGAAGCGGCCAAGCTGTTCAACTACATCACCGGCTATCTCGAACCGCGCAATCTTCGCCAGCTCGTCATCTCTCCGCAGAACATGCGGGATGAGCTGATCCGTCTCCTCGATGTTGAGATCGACGCGGCCAAGGCCGGCAAACCCGCCGGCCTGTGGGCCAAGATGAATGCGCTCGTCGACAAGGTCATGATCGACAAGCTCTATGAAGCAAGCGCCGCCGGCGTCCCCATCAACCTCGTCGTCCGCGGCATCTGCTGTCTGCGCCCCGGCGTGAAGGGCCTGTCCGAAAACATCCAGGTGAAGTCCATCGTCGGCCGTTTTCTCGAACATGCGCGGCTGTGGTGTTTTGCCAACGGCCACGACCTGCCGAGCGGGCACGCCAAGGTCTACATGAGTTCGGCGGACTGGATGCAGCGCAACTTCGATCGCCGCATCGAATACATGCTCCCGATCACCAACCCGACTGTCCATGCCCAGCTGCTCGATCAGGTGATGCTCGCCAACCTCATCGACAACGAACAGAGCTGGCAGCTGCGCTCCGACGGCAGCTATGCCCGCCTGCAGCCCAAGGGTGACCGGCGGTTCAACCTGCACGATTATTTCATGGCCAATCCGTCGCTTTCGGGACGTGGGCAGGCCCTCAAGCGCGGGCGGCGTGTCCCCAAGCTGCGCTTCGACAAGGGAAGCTGACCGCGCGCCCGGACTTGTCCGCGGCGCCCACGATTACCCGCGATTGACCACTGGCGGGCGTTCGGCGGTGGTGCTTAGAAGAACGGATCCTGCACGTGCCAGTTGGACGCCAAGGGATTCGAATAGCCCGCAGCATTCACCGTTGAGAAACCACCCGAGAAACTGCCGAGCCACGCACTCAACTGCCCGGTCGAATCCTGCTGCCAGACGATGTCGTCGAACCCGTCGCCGTTGAGGTCGCCGACACTCGCAACGCTCCATCCCGTGGGCGCCGCGGTTCCCCATGTCGGCGTGAAGCCGCCATTGCTCTGCCCCGCCCAGTCGGACACCTGGCCAGCATCGCTGCGCCACAGGATGTCGGTCCGGCCATCGCCGTTGAAATCGCCGGTCGCGGCAATCTTCCAATCGGTGCCGACGGACGTGCCCCAACCGGGGGCGAAGGTTCCGTTCGCGGCGCCAAGCCATGTCGCCACGGCGCCACTGTCGTTGCGCCAGATGATGTCGTCGCGGCCATCGCCGTTAACGTCGCCTGTCCCGTCGATTTTCCAACTCGCCGCGATCGTCGTCGACGGCCCCCCCACGAACCCGCCGCTGGAACCGCCGAGCCACATGGAGATGCCGCCGGCGTCCGTACGGAGCAGAATATCGTCGAACCCGTCGCCGTTGAAATCGCCCGCGCCGGCGACCTTCTGCTCAAGCGCAAGGCCGGTTCCCCAGCCGACACTGAAACCGCCGCTCGTCCCGCCCAGCCATGTCGACACTGCGCCACTGTCGTTGCGCCACAGGATGTCGTCGCGGCCATCGCCATTGAAGTCTCCCGTTTCCACGACCTTCCAGTCGGTCGACAGCATGGTGCCCCAACCCGGCGCGAACGCGCTCGTAGATGACAGCCAGGTCGCGATCGCGCCGCTGTCGCTGCGCAGCAGCAGGTCGCTGCGTCCGTCGCCGTTGAAATCATTGGCGGTATCGGGGGCGAAGCTGTTCCGCCCGTAAACGACGTAGGCCGCGCCGGATGCGTCCGCGCGCTGGTCGGAATAGGGGGATCCGATGATGAGGTCGTCGAAGCCGTCGCGATCGACATCTCCCGCGCCCGACACGCTCATACCGGCGTTGTCATTTAGGGTGTGGCCGCGAAACGCAGTTCCGGCGCTTGCTGGGAGGTTGGACAGGTCGAGGTTCGCGAAGGCGCCACCATGGCCATAAATCAGATACGCGTTGCCCGAAGAATTGCCGCCATCGTCCGCAAACGGCGCGCCGATGACGATGTCGTCATATCCGTCGCCGTTGACGTCCCCCGCACCCGCGACGCTGAATCCCGTATCGTCGCCGGCCCGGTCGCCAATAATCGTAAATCCGGCGCCGGCAGGAATATTGGTCAGGTCGATGTTTGCGTACGTGCCCGCGTGGCCGAACAAAACATAAGCTTCGCCTGCCCCGTCGCCGCCGTCGTCTCCGAACGGTGCGCCGATGATGAGGTCGTCGTATCCATCGCCGTTGATGTCGCCGGCCGAATGCACCACCCAGCCGGCCGCGTCGCCCGCTGAATCGCCCTGAATCGTGAAGCCGGCGCCGGCTGCCATATTGGCGACGTCGACGGTGCCCAGCGCTGCCGCCTTGCCGAAGATGACATAGGCCTGCCCCGCACCGGCGCCGCCGGTATTGGCGTAGGGCGCACCGATAATCAGGTCATCAAAGCCATCGCCGTTGATGTCACCGGCAGACGACACGCTCGCGCCGAGCGCGTCGCCGTTGGCCGCGCCCCTGACGACGGCGCTGGTTGCGGCAGCATCGGTGAGGTCGATATTCGCGAAGCCGCCCGCCTTGCCGTAAATGACGAACGCCGACCCACCGGGCGACATGTTCGTCATGCCGACGACGATGTCATCGAACCCGTCACCATTGATGTCGCCCGCCGAGGAAACGCTCAGCCGGTTGCCTCCGTAGCCGTATAGCCCGGATACGGCGAACCCGTCGGAAGCTGCCAGCTGGCCCACGTTGATGGTGCCGACACCCCCCGGCCGACCGAACACAAGATAAGCTTTAGTCGATCCGCCGTAGTAGAACCCGCCGCCCGCAGCGCCAATCAGCAGGTCGTCGAAGCCGTCGCCATTCACATCGCCGGCACTGGCAACGTGAAGTATGGCGTACCCCGTCCCCTTGATCGCGAAGCCGACATTGCTCGTCAGCTTGGACAGATCGACGGACGCGGTCCGCTGGGCACCGCCATAGACGACGTAGGAAACGCCCGAATAGCCATCGGCAGTGGTGGCGGCGATGATATAGTCGTCGAAGCCGTCGCCATTGAAATCGCCGGCACCCGACACGCTGGCCCCCGCCTGGTCATAAACGCCTTCACCCGGAACGGTGACGCCTCGCGAACCCAAATTTCCAAGATCGACGATGGTGCCCATGCCCTTGCTCCCCGCTGGAGTCCTTGCACGTCATCGGCGGCACACGGCGGTCGGTCGCGGCGCCACCTGAACGACGGCGAGTCGGCATTGCTCCTCGTGCGCACCAATGGCCATGATGAACATGTGATCGAAAAACGATCATTGCCTGACCTCTCTTCCAATCCATTGACACACCCCCCTTCCACTGAAAGCTGCTGCAGGTGTTGCCCCTGGTTGTTGGCAATCATCTTGAAACGCGCGCATCATCGTCGCGCTTTGCTCGAGGGGGATGCGGATGCCCGGCGACGCTCAACCGGATGAAACCTTTGTCCTGGAGACTTCCGGACGGTTCCCCGAACTGCTGCACTCTGCGCGCTGCTCGATTGCCTTCACGACCTATCAGGCGGGAAAGTTGTTCCTGCTTGGGCTCCAGCGCGATGGCCGCCTGTCGATCTTTGAACGGACATTCCCGCGCAGCATGGGGCTTGGCGTGAGTGCGGACGGCAGGACATTCGCGCTCGCCACCGAATATCAGGTCCATCGCTTCGACAACGTGGTGCCGCCAGGTGGGGCTGCGCCGGACACCTATGATGCGGTCTACGCCCCGCATGCGGCATGGGTGACCGCGGATGTCGACGCCCACGACGTTGCGCTGGACGCCGATCATCGGCCCATCTTCGTGAATACCTTGTTCTCCTGCATTGCTGCGGTCGCCGATGGCCACAGCTTCAGGCCGATCTGGAAACCGGACTTCATATCGGCGCTGGCGCCGGAGGACCGTTGTCATCTCAATGGCTTCGCGGTGGAAGGCGGGGTTCCGCGCTACGCGACCGCGGTTTCGCGATCCGATGTCGCGGATGGCTGGCGTGATCGTCGTGCCGACGGCGGCGTGATCATCGACATCGCGAGCGGCAACATCGTCGCGGACGGCCTGTCGATGCCCCACTCGCCGCGGCTTTATCGGAACAGGTTATGGGTACTCAATTCGGGCGCAGGTGAATTTGGAACCGTCGACGTCGCGTCGGGAAAGTTCGAGCCGATCGGGTTCTGCCCGGGCTATGCGCGCGGGCTCGCCTTTATCGGTGACTATGCCGTTGTCGGCCTGTCACTGGCGCGCGACGACCGCACCTTCGCGGGGCTCCCGCTCGACGCCGCGCTCGGCGCACGGGACACCGAGGCTCGCTGCGGCCTTGCCGTCTTTGACTTGAACACCGGCACCATGGCCGCGTGGCTGCGCATCAGCGGCGTCGTCCGTGAACTGTACGATGTCGCCATTCTCCCCGGCGTGATCCGGCCGATGTTGATCGGCTTCAAGGGCGAGGATGTACACCGCGTGATATCGATCGCGGAGTAAGCGCGCTCGTTTCTAGCAGACATCGCCGGCTGCCCGATGATCTGACTCGCAATTCGCGCGCCCGCACCCATATTCCAACAGCCGCGTTGACCGGGTGCGGCACCTCACGCTAGATCAGAACATAAACGGAACGAAGCCGATCCTATGCTGACTCACATTTCCGTCCGCGGCGCGCGCGAACACAATCTCAAGGCCGTGGACGTCGACATCGCGCGGGAGAGCCTGACGGTCATCACCGGCCTGTCCGGATCGGGGAAGTCGAGCCTCGCCTTCGACACCATCTATGCGGAGGGTCAGCGCCGCTACGTGGAGTCCCTGTCCGCCTACGCGCGCCAGTTCCTCGAGATGATGCAGAAGCCCGACGTCGAGCATATCGACGGCCTCTCGCCGGCCATCTCGATCGAGCAGAAGACGACCTCGCGCAACCCGCGCTCGACGGTCGCGACGGTCACCGAAATCTACGACTACATGCGCCTGCTGTGGGCGCGCGTCGGCGTCCCCTACTCCCCTGCGACCGGCCTCCCGATCGAGGCGCAGCAGGTCAGCCAGATGGTCGACCGTGTCATGGCCCTGCCCGAGGGCAGCCGCCATTACCTGCTCGCGCCCGTCGTCCGCGGCCGCAAGGGCGAGTACCGCAAGGAGCTCGCCGAATGGCAGAAGGCGGGCTTCCAGCGCGTCCGCATCGACGGCGAGTTCCACGCCATCGAGGACGCGCCGGCCCTCGACAAGAAGTACAAGCACGACATCGAGGTCGTCGTCGACCGCATCGTCGTCCGCGAGGGCATCGAGAGCCGCCTCGCCGACAGCTTCGAGACCGCGCTCAAGCTCGCCGAGGGCCTCGCCTTCCTCGACCCCGCCGACCCGTCGCCCGAGGACGAGGCCGCCGCGCCGAAAGGCATGAAGCTCGACTACGCGCCCCCCGGCCGGATCGTCTTCTCCGAAAAGTTCGCCTGCCCAGTCAGCGGCTTCACCATCGCCGAGATCGAGCCGCGTCTGTTCTCCTTCAACGCGCCGCAGGGCGCCTGCCCCGCCTGCGACGGGCTCGGCGAGAAGCTCGTGTTCGACGAAGACCTCGTCGTCCCCAACCACGCGCTCTCGCTCAAGAAGGGCGCGGTCGTCCCCTGGGCCAAGTCCAACCCGCCCAGCCCCTATTACATGCAGGTGCTGTCCAGCCTCGCCCGCGCCTACGGCTTCGACCTCGACACCGCCTGGGAGCGCCTGCCGGAAGAGGCGCAGCGCGTCATCCTCCACGGCACCGGCGGCAAGCCCGTCACCCTCCGCTTCATCGACGGCAAGCGCAGCTATGAAGTGAAGAAGCCCTTCGAGGGCGTCATCGGCAACCTCAACCGCCGCATGCTCCAGACCGAGTCCGCCTGGATGCGCGAGGAGCTTTCCCGCTACCAGTCGTCACGCCCGTGCGAGGTGTGCCACGGCGCCCGCCTCAAGCCCGAGGCGCTCAGCGTCAAGATCGCCGGCGAGGACATCTCCATGTCCTCCCGCCGCAGCGTCGCCGATGCCCACGCCTGGTTCGGCGCGCTCGAGGAAAAGCTCGGCCCGCAGCAGCGCGAGATCGCCCGCGCCATCCTCAAGGAAATCAACGAGCGGCTCGGCTTCCTCCACAACGTCGGGCTCGACTACCTCCACCTCGACCGCACCAGCGGCACGCTGTCAGGCGGCGAGAGCCAGCGCATCCGCCTCGCCAGCCAGATCGGCTCCGGCCTCTCCGGCGTCCTCTACGTCCTCGACGAGCCCTCGATCGGGCTCCACCAGAAGGACAACGACCGCCTGCTCGAAACGCTGAAGCGCCTGCGCGGCCTCGGCAATACCGTGCTGGTGGTCGAGCATGACGAGGACGCGATCCGCGCCGCCGACCAGGTCATCGACATGGGCCCCGGCGCCGGCGTCCACGGCGGCGAGGTCATCTATTCGGGCGACCTCAAGGGCCTGCTCAAGTGCAAGTCGAGCATCACTGCCGACTACCTCAGCGGCCGCCGCGAGATCCCGCTCGGCAAGACCCGGCGCAAGGGCAGCGGCAAGTATGTCACCGTCCACAACGCCACCGCCAACAACCTCGCCGACGTCACGGTCAAGTTCCCGCTCGGCACCTTCACCTGCGTCACCGGCGTCAGCGGCAGCGGCAAGTCCTCGCTGACCATCGACACGCTCTACGCCGCCGCCGCGCGCACCCTCAACGGCGCCCGCATCCCCTGCGGCCCGCACAGCAAGATCACCGGGCTCGAGCAGCTCGACAAGGTCATCGACATCGACCAGTCGCCGATCGGCCGCACCCCGCGCTCCAACCCCGCCACCTACACCGGCGCCTTCACCCAGATCCGCGACTGGTTCGCCGGCCTGCCGGAGGCCAAGGCGCGCGGCTACAAGCCCGGCCGCTTCTCCTTCAACGTCAAGGGCGGCCGCTGCGAGGCGTGCCAGGGCGACGGCCTCCTGAAGATCGAGATGCACTTCCTGCCCGACGTCTACGTCACCTGCGACGTCTGCCACGGCGCCCGCTACAACCGCGAGACGCTGGAGGTGAAGTTCAAGGGCAAGTCGATCGCCGACGTGCTCGACATGACGGTCGAGGACGCGGCCGACTTCTTCAAGGCGGTCCCCGGCATCCGCGACAAGATGGAGATGCTGAAGGAAGTCGGCCTCGGCTACGTCAAGGTCGGCCAGCCCGCGACCACGCTCAGCGGCGGTGAGGCGCAGCGCGTCAAGCTGTCGAAGGAGCTGTCGCGCCGCGCCACCGGCAACACGCTCTACATCCTCGACGAGCCCACCACCGGCCTCCATTTCGAGGACGTTCGCAAGCTCCTCGAAGTCCTCCACCGCCTCGCCGACCAGGGCAACACCGTGGTGGTGATCGAGCACAATTTGGACGTCATCAAGACCGCCGACTGGGTCATCGACCTCGGCCCCGGCGGCGGCGTCAACGGCGGCCGCATCATCGCCGAAGGCCCGCCGGAGCGCATCGTGGAGGCCCCGGAGAGTGCGACGGGGATGTATTTGAAGCCGCTGCTGGAGCGAGCCAGCGTCAAGCCGGAAATCGTGGAGACGAAGCCGAAGCGTCCGGCGCGGGCGCGCAAGGTTGCGGTCGAAGAGCCGGATTTGATTGGGGCGAAGTAGCCCGACTTAATCCCTTGCTTACGGCTGCGCGCTACGACCCGCAGCCATGGCAGGAACACAGGCACCCAAGGGCTTCGGACTCGCTTTCGTGGTGATCGGCATTCCGCTGATCATATGGAGGGCGACAGGCACCAACCGCGAACTGGCGGCCATGGACACCACCGAAGCGCGCACTGCGCAATGCGTCGCGAAGGCGGAGCCGATCACGAAGTCACGCAGTGATGCCGAGGCCATATGCGGATGCGTCGTTCGCAGGGCAGCCAGCGCCGGAATTGCGCAACCACATGGCGCTTATGACGAGGACGCGCTGCGGCCGATAATCGGCCAATGCTTCGACGAGCGCATCCAAAGCTGAGGGCCGCCGGAGCGCATCGTGGAGGCCCCGGAAAGCGCGACGAGCATGTATCTGAAGCCGCTGCTGGAGCGGGCGAGCGTTAAGCCGGAGATTGTTGACGTGAAGCCGAAGCGTCCGGCGCGGGCGCGTCGGGTGTCGGTGGAAGAACCGGATTTGATTGGGGCGAAGTAGCAAGGGTCGAGAATTTAAGTGAAATTTAATTTGTGTTAAGAAGGCGGTGCTCGGTCATTTAGGAGCACGGCTATGAGAACCACCATGCTAAGTCTCGATGACGGCACCGAAGTTGAAATTACGGTGGACCGGAAAGATTCGGGCTGCGTCACCGTTGGGCATCAACTCATCACGAACGGCGAACGCGCATTGACGAAAACCTGCACTGTGACTTGTTATGGAAGTGGTCAGCCAGTCAGCTATAGTTGGACCTGCTCTGATGGAAAGAATTGCTCGGGCGACTGCAGCGATCCTGCCCATCCCAAAGGAAGTTGTTACTGACGTTTCCGTATCTCCTGACCTGACCGAGCCGAACGGTCAGGAAGGGAACTCAACGACGACCTCGATTAGGCCCTTAAGGGACCCCGAGCGCGACGGGGATATACCTGAAGCCGCTGCTAAAATGCGCGAGCCTCAAGCCGGAGATCGTAGAGACGAAGCCCAAGCGTCCGGCGCGGGCGCGCAAGGTGGTGGTCGAAGAGCCGGATTAGATTGGGGCGAAGTAGGTATTGTTGATTAGCTAAAGGTTACGCGGCACATTATCCCCGCCGAATAAAGGGGGATAAATGACCGACTCTAGCGTGCAGTTCGAGCTTGGCAGTCTCAAGTTCTCAGCACAAGGAAGCGAAGTCTGGATTGCGAAGCAACTTGAGTTCGTAGTGTCGAAGCTTCCCGAACTGGGTAAGGTCGCTTCCGTACCTGCAGCAGCAATCGACGAAGCGGGACAACCAAGTAAGAACTCTGCGAAGATCGTCGGATCTCTTGCTTCCTACATAAAAGAGAAAGGCGGGGAAACCAATCAAGTTCAGCGCTTCTTAGCAACTGCAGATTGGCTGCGTCTCAAAGGTGAAAAGAACCTCAAAACTGCTCTTGTGAGTAAGGCCTTGCAGGAAAACCATCAGAAGAAGCTGAGCAATCCGGCCGACTCGCTGAATCTAAATGTGTCGAAGGGCTTTTGTGAGAAAGCCGCGGATGGTTTCTTCATCACACCCGAAGGGCTGAAGGCACTCGGACATTCAGAATAGACGTCTGGAGGGGTGGGCGCGTGGACGAGTTAGACGCACTCAAAGCGATTTCTGAGAAGTTAGAGAAACTCTCGACTGACGAAAGAGACCGGGTTCTTGCTTGGCTGAATGCTAAGTTTGGATCTGGCGCGGGCACTGCCGTGCACCCAAGCATGTCTAGCAACCCAACGAGCAGTCCAACATCGGCTCCAAAGTCTAAATCTATTCAAAAGTCAGGGAAAAGGCCGAAGATTAAGTCGATCATCTCGATGGATAAAAGTCTCAACCTTTCTCCATCGGGCAAGAAGTCAGCAGCGCAGTTTGCATCAGAGAAAACTCCTTCAAACGTAATGCAGAAGTGTGTCGTCGCTGTTTACTACCTGCGTGATGTGTTGGAGCTTGATAAAATAACAGTCTCGGCGGTGTATACATTCTTCAAGACTTTAGGATGGCCCATTCCATCAGACCTTAAAAACACTCTGCAACAGGCTGGTTCAAAGGGTTGGCTGGACACTGCCGATGCCGAAGAAATCAAGGTTACTTCGATGGGGGAGAATCTAATTGAACACGGACTGCCGGCGAAGGCAGCAAGATGACGTATTATCTGAATGGAATTCCTAATAACTTCGAAGACGAGCTGTTTGCGAAGTACCGCGAGATTGAGCGAAACTTCAGGGAACGAAGGTGGGAACCAGCCGAACTTAATGGCGGAAAGCTATGCGAGGTCGCTTACTCAATTTTGAAGGGCCATGTAGACGGCTGCTTTTCGCCAAAGCCAGGTAAGCCGTCCAATTTCAGGCAAGCATGCCTTGACCTCGAAAAGGCAAATTCATCCTTCGGCCGATCGGTCCGTCTGCTGATCCCAAGCATTTTGATTCCGCTTTATGACATTCGGAACAGCAGAAGCGTCGGCCACATCGGGGGTGATGTCGACCCAAATCACATGGACTCAGTGTGCGTCCTGCACATGAGCAAGTGGGTTGTGTCGGAACTGATTAGGCTGTTCTACGGAGTGTCGATCGACGAGGCGCAGAATCTGGTCGAGGCGATATCCGAAAGACAGATGCCGTTGGTTTGGGAGACAGGCGTCCGGCGCCGAGTCTTGGCAACAAGCCTGACCATGCTGGAGAAGACGCTCGTTCTTCTTTATTCGTCTGCAGATCCCGTTGCGGAAGCCGATCTCGTCGCAGATCTAGAGCACTCCAATGCGACGGTTTATCGACGCGATATTCTGCGAAAAGCTCACCGGGTTAGGCTGCTTGAATACGACCCCTCGAACAAACTAGTCTCGCTTTCGCCCCTTGGGTCGACGCGGGTCGAAGAAGATGTACTGCCCAAGATCAATCTATAAGCCCTCCAGGTTTCCAAACGTCGGACCCACCGAACTCTGTGGACCCCTACAGACGTACTCCCTGCATCTCTCAGAGCGTTGCCCTTTTGGCGGGAGATGCCGCATGCCCTCCACCCGCCTGCTTCTCGCCGCCGCCGCAATGCTCGCCGGCTCAGCCGCCGGCGCCAGCACGCCGCAGGCCTGGGCGTCGATGAACCGCGCCGTGAACCGCGCCTGCCTGTCGATGGTCGACCTCAAGCAGAAGAAGATCGTCGGCGACACGGCGAGCTTCCCGGACACCGTCCCGGTCGAGCTGCGCATCGTCTGACCGCGGCAACGTCATCGACGTGAAGCTCTGCGCCTACGACCGCCGCACGCGGCGCGCCGCCATCACCGACGGCGAAGGCCGCCTCGGCGTCAACCGCAGGTAATGCGGTAGCGACCGGCTAAAAGCCGGCCGGCGTGTCCGTCGCTAGGCGGGCCTGCTCGCCGCGACGGCGGCCTCGAGCGTCTTGCGGTCGTTGCCGTGCTGCTTGATCAGCGCCTTGACCTCGTCGTCGGTGAGGCCGTGCTTCTTGCCGAAATAGCGCACTTCGCTGGGGTCGCTGGCGGCGACGGTGCGGCGGTCACTGGCGGTGTTTCCCATGGTGTCACTCCTTCGATGCGGCACGGGCACGGATCATACACCCGCCGCTCGTGCTCTCCAATCCTGGAGCGCTGCTGTCTTCGCCCTGCCCTACGGCCGCAGCACCAAACGCGCCGCCATCGACTGCCTTGCAATCGATCCCCTGCGCCCGGCGATCCTGTGGCTCGTTATCTCATATTCATGGGTCTTATTGGCTGAGGGCGCGTTCTACCCCTGAACTCAGCGGCACTTTCCGCGTGGGACCGAGGAATTTCCCCATGACCCGTTTCACCCCCTACCTCGCCGCCGCGGCGGCGATCGGCGGCTTGTCCGCTCCGCTCGCGGCGCAGGGCTACGGCTATGCCCAGCCCGCCTACCCGCAATCGGTGCCGCAGCCCTATCCGGGCCAGCCGGGCTACAATCCGCAAGCGGGCTATGGCCAGCCGGGCTATCAACAGGGCTACGGGCAACAGACCTATGGCCAGCCGGGCTACAGCACCGGCAACCCGATCACCGACGTCATCGATCAGCTGCTCGGCAGCCGCTACAGCGTCACCGACCGCCAGGCCGTGCGCCAGTGCTCCACCGCGGCGATGAGCCAGGCGATGACCCAATATGGCGGGGGCTACGGTCAGCAGCAGTACGACCCGCGCTACGGTCGCCAGCAGGGCTACAATCGGATGGGCGCGATGCGCGTCACCTCGATCACCAATGTCGAGCGCCGCGGCAATGGCCTGCGCGTATCGGGCATGATGAGCTCGGGCGGCGGCTATGGCGGGCAGTACGGCAATCAGTACCGGAACCAGGCCTATGCCCAGGGCGACGTCAGCTTCCGCTGCAACGTCGATTATCGCGGCGCGGTGACCAACGTCCGCATCGGCCGCAACAACGGCTGGAACCGCTAACAGGGCGTCGATCGGTTAGGCGCCCGTTCGCGGCGCGCCTCGGCCCGGCGGGTTGGCACCCCTTCCCGCCGGGTCTTGTTTCTCCTCCTCAAACCCCGCGCCGCGACCGGCGGTAGCGCGCCGGTGGAGATGCGGAGACCGTTCGAGCCGGTACCGGACGCGGGCCGCCGCCTCGGCGTCAACCGGCGCTAGGCGCGCTCAGCCGTTCTTGAGCGGCGAGACGCCGACCGACACCACCATCCGCGACAGCACCGCCTCGCCGCGGCTGAGCGTGACCTCGGCGCCGAAGAAGGGCTTGCCCGCCGACACCTGCTCGGCCGCGATGTCGAGCGCGCTGCGGAGAGCCTTCGCCAGCGCGGCCTGCTCGTCCGCGGCCTCGAAGTCGTCCTCGGCAACGAAATGCTCGTCCACCACGGTGACGCGAAAGCTCTCCACGCCCCCGCAGCGCCCGCGCGCGGCGAGCGTTCCCGAAATCAACCTGCATCAATCCGCTCGGGGCTCAACCGCCGCTGTCACAGACAAAAAAGGGGGACGCCGAAGCGCCCCTCCGATGTTCCCGGCAAGGCCAGGCTCAGGCGATCCGGGTCGGCGAAAAACCGCTGTCCTACACGGAGCGGGCCATGCTTGATCTCCGGAGCGGTCGCGGCATCGCGCAGCTGCGGACGTAAGTTCACGGGAAAAGCGCCGCACGGCGTGAACTTAGTGACCTTAAGCCCGTTCCACGCCGCCGTTCAGAGGGGACTTCCGGCGATGTTTCACGGAAGATTAGCGCGATTAAAGGCGTTTTGGACCGGGAAAACGCGGGGTTGAGCCGCAAATAAGCGACACTAAGCGCGGTTTGTCGCGAAAAGAGGCAGCCCCGCGACCACTACGCGCTCCGACGCTGCCTCTTTCCGGTTTTGAGCGGCAACCGGGCGAACCCCGGCAATCGCCACCGACTCAATGGGTCGGCGCCGCGGTCGTTCCAACTGCTTAGGCGGGACTGTCCCGATCCGGGATTACTTCTTGCCGGCGTAGGCCTGGCACTCGAGCTCGATCAGCGCGCCAAGGGCAAGGCCGCTGGTGCCGAACGCGCTCCGCGCCGGCCGCTTCCCCTCGGGGAAGTAGGTCACGTACGCCTTGTTGAAGTCCGGCCACAGCTTCATGTCGGCGAGCATCGCGGTGCAGTGGAAGATATCCGCGTGCGTCAGGCCGGCGAGCTTCAGCGTCGCGCCGATATTGTCGAGCGTCTGCCGCGTCTGCGCCTCGATCCCTTCGGGCAGCTTGCCGTCCGGGCCGCGGCCGAGCTGACCCGACAGATAGAGGACGTCGCCGACGCGAACCGCTTCGGAAAAGGGCAGCGCCTGCCCGTTGAGCGTCGGGTTGCCGTAATGCTGGACGGCGGGTCGGGGGGCGGCGTTGGCGGGACTGGCCATGGTCAGGGCTCCGGTGGCGATTGCGGCAATGATCTTCATGCGTCCCCCTGCTTGCTGGTTAGTCGACCGCCTCATTTTCGCCGACGCCCCAGACGTCGGACACGCGGATGTAGCCCTCCCGCTTGCCGACCTCGATCCGGCACCAGCCGTCGCTGCACTTGCTGATGCGGCCAACGACGCCGGGCTGCGCGCGGTACTGAACCTTGGCGGTGTCATAGGCGCCGACGCGGATGTCGCGCGGCTGGCCCGGCTTGACGATCGCCGTCCGCCGGTCGCTGAGCAGGGTCACGAGCATCCAGCCTTGCGCCCCGTCGGGGTCCTGGATCAGCCGCCAGTTCTCATATTTTTTGACCACCCGAACCGGCAGGTCGCGGCGCTGGTATAGCCAGACGGCGGGGTAATTCTTGCCCGGCCCGGTGCGCGTCTGTGCCTGTCCGCTGGCGATCGACGCCCAATAAGGCGGCTGCTTATCCTGCGCCGCGGCGGGAGCCGCGGCGGCGACGATCAGCAGTGCAGTGAGCGCCCCCCTGCCCCGCATCAGGCGCCGGTTCGGATCCGGTCTACGAGCTGCTTCACTGTCGGGATGAAGCCGTTCGAGTAGAAGGGATCGCTCTTGAAGCGGAACGCCGCATGGCCGGCGAACATAAGGTTGTTCTCCACCGGTCCCCCGTGGGCAATGTCCTGCAGCGTCTTCTGGATGCAGAAGCTGCGCGGGTCGGCCAGGCGTCCGGTCGAGTTCTTCTCATTATCGGCCCAGCTTGAGAACGAGCACTGGCTGAGGCAGCCCATGCACTCGGCCTGGTCGACGCGGATCTGCTTTTCTTCCTCGGGCGTGACGAAGATCAGCGTGTCGTCCGGCGTCTTCATCGCGTTGGTATAGCCGCGGGCATACCATTCGCGCGCGTGGATCAGGTCGCCCTTGGTCACCCAGAAATTCTTCTTGGTGCCGATGCCAACGTCGAGCTGGAAATGGTGATCGCCGATCGATTCCTTGGTGAAGGCGATCTGGCGCTCGCTGCGCGCTTCGAGGTTGCGCAGGAAGGGGTTGCGCACCGCGGAGGAATAGAAGCCGGTCGGCGAGAAGCGGTGCAGCAGCACGTCGCCCTCCTCCAGCGTCATCAACCGCGCCTTCCACTCGGCAGGGATCGGGCTTTCCTGCGTCAACAGCGGTCGGGTGCCGAACTGGAAGACGATCTGCCCAAGCTCGGGATTGCCGATCCAGTCCTCCCACTCGTCGAGCCGCCATACACCACCGGCCATGACGATCGGAACGCTGTCGGCAATGCCATTGTCGCGCATCGTCTGGCGCAGCGCCGCAACGCGCGGATAGGGATCCTGCGGTTGACGCGGGTCTTCCGCATTGCTGAGGCCGTTGTGACCGCCGGCCAGCCACGGATCCTCGTAGACCACCGCGGACAGCCATTCCGCGGCCTTGTGGTAAGCCCGCTTCCACAACGCGCTGAACGCGCGGGCCGAGCTGATGATGGGCAGATAGCTGACGCCGTGCGACGCCGCGATTTCGCTCAGCTTATAGGGCATGCCCGCGCCGCAGGTGACGCCGCTGACGAGCCCCTTGGTGCGTTCGAGAACGCCCTGCAGCACGCGCTGCGCGCCGCCCATTTCCCATAGCACGTTGATGTTGATGGCACCCTTGCCGGACGCCATGTCATAGGCCTTCTGAACCTGCGCGACCGCGCCATCGATGGCGTATTTGATCAGTTCTTCATGCCGGTCGCGGCGCGTCATGCCGGCGTAGATTTGCGGGATGATCCGTCCTTCAGGATCGTAACTGTCAGCATTCACGGCCGAAACAGTGCCGATTCCGCCGGCGGCCGCCCAGGCGCCGCTGCTGGCGTGGTTGGTCGCGCTGACGCCCTTGCCGCCTTCGACAAGCGGCCACACTTCGCGCCCGCCGTACATGATGGGCTGAAGGCCCTTGAACAAATTCCGTCTCCCGGTTTTGCGCCGCTATAGTGCGCACGCTGGGCAAACGAAAGCGGGCCAGGGATTGCTCCCCGGCCCGCCAACTTTGTCGCTTGCCTAACGCTTAGCGATAGCGGCGATAGTAGCGCTTATGGTGATGATTATCGCCGGCAATTGCCGAACCGATCGCCAGACCGATCACGCCGCCAACCAAAGCCGCGCCGACATTGCTGCCGTTGCTGTAGCCATAGTTGCTGTAACCGTAGCCGTTATAGCCGTAGCCGCGGTTATATCCGTTGTAGCCATAGGCCGGATACGAATAGCCGTAGCTGGGATAGCTGTTGTAGCCATAACCGTAGGATGGATAGCTGTAGCCGTAGCTGTAGGACGGCGCATAACCGCCATAATAGCGCTGGGCCTGGGCAGTCGCCGGGACGGCAACCAGTGCGGCTGCCGATGCGACAAGTGCGATTTTCTTCAGCATCGAAACACTCCTCGAATGTGACGGCCGCTGGGGGACGCGCGACCATATGTTGGAGGAGATACGCCTGGGTGGCTGTCGCGGTTCTGAACATTACAGTCAGGAATCGATAAGCTTGCCTACTAATTCGTCGAAGCGAGCGAATAGTCCAAACCAATGTCGACCGCCGGCGCGGACTGCGTGATCCGGCCCACCGAAATGAAGTTTACCCCGGTCTCGGCAAGAAAACGGATGGTTTCCAGCGTCACGCCGCCCGACGCTTCCAGCGGCACACGCCCGTGTACCAGCTTCACCGCTTCCCGAAGCATCGCCGGGTCCATGTTATCGAGGAGCAGCCGGTCCGCGCCAGCTTCCAGCGCAGGCTCGATCTGATCGATCCGATCGACCTCCACCTGCACCTGAAGGCCGGTCTTCGCCGCCTTGGCCTTGCGCACCGCCTCCTCGACGCCGCCGCATACGGCAACGTGATTGTCCTTGATCAGCACGCCGTCATCCAGCCGCATGCGATGATTTTGCGCGCCGCCCATCCGTGTCGCATATTTGTCCAGCGCGCGCAGGCCCGGAAGCGTTTTGCGCGTGTCGATCAGGATTGCACCAGTTCC
Organism: Sphingomonas flavescens; assembly: GCF_030866745.1. Taxonomy (NCBI): domain Bacteria; kingdom Pseudomonadati; phylum Pseudomonadota; class Alphaproteobacteria; order Sphingomonadales; family Sphingomonadaceae; genus Sphingomonas; species Sphingomonas flavescens. Next base: position 2,559,650 of record NZ_CP133016.1, on the reverse strand, counting down.
CTCGATCGCGTCGACGTACCGGCGTGTGAGGGTGGCGATACCCGATAGGTGCTGCAGCGTATTCAGCGCGGAACGCTCCGCCGCGAGCATTGCGCGTGCATTACCGGCCAAGCGCATCAGCGTCGTTCCGGCTTCGACGCGCTCACCATCCACAACTGGCGTCTCGATTGCCACTTGCACATCCAGGGCCCGAAAGACCGCCGCCGCGACGTCGAGGCCAGCGACGACCATCGCCTGCCGCGCATTCATTTCGGCGGTAAAGCTAGCGTCCGGCTCGATCGTCGCGTTCGACGTGACATCGCCGCCGGTCCCGAGATCCTCGCCCAGTACGCGCTGAACGAATTCGGCCAATTCGAAATTATCGGGAATGCTCATGCTTGCGGTCTTGGCGCTGCGCGCGCCGCCAGACAAGTCAGTGCGCCGCTTCGGCCGCTGCTTTCAGCTTCCAGCGGCCTTCGACCCATTCGTATCGCTGCGCATCCTTCGGCTTGAAGTCGTCGCCCGTCCAGCCGTTGATGGTCAGCGTTACGAAATCGTCCGCGATGTCGATGGTATTGAAGCTCTGTTCCTGCTCGCGCACGCGCGTCGATGTCGCCGTGCCGGCCTGCACCACCAGCACCCCGCCGGCGCGTGTCGCCATGTCGCCGGCGTCGCCGCTGGACGCGTGATGCGCATGCCCCGCGAGCACCATGTCGACGCCGGATTCCTCGACGGCATCGAGCGCCAGTTCCTGCCGCCCGATCGCCCGCTCGACTTCCTCGCCCACGCGCATCGCGAACAGCGGGTGATGCGTGACAAGGATGCGGAACGACTCGCTCGGGGTGCGCGCGAAGGTCTCGCGAATGAAGGCAACCTGCTCATTGTTGATGCGGCCATCCTTGAACGTCAGCGACCGGGCGGTGTTTACGCCGAGCACGGCGACATTCTTGAGCTCGACGAACGGACAAAGCGTCTCGTCGATGAAGCGCCGGTAACGCGCCAGCGGCGAGAGGAAGCGCCGCAGGACGTCGTACAGCGGAACGTCGTGATTGCCGGGCACCCCCAGCACTTCATGTCCGCGTTCGCGAAGGCCATCGAGAAATTCGCACGCCTGGCGAAATTGCTCGGTCCGCGCGCGCTGCGTGAAGTCGCCGCTGACCACGACAAGGTCAGGCTTGAGCTGATCGATTTCCCAGTCGACGGCCTCCACCAGCCGCTCGTCATGGGCACCGAAATGAAGATCGGACAAATGAACGATACGCGTCATGCGCGCACCAACGCGCCGCCATCGCGGGGGTTCAGTAATTCAGCAGCAGCAACAGCTTCGCGTCCATCCCCAGCCCCTCGGCCCGCCTCTGTTCGAGGAAGTTCGGAACCTCCGCGCGCGGCACGAGATGAACGATGATATCTTCATGCTCGTCACCGCCACCCTCGCCGATCTTGCACACGCCATGCGCGCGGACGAGGGTGAAGCCCTCCGCCAGCATGCCGGGCGAGGCAAAGAAGTCGCCCAGCCGCTCGATCCGCTCGGCCGTGAAGCCGGTTTCCTCTTCCAGCTCCTTGACGGCGGTTTCCTCGACCGTGGCGTCAGGATCATGGTCGCCGACCAATCCGGCGGGGAGCTCAATGCAACGGCAGTCGGTCGGTACGCGCGGCTGCTCGACGAGAATCACCTTGCCCTCATGCTCGGCAAGGATGACGACGGCGCGGATGCCACGTGTCCGGCTGGCATATTCCCACCGCTCGCGCTTCATCGCGCGGACGAACTTACCTTCCCACATCACTTCGGCCGGCGGCAGGTCGTCGAGGTTCACAGCTCGATCAGCTTGTCGGGGATTTCGTTCACGTCGCCCTCGGTGCGCGGGAAGTGCTCGGCCAGCACCACGCCAACTTGCTCGATCGCCGCGACAATTCCGTCGCCAACGCGGCCTTCTTTGACGTGGACCAGCAACGCGCTCATCGCCTCGCCCCACGTCTCCGGCGTCGTGACTTTCGTAATTGCCTCGTCACCGATGATCTCTGCGCGATGCTCCGCCATTGACAGATAGATCATGACACCGGTCCGGCCCACCGTGCGGCGCTCCGCAGCGGCCTTGAACATGGCGACCGCGCGGCGCCGTACGCGGCGATGTTTGGTTGCCCCGGGTGTGAGCGCGAGCCGCAGTGGCATCCACTTCAGGATCAGCAGTGCCACCGTGAACTTGAGCGCCGCGAACACCATCAGCAGCGTCAGCAACTGGCTTAGCGTCGGATCGGCCTGCCAGCCCCCGAAAAGAAAATCGTACCACCAGGCCAGCGCGGTTGGACGCCATGCCGCCCAGGCGAGGACTGCAAACAGCGGCACCATTGCCCAGTGCAGCGCCACGTCGTGATAAGGGTCGCTGATCGGCGTCGCGACAGCGACAATCTCGCCATTTGTCCGGGCTTCCGCGGCGGCAATCGCAGCGCTGACCTTGTCGTGGTCCTCATCGGTCAGCCGCGTCACCATGAGCCGGACGCCCCGCCGCCGCCGAACGACCCGCCGCCGAACCCGCCGAAGCCGCCGCCACCGCCGCCGCCCCAGCCGGAACCGCCACCCCAATCACCGCCGCTCCAGCCACTGCTGCGCGACCCGCGGCTCAGTTCATTCAGGCCCCAGAGGACGACCCACGGATTGATCCCGCTCCCGCCGCGTCCACGATAACGGCGGCCTGACGCGCGCCGGAAGTGCGACAGGATGATGAATCCGATGACGAAGAACCAGAAGATCACCGGCAGGAAACTGCCGCCCGACTGCTGGCGCTGCTTCTTCGCCTGCTCGGCCTTTGCGACATTGGCCTGCTGGACGTCGGCGGTCGCGGTCATCTGCTTGATGATGGCGTCGCTGCCCGCTTCGATGCCGGCGCCGTAATCCGGCGGGTTCTGCTTGAAGTAGGGCAAGATGTTTTCGCGGATGATGATGCCGGACAGGGCATCGGTCATGTACGATCCCGCGCCATAACCCGTCGCGATCGCCACCTTGCGGTCGTTCGGCGCAACCAGCAGCAGAACGCCGTCGTCTTCCTTGGCGCTGCCCAGCTTCCACGCCCTGCCGAGCCGGTACGCGTAATCGTTGACGTCGTAATTCTCGAGGCTCTTCACCGTCGCCACGGCGAAGGCGCGCCCGGTTTGCGTGTAGAGGGTCTGCGCCTTCGCCTGCAGGTCCGCGACCTGTGCCGGCGTCAGAATGCCCGCCTGGTCGACGACCGGCGACCCGTTGTTCGCCGGAAACGTCTGCGCCGTCGCGGGTGCTGCCAGCGCGAACAGCGCCAGCAGCAAAGCGACGATTGCCTGTTTCATGTCAGCTCGCGTTGAAGTTCACGCTCGGCGCATTCTGGGCGCCGGACGCCGCTTCGAACGGCACCTTCGGCTTGGCGCCGTAGAAGATCTTCGCGCCGACCGCGTCCGGGAAGGTCCGGATGCGCGTGTTATAGGCCTGCACCGCCTCGTTATAATCGCGCCGCGACGCGTTGATGCGATTTTCGGTGCCTTCCAGCTGGTCCTGCAGCGCGAGGAAATTCGCGTTGGACTTGAGGTCCGGATAGGCCTCCTGGAGTCGCTGCAGGCTGAGCGTCACGCGGTTCTGGGCATCGTTGAACGCGCTGACCTTCTGCGGATCGCTCAGGTCGCCCGGCGACAGCTTGATTTGGGTGGCGCTGGCGCGGGCCTGCGTGACTTCGGTGAGCACCGACTTTTCCTGCTGCGCATAGCCCTTCACCGTCGCCACCAGGTTCGGGATCAGGTCGGAACGGCGCTGGTAGTCGGCCTGGAGGTCGCCCCACTTGGCGTTGACGTTTTCCTCGGCCGTGGGGACGCTGTTCAACCCGCAGCCGGCCAGGGTGATGGCGGCCAGCGGCGTGAGCAAACCGAAACGACGAAGTGCAGTCATTGGTGGTCCCCTCTAATCAGTCGCGCATAAGTAGATGCGGGCTATCAGCCGTTCAAGATGCTGTCTTAACGAATTAATACACGAGGCTTGGCGGGGTTCCCTTCGCGGCCAGTCGCGCTACTGTCGTTCCGCCGACCCAGCAGCAGGAGCGCTTCGATGCTGAAGGAATTCCGGGAATTCATCGCCAAGGGTAACGTCCTCGACCTCGCCGTCGCCGTGATCATCGGCGCCGCCTTCGCGAAGATCGTGACCAGTCTGACCGACGACATCATCATGCCGATCATCGGCAAGATTTTCGGCGGGATCGATTTCTCCAGCCACTTCTTGCTCATGGGTCCGGTGCCTGCCGGTTACCAGGGCTCGCTGACCGACTATGCGGCGCTCAAGCAGGCGGGCGCGCCGGTGCTCGGCTGGGGCGAGTTCGTGACCCAGTGCGTCAGCTTCCTGATCCTCGCCTTCATCATCTTCCTGATGATCAAGGCCGCGAACAAGGCGATGCGCAAAGGCCCGGACGCGCCCGCGGGCCCGACCGAGGTCGAGCTGCTCACCGAGATCCGCGACGAACTGAAGCGGCGCTAGGCGCTACTTCGGCATGCCGGTGATGCCGGTCGCCTTGCGCAAGGCGTCGGCATCGATCCGGTAGCCGTCGTTGAACACCGTGGTGATGTGCCGCAGCGCGCCGAGGTTCTTCGACACGTCGCCCTCGACCAGGATCATGTCCGCGTCCTTGCCCGGCGCGATCGAGCCGGTGGTCTTGTCCATGCCCACCATCCGCGCCGGCACGATCGTCGCGCTCTGGATCGCCTCGGCGGGCGTGAACCCGGCCTGCTGATTGTACAGCTCCAGCTCGCGGACCAGTTCCAACCCGTAGCCGTCGGTGCCCGCAACCACCCGCACACCGGCCTTATGCAGCCGCTCGACCAGACCGACCATCTTGTCGAAGCTCTTGCGATAGTCGTCCCGGGTCAGGCCCTCGCCCAAGGGGTAGCCGGCGATCATGAAGCCGCGCGCGACCGACGCAGGCACGACGTCCATATAGGGCGCATATTCCGGCGGCGCCTTGGTGCCGTCCGACGTCATCAGCGGTTCCCACACCGTCAGCGTCGGGTCGACGATCGTCTTGCGCTGCGCAAGCTCGGCATAGAACGCCTTCATCGCCGGGGAGTCGAGATCGACGTCCTTGCCGTACCTGGCCGGCCCGTCGAGCCGCGCCGAGGTGTTGGCCTTGTCGACCACCGACTGCGGCATCGCCTGCATCATGATGAAGTTGATGTGTGTGACCTCGTCATAGCCCGCGCGCACGGCATCCAGCGGCCGCATCCCCGCCGGCACGTGGCCATGGACGTGAAGACCAAGCTTGTGGGCCTCTGCCGCGCCCGGCGCGATCCACGACGGCGTCATCGACGTGTAGAACTTCACGCCCCACAGGCCCGCCTTGGCTATCTTGTCGACGGCCGCGACCGTCTCCGCCTCGCTGCTCACCGTCAGCGCGCCCTGCGCGGCCAGCGGGTCCTTGCGGTCGACGATGACCGAAATCTTGCCGTCGGGTGCGATCAGGTCGCCCGCCTTGCGGCGCTTGATGATGTCCAGCGCCTTTTCGAGCACCGTGCCCGGGCTGCGGACATTGACGATGCCGGTCGCGACGTTCTGCACCATGTTCCAGTCGTCGCCGATGTGCTGGTGCGAATCCCACAGGCCGGGAACGAGCGACTTGCCGGTCCCGTCGATCCGCGTCGCGCCCGCCGGCGCCTTCAGCGATCCGCCCGCGCCGACGGCCGCGATCTTGCCGTTCTGCACCAGCACCGCGCGGTCGGGCAGGAACTGCCCGGCATCGGCGTCGAATAGCAGCACATGATCGATCAGCGTCGGCGCCCGCGCGGCGGGCGTCAGCACCTGGTGCGCCAGGTCGCGGACCATCTTCGCGGTCGCCGCATCCTGCAGGTCCCGGAGCTTGGGCGCGTTCTTCTCGTACCCCTCGGGCACCATCGAAATGATTCCGGCCGTGCCGAAGAACTTGCCGCGCTCATCGAGCCAGACGGGGAATGGGTTGAAATCCAGTCCTTTGACGAACGCCAGCTGGATCGTCTTCGGACCGCCAGGACCCGTGATGGTCGTTTTCTCGCCGCGCGTTACCGACCCTCGTCCGCTCGGCAGGATGTCGACGCCCTTCTCACCCGCCGCGACCAGCACGTTGATCAGATTCTCGTTGATCAGCCGCGGTCCGCCCTTGGTGTCGTAGATCTTGTTGCCGAACGGCGCGGACGCCTCCCCGCTGGTCGTCTTCCATGTCGCCTTGCCGCTCGCGTCGACCGCGAAATCCTCGGTGGCATCGCCCTCGTCATTGTAGCCGCGGATCTTGATCGCGACCGGCCGCCCGTCGGCGCCCAGCTTCACCGTCGCATCTTCCTCGGTGATCCAGCCGCGCAGCGACATCGACATGCGGTAGGCGATCGAGCCGTCGGGCACCTTCCACGACCAGATGTCGCCGTGCTTCGCCGCATCGGACGCCAGCACATAATGCCGCGCGCCGGCCGGCGGCTGCATCAGTTGCTCCTTGGGAGTCGGCGCAGCAAGCGCGGGCACGCTGGCAGACAGCAGGGCAGCAAGAATCAGTCGGCGCATGAGAACCCCCTCGAGCGAATATCGAGGAGATGGTGGCAAGCCGCGCGGCATCGCGCAACGCTGCATCGAGGGAAGAGGGAAAGTGGGAGGCTTCTGTTGCCCGGCGCCTCCCGTGCCGCTGGATTCCCCTTCTGTTGCCCGGTGGGGTCCGACCGCGCTTTTGTCTTTGTAACTTAGACCGTTAGGCCGTCAGTTACGCAGCAATAGCAAGAGCCTCGTTATCGTTGGCACTTGTGTGAATGAACCGTCGCGGTGGCTCAAACCGATCGGCAATCGGGCCTTTATTGCATTCGTCGATCCTATTTCGCCCCCATCAACATCCGCGCACGGGTCAGCGCGGTTGATGGTGGAGGCGCCGGGGTACTGCCCCCCGGGTCCGAAATGCCTATTCCACCTGACAGTCTACCGACATAGCCGGTTGCCCGGCATGGACGGAGATAAGGATTTTGCGCGTGAATCTCAAGCGGAGCCTTGTTATGGGGCACGCATTCACAGCCTCAGTGGGGAACGCAAGGCAATGAAAAGACTGGCTTTTGTAATGATTTCTGCCGCTGTTGTGGCGCTTGGCGCGTGCAACAAGGGCAGCGAGGATACCGTCCAGAATGCGGAGCTTAACCAGCCGGCGCCGGACCAACTCAACGACCTTGCCAACCAGGCGGCGATGGACGCCGCCAACGAACAGGCCGCCGCGCTGAACGCCACGGCCAACGACGTCAAGGAAAAGAATGTGACGGTAGAGAACGTCACCAATCCGACCGACGAAGAGCAGCAAAACGTCGCCGGTATGTAAGGATTGCGGCCGGTGAGCGACGACGCCATTCCGGCCGCGACCCTGATTCTAGTGCGCGAGCGACCTTCAGGGCCGCCCGAATTGCTGATGGTCGAGCGCGCCGGCGGAATGGCGTTCGCGGCCGGTGCGCTAGTCTTTCCGGGCGGGCGTATCGATGACGCCGACCGGGCCCTCGCCATCGCTCACGACCTCCTGCCCGACGCCGTCGCCGCAATTCGCGAAACCATTGAAGAAGCCGCTGTCCCCGTCGGCCTATCGCCGGTTCCTGACGCGGCCACGACTCTTGCGCTGCAGGAGGCGCTCGTTGCCGAGCAGCCATTCGCGGACCTCCTGCGCGACGCCGGTCTTGCGCTGGACGCGGATGCGCTGACGCTATTCGCGCGCTGGGTGCCGAAGTTTCACGCCGTCCGCCGATTCGACACCAGCTTCTTCGTTGCGCGGGCGCCAGCAGGCGACTGGGAGCCGCGCGTGATAGAGCATGAAAGCCGCAGTGCCGCCTGGCTGACCGCCGATGAGGTCTTGGAGCGCGACCGGCGCGAGGAAGCGCGCCTGATCTTCCCGACCCGGCGCAACCTTGAGCGGCTCGCCCAGCACGCTTCGTTCGACGACATCGTCCGTGACGCCGAGGCTCATCCGATCGAACCCGTCACACCTTGGGTCGAAGAGCGGGGCGGTGAACGCTTCATCACGATCCCGGATCATCTTGGGTATCCGGTTACGCAGGAGCGGCTGGACGGCCTGTGGCGCGGCTAGTCCGCACGCTCCTGACGATTGCCCTGCTGCTTGGCGCCGCGATTGCTACGTACATCTACGGGCGAGATTATGTCCGCCGTCACCCACAGGACTTCCCTTGGACCCGCCTCACTCTGCGCGATCCAATTGGTCCGTTCACCGGCCGGAAGCTCGCCGCCCTTGCGAGCGACACGCCGCAATGCCGCATGCTGCTACGCGATGCGGACGCGGCGGATGAGCCAGCGCCCGCGCGCCAGTCGGGCCCTGATTGCGGCTACGCCGACGGCACGCGTCTCGTCGCCCGCGAAGGAGAGGCGAGTTTCAGCCCAGCCGGCCTCGTCACCAGTTGCCCAGTGGCCGCAGCGCTCACGATTTGGGAGCAGCAAGTCCTGAAGCCGGCGGCAGCGCGGCACTTCGGCAGCCAAGTCACCGCCATCACCCATGCTGGCAGCTATTCCTGCCGTCGAATCTATGGACGCGATTATGGCAACTTCAGCGAACATGCCCGCGCCAATGCGGTCGACATCACAAGCTTCCGGCTGGCTGACGGCACCCGCATTACGGTTCTGGCCGACTGGTCGGGCAACTCGTCTAAGTCCGCCTTCCTGCGCAACGTGCGCGACGGGGCGTGCAGCCTATTCGCGACGACGCTCTCGCCGGATTACAACCGTGAGCACCGCGACCATCTTCACCTCGACCTGGCCCGGCGTGGCGAGTTCGGCGGAAGCCTGTGCAGCTGAGACGCGGACGAGTCGGTGTCGATCCAAACAAAAAAGGGACCCGCCGAAGCGGATCCCTTTTTCTTTCTGAAACCGCCTGAAATCTATTTCAGGTGGTTCGACAGATGCTTGTTCATTTCGAACATGCTGACGCGTTCCTTGCCGCCGAAGACTTTCTTCAGCTTGTCGTCAGCGACGATTTCGCGTTTGTTTTGCGGGTTTTGCAGGTTGTTCTTGCGAATGTGGTCCCACACCTTCGAAACGACCTGGCTGCGCGGCAGCGGGTCATTACCGCAGATCGCGGCGAGGTCCGCCGACGGTTGAACCGGACGGGCGAGACCGCCCCCTGCCTTCTTTGCGCCTTGTGCCATACTGGCCCTCCTGTTGATCCTGTCTTTGGATAGAGCGCAAAGCGCAGGGCTTTGCAATGCCGCGCAGAGGGAAAAGCGGTTGTTTCAGCGCGTAAACGGAACGACCCGGTTCCCCCCATCATGGCCGATGTCCGCGCGGCCACCGAAAACGATGCCCGATCGCCGGCACCAATCCTCGACGATCTCGACATCCGTGCCGGCAAATTCGCGCTCGTTGGGCAAGATGTCGCTCACACGCCCAAGGCGGATACGCCGAACCTTCTGCACGGCCGGGCTGGACGTAATGTGGAACATCGTCCGGTCGGTCCGGTAGAGCTGCTCGCCCAGATCTTCGAGTAACAAGTCGACGCCGGTAAAATCGGGTTCCAGGCTCGTGCCCAGCAGGTTCGACAGGACGGTCATGTTGAACGCCATGGCAGGCCCGTCCAGCGCTGGCTCGAGCGCGGCCGCGTCACGACGAACCAGCCAGTCGAGCGCTCGCCCGACGGCTCCCTCGCCACCGCTGCGCAAGACGTCCTGCGGCATCGGCGCCCAGACGGCGCTGAGCCCCGCCTTGTGCAATCCGGCGTGAAGGAAGCCTGCATCGCTGTAGCCCGCGTAGACCTTACCTTTTGCCGCCGTAGGAAGGTCCGTCACCGCGGCTTCCGCGATCCTGTTCGATCCATAGCCGCCGCGCGCGAACCACACCGCATCGACCGCTGGGTCCGCCATGACTTCCCGCAACGCCGCCAACCGCGCCTCGTCCGGTCCGGCAAAGTGGCCGTCCGACAAATAGCATTGCGGGTGGATCGCCAGCTCGCAATCGCCCCGCGCCGCCACGATCGCCTGCACCGCCTCGGCGGCCTCCGGCTTCAAGGGACAGGACGGAGCAACGACGGCGATGCGCATCAGGGATGCTTAGAGGGCCTGTTCGCCAAACTGCAATGCGCCTGCCGGCAAAAAAAGGGCGGCCACATCGGACCGCCCTTCTTCGTTAAGTTGATGTGGCTTACGCGGCCTGCTTCCACTGCGGCTGAAGCTCATTGTGGGGCGGGCAGTCGGCGACCGCCCCGACTGGCAGTCCGCCAAGTTCATTTGCAAAGCCGTGGTTGACGTCGCGGTGGTGCGCTTCGTCTGCGCGGACGACCAGCACCACATCACGCAGCGTCGCATTGTCCGGCAGGCCCCAGTAACGCTTGGCGATCTCCGGCGCCGGCACATTTTCCGACCGGCCCTCGTCGATCTCCGCGAGATAGTGGGTGTAGCTGATCACCGCTTCCTCTTCGAAGTAACCGACGACGCGATGGGCGGTCTTCGAGCTGATCAGGTAGAGCGCGAAGAAGAAACAATAGAACACCCATTGCGCGCCCATGATCACCGCCCGCTCGAAAAAGGTCGGCTTGCTGATCTCGATGAAGGTCATCAAGTGCATCCGCTCGTTCTCGGCTTCGTCCATCAGCGTGCGGATCCAGCCCCGGTCGTCACAGATGCGGCGCAGGCAGTGCAGGTGGTTGATGGTGGCGCCGACCATCCCTGGCACCGCGGCGACCGTCTCCAGCACCACCGCGCGATGGCCATAGCGTTCCGCGAAAAAGGTGTCCGCGCACCAGCGCAGCAATTTGGTGAAACCGAACGCGACGCGATCGGACAGGCCTTTGGGCTGATGATGTACGCTAAGATCGATGAAAGGCGCGTTCATTCGTGCTGCTCCTGGGTAAATTTCTCGGGCGAACGGCCCGTGGCGAATGACTAGGCGGGCGCTCCAATCGCCAAAATCAGGACTATCCCTTACGTAGGATCCCCTAGCTGCTCGCTCGGTGCTGCATCGCTGATCGCGCGGTCGATGATCCGCAGCGAGCGCTTGCGTCCTTCGGATTCGACTCTGCGGCGATACCGTTCGAGCCGCGTCGTCAGGTCGTCGGCCTTGTCGGTGCTTGGATCGGGCTTTGCGCTCATGCGGCCCAGATTAATCCGCCTCACGCTCGCTTTGGATAAGTAAGTTCCCTAGGTGCGGTGACGGTTCGAACCGGCTTTACGTGGAACGCGTGGTGGTCATGGATCAAGCAGGGAACGGCACGTCCGAGCATTCCGAAGCGCATTTGCGCTCGATCCTCGCGACCGTGCCGGACGCCATGATCGTCATCGACGAGCAGGGCACGATCCTGTCGTTCAGCGCGACTGCCGAAAGGATGTTCGGATTCGGCGAAGACGAGGTCGCTGGCCGTAATGTGAAGATGCTGATGCCTTCCCCGGACCGTGAGCGGCACGATGGATATCTGAGTAATTACCTGGACACCGGGCAGCGCAAGATCATCGGGATCGGCCGGGTCACTACGGCCCTCCATCGCGACGGCAGCACGTTCCCCATCGAGCTGTCTGTCGGCGAAGCCTGGCTCGGCGAGCATCGCATCTTCACCGGTTTCATCCGCGATCTCAGCGAGCGCCAGCAGACGCTGCTGCGGCTCCAGGACCTGCAATCGGAGCTCGCTCATGTCGGGCGCGTCTCCGAGATGGGGACGCTCGCCTCTTCGCTCGCGCATGAGCTCAATCAGCCACTCACCGCCGTTGCCAGCTACTGCGAAGGCGCGCGCGAGTTGCTCGACCGCAACCCAACGGACGAAGACCTCGCCATGGCGCGCGAAGCTCTCGATGAGGCAGCCGAACAGGCGGTCCGCGCAGGCCAGATCGTCCGCCGCCTTCGCGACTTCATGAGCCACGGCGAAATGGAGCGCCGCGCCGAAAGCTTGCAGCGACTGATCAACGAAGCCAATGCGCTTGGACTGGTCGGCTCGCGCGAGCACGGTATCGACGTGCAAATGGCCCTCGACCCGCTGGCGGATGAGGTGTTCGTCGATCGGATTCAGATTCAGCAGGTGCTCGTGAACCTGATCCGGAACGCCATCGATGCGATGATCGACGCTCCCCAGCGATGCCTGAAGCTGACCACCCGGCCGGCGCCAAAGAATCTGGTCGAAGTGATTGTGGAGGATACTGGCACTGGTATCGACCCGGCCCTCGCCCCGCAGCTTTTCCAGCCGTTCGTGACTTCCAAACAGAATGGCATGGGCATCGGCCTTTCGATCTGCCGCACCATTGTCGAGGCACATGGCGGCCGCATCTGGGTCGAACCGCGCGCCGACGGCGGCACCGCCTTCCACTTCACCGTCCCTGCAGGAGAACCGCGCCAATGACCGGCGAGCCACGCCAGGTGTACATCGTCGACGATGACAACGCGATCCGCCGCTCGGTCGGCTTCGCGCTCAAGACGTCGGGATTTCAGGTTTGCGCTTTCGAGGACGGCGCTGCGCTGCTGAAGGCGGCTGGCGACCTCGATGAGGGCTGCATCCTGCTCGACATACGCATGCCCGGCATGGACGGGCTGGAAGTGCAGGAAGCGCTGAAGGCGAAGGGCGTAGGCCTTCCCGTCGTGATCATGACCGGCCACGGCGACGTCAGTCTTGCGGTGCGCGCAATGAAGGCCGGCGCGGTCGATTTCATCGAGAAGCCATTTCAGAAAGCGGTGCTGCTAGGCGCGTTGGAGCAAGCCTTTTCCCGTCTACGCCATGCCGCAAACAGCCGCGAGCATGCGGACGAGGCGGCGGTCAAGCTGCAGGCGCTGACCGCCAGGGAGCGGGAGGTGCTGGATGGTCTGGCCAAAGGCCTGCCCAACAAGTCGATCGCCTATGATCTCGGCATCAGTCCCCGGACGGTCGAAATCCATCGCGCAAACGTGATGACCAAGCTTGGCGTACGCAGCCTGTCGGACGCACTCCGCATCGCGTTCGCTGCCGAAGGCGACTGAGCTAGGGAACATTACGGATAGAGCGCGCGGCCGCTCCTGTTCAATTTGTCAGAACAGACAATCGAACTGGGGAGCATCCACATGGAAAGCCGTCAAACCCGCCAGCAACTGCTCGCCCGCGGCGAAATCGTCAGCCCGCCCGCTGAGCGGGCTTGCACCGATCAGACTTTCGAACTTCCGACCGGCATCTACGTCGCCATGGCCGCGCTTTTCGCCGGTTTCGTCGGCGTGCTCGGCACCAGCTTTCGCAGCGGTCATCTGGCGGTTGTCTACGGCGTCATTTGCGTATTCCTCGCGGCCTTCTTCGCCATCCCGGCGATCTTCCCGAGTGTCGGCAAGCGCCAGTCGCGCCGCGGGTCGATGGATTGGTGGGAGTTTCGCGAAAACGGCATCGTCACCGCGACCGGCCACGCTTCGGCACGCGAGGCGACCATCCTTGTGCTCCTGCTGCCCTTCCTGATCCTGTGCTTCGCGATCGCCATCGTCACGATCAGCGGCATGGTGTCCTGATCACGAACGCGCACCACGGGGTCAGGCGGAAGGTGCCAGCCTCTCCAGAACCTTGGTGCGCACCTCGGTCGGAGTGACGGCCAGATCCGCGGCTCCAGCGTCAGCCACCAGGCGGCGCTGGGCCACCTGGCCGGACGGGTCCTTCGGCCGGACCGTATAGATGATGACCGGCACTTTCATGCCGCGCTGCTTCATCTCCTGCGTCATTTTCAAGCCCGCCAGCCGGTCTTCGCCACGGCCGAGATCACTGAGCACCAGGTCGTAATGGTTAACGGCCAGCAGCTTCAGCGCATCTTCGGTGTTGTGCGCGAGGTGCACGGCTAACCGGCGCTCTTTGAACAGCGCGATTTCCAACCGATTGTTCGCCGGATGATCGTCGACCCACAGGATGGTTGCGCGTGCGTCGGGTGCGTCATGCGTGATCGGTGGTGTTTCCCTCACCGCTATCGCGGGCTTTCCCAATGACAACGCCAGCAACCCCACGATAGCAATCACGAGCAGCATGAGCGAAGCACCGATCGGTCCGCTGCGAAGCCGCCTGGGCGTGGCCGAGAGGTGCGGCGCGGCATCGGCAACGGGGGGCTCCTCCGGGCCGCAGACTTTGCCTTTACGCTCACGCAGCGCGTACCCAACGCCGTAGGATGCAACGATTTCGAGCTGCGAACTCGCGAGTGCCTGCCGCAGCCTGCCGATAGCCTTCGCCAGGCTGTTTTCATGGACGATCTGATCGGGCCAGGCGGCTCGCAGCAGGCGCTCTTTGTCGACCGGCGTTCCCAGATTTTCAGCAAGTGCGACGAAGATGTTGCAGGAGCGGTTGTCCAGCAATGTCTGGCGCCCCGCGGCGTCAAGCGTCCGTGCTTCACGATTAAAAGCGACATCTGCAATTCGCAGTGATGAAGTTGGCGCGCCGCTCATCTGGGATCACTCATACGCAACTGACCTCACGTATTTATGAAGGCGGCTCAGCCCCGTCAAAAGCGCGGCTTTCCTAATTGGATTCCGTGTGAGTAATTCTGGATTGTCCGCTCGAGGAGCGCCTTAATGTCACGGTAAATGCGCTGCCTGGCGTGAACTTTATGAACTTACGGCACTCGCTTGCCCGATTGCTCTCTTCTGGTGCAGGCTTCGCGCATCGGTCGTGGGGGAATCAATGGAAAGAAAGATCGCATTAGCCGTCTGTTTCGCTGCTTTTGGCGCGATTTCGGCGGCGCCGCCCGCGGCCTATTCGGTCTTGATTCGCGGCGGCACGATTTATGATGGATCGGGCAGTACTCCGTACGTGGGCGACGTCGGCCTGAGGGGCGACAAGATCGTCTATGTCGGACCCAAGGCGCCGGGCCGTGCCGCGCGCACTGTCGATGCTACGGGCAAGGCAGTGTCGCCCGGCTTCATCAACATGCTGAGCTGGGCCAACGAAGCGCTCATCGCGGACGCGCGGGGTCTCGGCGACACGGCGCAGGGGGTCACGCTGGAAGTGTTCGGCGAGGGCAGTTCGATGGGCCCGTGGAATCCCAAAATGAAGCGGCTGGAGCTCAAGCGGCAGGACGACATTCGGTTCCCAATCACCTGGACCACGCTTGGCCAGTATCTCGAGTTCCTCCAGCGAAAGGGCGTCACGCCAAACGTCGCATCGTTCGTCGGCGCCACCACCGTGCGCCGCAACGAACTCGGCGAGCGCGATGTTGACCCGACCCCCGCGCAGTTGGACCGCATGCGCGCGCTCGTCCGGCAGGCGATGCGCGAAGGCGCGCTAGGGGTCGGCTCGTCGCTCATCTACGCGCCCGCGACCTTTGCGGAGACGCCGGAATTGATCGCGCTGACCACTGAAGCGGCGAAGTGCGGCGGCATGTACATCAGCCATATGCGCGACGAGGGGCCGCGCCTGCTCGAATCGATCGACGAGTTGGTCGAGATTTCCGCCAAGTCTGGCGCGCCGGCGGAAATCTATCACTTCAAGCAGGCGGGCCAGCGTAACTGGGGCAAGCTCGACGCCGCCATTGCGCGGGTCGAGGCTGCGCGGGCGGCGGGCCACCGCATCACCGCCGACATGTACACCTATCCGGCCAGCTCTACCGGCTTCGACGCGGCCTTCCCGACCTGGATGCAGGACGGCGGGATCGAAGCCTGGGTCGCCCGCCTCAAGAATCCTGCGCAGCGCGCCAGGGCCCTGGCCGAGATGCACAGCGACAAGGTCACGGAAAATGGCGAGCTGGTCGTAAAGCAGCCGGACAAGGTCATTCTCGTCGGGTTCAAGACGAACAAGCTGAAGCCACTCGCTGGCAAGACTCTCGGCGAGGTCGCCCGCGAGCGCGGCAAGTCGCCCGAGGAAACCGCGGCCGACCTGATCGTCGAGGACGGCACACGCATCCAGGTCGTCTATTTCAGCATGAGCGAAGACAATGTCCGCCGCGAAGTCAGCCTGCCGTGGATGAGCTTTGGCTCCGACGCCAGTTCGATGGCGCCCGAAGGTGTTTTCCTGAAATCGAGCACCCACCCCCGCGCCTACGGCAATACCGCGCGGCTGCTCGGCAAGTATGTCCGCGACGAGAAGGCCGCCCAGCTGCCCGACGCCATTCGGCGTCTGACCTCACTCCCGGCGACCAACCTGTCGATCAAGCAGCGTGGCTGGCTGAAGCCCGGCTATTACGCCGACGTCGTGGTGTTCGACCCAGCCACGATTCGCGACAACTCGACCTTCGCGAAGCCGCACCAACTGGCCACCGGCGTGAAGGACGTGTTCGTCAATGGCGTCCAGGTCTGGCGTGATGGCCAACACACCGGCGCCAAGCCGGGGCGTTTCGTCCGCGGGCCGGGCTGGACCGGCTGGCCGGGCGGTGGCGCCTGCCGCCGCTAGCCTTCCCGTCGATCGCCGATTAGGGCCGCGGCGATGATCGACACTCCGGTTTTCTTTAGCGGCATCGGCGGCAGCGGCATGCTCCCCCTCGCCTCCATCGTCTGCGCCGGCGGCGCGCGGGTCGCGGGCTCCGACCGCTCGCTCGACGCCGGCCGCACGCCGCAGAAATTCGACTATTTGCGTTCCCTCGGCATCCAGTTGTTCGCGCAGGACGGATCGGGGCTGCAGCCCGGCATGACGCTGGTCACCTCGGCGGCGGTCGAGGACACGGTTCCGGACGTCGTCCGCGCTCGCGAGCTAGGCCTGACGCATCTCACCCGGCCGCAATTCCTCGCGCAATTGCTCAACGCTGCTCAGCGTAGCGTCGCAGTCGGCGGGACCAGCGGTAAATCAACCGTCACCGGCATGATCGGCTGGATCCTTCAGGCATGCCATCGGCAACCAACGGTCATGAACGGCGCGGTGATGAAGAATTTCGTCACGCCATCCGCGCCCTTTGCCAGCGCGCTGGTCGGTGATCCAGCGCTGTTTGTCAGCGAAGTGGACGAAAGCGACGGCTCGATCTCGCTCTATCGGCCAGAGGTTGCGGTGCTGACCAACATCAGCCTCGATCACAAGGAAATGGCCGAACTGCGGGGGCTTTTCGCCGGCTTCCTGAAGGCCGCGAAGAAGGCCGTGCTTAACCTCGACGACCCAGAAACCCGCGCGCTTGCCGATGCCGTAGGGTCGGACAAGGTCGTCGGTTATGGCTTCGACAGCCCTGGGGCCGCTTTCATGGGCAAGGATTTGCAGTTGCTGTCCGACGGCGTCAGCTTCGCGGTCCACGCCGAAGGTGCGCGGCACGAAGTCGGGCTCTCCGTCCCGGGTCGCCACAACGCTTCGAATGCGCTCGCCGCCATCGCCGCCACTTCGCTGCTCGGTGTGCGCATCGAGGACGCGGCCAATGCGCTGGGCCGGTTCGAAGGGCTGAAGCGCCGTCTTGAGACGGTCGGCAAGGCAAAAGGCGTTACGGTCATCGACGATTTCGCGCACAATCCCGACAAGATTGATGCGACCCTGGCCACGCTCAGAGCGCAACCGGGCCGGCTGCTCATCATGTTTCAGCCGCACGGCTTTGGACCGCTATCGAAGATGGGCGAGCAACTCGCTGACAGCCTGGCCAAGGGCATGGAAGCCGATGACAGATTATTCCTTCCCGACCCGGTTTATCAGGGCGGCACCACGGAGCGGCACCGGGGGTCCGACTGGCTCGCCGCGCAGGTGAGGGATTGCGGCAGAAAGGCGGATCATGTCGCGGAGCGTCCGGCCATTGGCGACGCGCTCGTTGCCGAAGCCAGGAGCGGCGACCGCATCCTCATCATGGGCGCGCGTGACGATACGTTGATCGATTTCGCCGAGGACTTGGTCTCGCGGATCAGCGGTCGGAACTGATCGAGGCGCGCCGCGTCGGTCGGACATGGCAAACCGGAAAATCGTGACGGGCTGGAAGCTGGACCGTCAAGATCGCGACATGCTGCTGGCGCGCTTTGAACCGGCTTATCCGAATGTCGTCGCCGACCACGTGACTCTGAACAGCGGGGCGACGCCGGAAACGCCGCTTCCGCGGCAGGTGACCGCGCAGATCGTCGGGCGGGCCGACGACGGGGCCGGCGTCGAATGCTTCACGGTGGCGATCGACGGCACGACGGACCGGCCTGACGGCTCAACCTATCACATTACATGGTCGCTCGGCGCAGGCCGCCGGGCGCGGGAGAGCAACGACGTCCTTCGGGACCGCGGCTGGGAGCCGCTAACGAAGCCCTTCGAAATCAACCTAGAGCCCGCGCGCTTTTAATGCAGCCGCGTCTCTTTCTCGATGCGGATGGCGTGCTCGCCGACTTCGATGGCGGCATGCGCAGGCTGCTGGGCAGCGCGCCCGACGCCTACATCCGCAAGCATGGTCAGCACGCATTCTGGAAACGCTTGCACGCGGCGCCGGACTTCTACGCGCGGCTGGACGAGATGCCCGACGCGCAGCAGCTTTTCGCTGCCGTGCGACACCTCGATCCCACGATCCTGACCGGGCTGCCGCGCGGGACCTGGGCAGCTCCACAGAAGGTCGCCTGGGCCGCAGTCCATTTTCCAGGCGTGCCGATCATTACCTGCATGGCGCGGGACAAGCATTGCCACATGCACCGCGGCGACGTGCTCGTCGATGATCGTGAAAAGCATCGCGCAACCTACGAGGCCGCGGGCATGATCTTCGTGCATCACAAGAATGCCGAAGACAGCATCCTTCAGCTGACGAAAATCTTCCCGTCTATCGCGGCAGAAACCGCCGCGACCCGCGTTTAGGCGGCGGCCTTCAGGTCGACCTTCTCGACCCATTCCGGCCAGAACACCGGCTCGCGGCTCGACCAACCCGGCGCAGTGGCCGCACTCTCACTGATCGACTGCAGCAAGGTGCGGCGGCGATCGGGGTGGAGGTGCGGAAGGGCTGCAGCGGAGCAGAAGGCCGACGGCAGCCACGGCCGCGCCGAGGCGCCAATGAGGCGCTCATACAAGAAGCGATAGGCAGCGAAGTTCGGGAGACGATCCTGCCCGAGATCGAATGCGCTAAGCGTAATCAGCATGCCCACGAACGGCTCGATCATGTCGAGACCGCTGTCGTCCGGGACCTGCAGGCGCAGATGGTCGAGCTGCTTGTAGAGACGTGCCTGCGCGCGGATCGAGGCGGCTTCGCCTTCGTCGCGAGCCCAGCATTCGATCGGGTCACGGCGGCCATACGCCACGTCGAGCGACCGACGGATGTAGCGCTGCGTCGCCTTCGAAAAGCCCGCGAACTCTTTCATCTCCGTGATCAGCATCGCACCGCTTGCCGGCTGGCTGGTCCGCGTAATCATGACCCCGACTCCTCTAACCCCGGGCGGGAACATGCGGCGTTGATGGTTGCAACTTGCTTAACCACAGTCCCACCCCCCGTTCAGAGTGAATCAGAGGAGAGTCCTAGCGTCTAGGCAAAAATGGCCCGCGCGCCGTTAAACTGTGGATTGTTGATTATTTGCAACGGCCTGACCGTAACGACTAGGCGCTCAGTCGGGAAATCCGGAGGACGGCGCAGGTCCCTGATCGCAACCGGGCTGCGTGGCTGACGGAGGATCGGACGCATCCATGGACTCGTCACTGCCGACGTCGACTTTCGCATCGGCGTCTTGCGGGTTCTTCTTGAGCTTTTGTTCCAGGTCGCTTTCAGGCGGCGCTGAAATTACCGGCGGGGGGACGTTCCCCTTGCGCGTGTCGTCGTTCACAGCAAATCCTCCATCCGGTATAGATTTCGGCAGGCCAACGACTGGAAAGCCTCGTGCGTTCCTCGGGGGTTTCGACCGGCTGCATTTGCGCTTCTGCCAACGGGCAGGCGGCGGTTTGCGCACAAGGAGTTTTGGGACATGAACGTACCAATGCTCATGACACGACCACCCGTGGCGCCGGCCCGGTTCAGCGACTGGCCGCTCGCACTGAAATCGATCGTCGGCTTTTGGGCCTTTTATGCGCTGACGGTGATCGCCCGTGCTTTCCTGGGTGCTGATCCGTTTACGGTGCTGGAAAACAAGCTTCTCGTGATTGGCGTCGGTATCGTCATCACGCTGGCCATTTACGTTGCGATCAGCACACTGGGCGAAGGATCGTCCATCCGGCGCAAAGCCGCGATCGCACTTGTCTCCTCAATGATCGGCGCCCTGACCCTCGGCAGCATCATGGTGGCCGCCGAAGACTGGATGCGCGAAAGCAAGGAGGAATTCCGGTTCCAGGCGCGCGAGGGCTTTACCGTCGTCGAGCGGGGCAACCAGATCCGTATCGAGCGAACGGCTCAGGAGCCGCTCACACTGACAGTTCCGCGAATGCGCGAAATCGACCCGATGAAGCGCGTCCGCATGGCGCTGGACATCGCCGTCACATGGCTGTTCTTCTTCATCGGCTGGAGCGCCTTTTACATAGCCAACCAAGCGCAGGCGGCCGCGTTGCGCGCCCAGCGGCGACTTGCCGACGCGGAGTCCGCTGCGCAGGCCGCGCAGGTTCGGGCACTGCGTTACCAGGTCAATCCGCACTTCCTCTTCAACACGCTGAACTCGCTCTCTTCGCTCGTCATGACGGGTCGTACGGACCGCGCGGAAAACATGTTGCTGGCGCTGTCCACTTTCTTCCGCACCAGCCTTTCGCTGGATCCCACCGCCGACGTCAGCCTTGCCGAAGAGATCGATCTCCAGCGGCTCTATCTCGACATTGAGATGGCGCGCTTCCCTGATCGCCTGACGGTTGAGATCGAAGTGCCCGCCGATCTCCAGCAAGCGCGGCTGCCAGCCCTCATCCTCCAGCCGATCGTCGAGAACGCGATCAAGTACGGCGTGTCAAAGAGCCGGAAAGCCGTGCTCATCCGCATCGAGGCGCGCAAGATCGAGAACAATCGCATGTCGCTCGAAATCAGCAATCGGATGAAACATGGCGGCAAGGATGGACTGCCGGCGGCGACGCACGAAGGCACGGGCCTCGGCCTTGCCAATGTCTGCCAGCGGCTCGAAGCGCGTTGGGGAACGCGGGCGAGCTGTCGCTATGGCCCGATGAACGGCGGCGGCTACAAGGTTTCGCTGACCATGCCGGTGGAAATGCATGACTGAGCCCGAACCGCTGCGGGTCCTCATTGCCGACGACGAACCGCTTGCGGCGGAGCGGCTGCAGTTGCTACTGGCCCGGGCGGAAGGCGCGCAGCTGGTGGGCACCGCAAGCGACGGCGACAGCGCGATCAATCTGACGGAAGCGCTCCACCCGGACTTGCTGTTGCTCGACATTGCGATGCCAGGCCGCGACGGGATTGCCGTCGCCCGGGCGCTTGCATCGCAATGTCCGTCGCCTGCGGTCGTGTTCGTGACCGCGTTCGACCAGTTTGCCGTGGCCGCATTCGAGGTCGAAGCCGTCGATTACCTGATGAAGCCGGTCGATCCCAACCGGCTGCAACGTGCGCTGGATCGAACGCGTGCCTACCTCCAGCAGCGCCGGACCGGACAGCAGCCGGGGCAGGTGTCCCAATGGCTCGAAGAGTTCTGGGCGTCGGACCTGTCGGGGCTGGTGCGGATCGCATCTCGGGACGTCGACAGGGTGTCGGCGGAGCGCGACTACATGCGACTGCACGTAGGGCGGCGCAGCTGGCTTATCCACCATTCGATGGCTGCGCTTGAAGAGGGACTGGACCCCGAACTCTTCGTGCGGCTGCACCGCTCGGCGATCGTCCGCAAGGACTTCATCTCGGGTTTCTCGCGCAATCCTTCGGGTCGTTGGATCGCCCGGCTGTCGGACGGGACCGAACAACCTGTCGGCCGACTGTATTCGGATCGCGTGCGGGCGATTGCCGGCCGCTAAGCAGCAAAAAAGCCGCCGCGCCCTTGGTGGGAGCGTGGCGGCCGGCACAGGAGACTCACTTCGCCGTGACGACTAGCGAGGTGGCCTGGAGAACTTCGACGCTCGGATGACGGGCATTGTTGATTGCCGCTAAAATCGCCGGCTGCGCACCTTCCAGCGCGCCGGTGCGGCAGAGCTCAACCTCGCGCGCCCAGTTGAAATCGCGCGTGTCGGCCTGCCCGCAGACGTATGAGGCGGCAAGGTTGACCCGCCGCTGCAGCCTGTCCTGGCCCTTGGCGGATGCAAGATTCAGGTCGGCATAGGAAACAGCCATGGAGCGGGTATCCTGCGCATGGCTTACGGTCGGGACCACCAACACGGCCGCGACTGCGAGCGCAGCGGCTGCGGGGATTGCTTTGAACATCATGTAACTCCCTTTGTCTGCGACGCGGGACAGCTGGGGAATGGAGAGGGTCGCCCCGCGTCGCAGGGTGGAGATCGCGCAAATCGGCGGCGAATTCGCGCCATCATCGACCAAGCACGCGCTAAATATCGGCGGCTCGACGAGGGTCGTTCGTGAATGGCCAAATCGACGAACGGTGGTCAGCCACCGTTCAAAATGATTAACGCGTTTCTCGGTCTACGATGCTGGCGAGGGTCACGTCATGAGTAACGTTGCCGACCGTTCGGAAGATGTCCGGCACCATTTCTACAGCCACTAGTAGCCCCAGTGGGGCGATCGGAACGCCAAGAGCCAGCGCGATTGGCGCGATCGAGCTGATGTAGGTCACTTCGCCCGGCAGGCTGACCGCACCATAGCTCATGACCGCGCCCACGGCGGTTGCTGCGACCATTTGCGCAAAGGTCGGCTCGAGGCCGAGCCAGTGCGCGACGTAGAATGCGACAGCGGTGTTCATGGCGGGACCAGTCGCGCGGAACAGCGCCACTGCGATCGGCAGCGATACGTCGCTGACCTCGTCGCGCAGGCCCATTTGTTTCGCCGATGCAAGCATGGCGGGAAGCGATGCGAGGGATGACCGCGTTGAGATCGCGACAGCCTGCGGCGCAATCAGTGCCCGCGAGAAACTGCCCAGATTAACCCGTCCGGCCACCGCAGCCAGCGGATAGGCTGCAAGCGTCACGAGGATGCCGATCACGGAGATGATGATCACATAATGGCCGAGTCCCGCGAACGCGGCGCCTCCGGCGGTCGCACCGACGGTGAAGGCCAAGGCGAAAACGCCGATTGGCGCTACCGCCAAGACCCAGCCGATCACGACCAGCAGCGCCTCCCCGACCGCTTCGAACACGGTCACCACGGCCTCGCGCCCGCGGGCCGCGATCTTGGTGAGGGCCAGTGCGAACAATACGGCAAACACCGTCAGGGGAAGGACATCGCCGTTGCTGGCCGCAGCCACCACGTTCGATGGCACGACCCCTTTAAAGAACTCGGCAGCACCAGGCAGCGGACCTGATGCCGTTTGCTCGACATGGCCCAGCGCCACCTGCAGCAGCCCCGCGGTGTCGCGCGAAAGTGGAAAAACGCCGGTCAAGGCGACGGTCGCGATGGCGCCAAAGATCGACGATAGGGTGCAGATAATGACGATCCACAACACTGAACGTCCCGCAATACGGCCCGCTTGAGCCGCTTCGGCGCTTTTGGCGATGCCGACGATCAACAGCGCGACGACCAACGGAATGACGGTCATCTTCAGGCCGTTGAGCCACAGCGTGCCGACGAATGAGGCAACGCCAAGCGCATTGTCGCGCGAGCCGCCGCCTAATCCGTTGGCGAAGATCCCCGCGACAATGCCGAGCACCAGTGAACCGAGTGCATAATAAGCCCTCAGACCCGCGCCGGCCTCTTTTGCCGGCTTACCGTCCGCTTCGGTCAACGCGGCTTCTTAAACTTGAAGACAGCCCGGTCCGTCTTGCCGCGGATCGACGCATCGAACACGCCCTTGCTGTGATCGTCGGCGGCGTTGCGGAGCAGATCGCTAGAACCCGCGAGCACAAATCCCGCGCGCTTGAAGTCGGCCTTGATGATTTCCGGGTCGATGCGGTGCATCTTTTCGACGCTTTCGCGCGGATCGCTCTTCGCGTTCGCAACGTGGTCGACTACGCCCACGACCCCACCCGGCTTCATGGCGGCGTAAAGCCGCTTGAGCCAGGCATTCGGATCCTGTCGTGGGATCTTGCGCTCGGCGCTTTCCCAATAGGTATCGTGGTAGTCCATATTGATCAGCGCAAAGTCGAACTTCGCCTTGGGCAGGTCCGGCGCTTCGAATGGGCTGGAAATCAGGCTGACGTTCTTCGCGCGCCCGGCAAAATCTTCGAACGGCACGCGGTTCTTGTCAGTCAGGAACTGCGTGGGCTGCCAGACGGTGATGTGGCCCTTGGGCCCGACCACCGGCGACATGATCTCCGCCCAATATCTGTTGGCGCCGAACATATCGAGCGCCTGGATGCCCGACTTGACCCCGAAGAACTGCAGCAGCGCCGCCGGTTTACGGGATTCATCCAGCTTCACGTTGTCCGGCGTGCGGTTGGCAGTGTCGGCGACGGCAGCAGCCAAGGTCGACTGCGCGGATGCAAGGGTGGCAATTGGCGACAAGGCAAGGGCGGCAGTAGCGATGAGCAGCAAGCGCATGATTTCTCCCCTTCGTTAGGACCCCTTATTGCCCGTGGGGCGCCGGCGCCAGTCATCACGCGATAATCGCCGATCCGCCGCTTCTCTTCGACAAGCGCTAGGCTGGCGCTGACTCTCGTGCCATCGCGGCGACGAGTTTGAGGGCTTCGTGCGCCGACAGCGCAGCACCTTCCTGCCACAGTCCCTGATAGCTCAGATGCTCGCCCGCGAAGACGATCGGCCCCTCGGGCTTCAGCAGTTCGGCATAATCGGCCCCACGCGCACCATTGCCGCCGGGCCCATCGGGCCAGATCGCGCCCACGCCTTCCGAATATGGAACCAGCCCCCAGCCGACCGTCACGCCTTTGCCTAACAGCCTCGACCGTCCCGGATGCAGGGCCTCCACAGATTCCCGCGAGACTTGAAGCCGCTTTGCATCGCTGTAGGCGGCAAATTTCTGCGGGTTGTCGCGATGAGTCCAGCCGGCGACGTAGGCACCCACCAGCACGCCCTTGGCGGCCCCGATGTTGTTCGACGGGTAGATGACGTTCTCATTATCTCGGTCGGTCCAGGCCAGTCCGCCGAAGATATTATCGTCGCTTTCCCAGAAGCGCGGCGCCTCGAACGCGACCTTCACGCTGGGCAAATATTCGACCTTCTTCAGCGCCGCCTGCTTGGCCGGTGAGAAGTCGTTCGGAATTTTGGTCAGCAGGTTCGCGCCGAGCGTACACACGCAAACGTCGGCTTCGGTGATCTGTTTGCCCGGGCCGTGCTCGATCCGGACGCGATCGCCCGCGCGGCGGATGGCAGTCACGGGCGACTTCAGGCGCACCAAGGGCTTCACCGGCTGATAAATGGCGTGCGCGATGCGATCCATGCCGCCGACCGGCTGCAGCATCGTCGATTGCATGTCCCAGATGTGCTCGAACAAATAAGGCAGCGTCACCGCGGGCGACGGCGCGAGGTCCTTGAAGGCCAGCGAACCAAGCGGCACTGGCGCCTGCGCGTAACCGCCGCCGTCCGTCGCCCAGCCCGAAGACCCGGATGGTCGATAGGTGCCTTTGTCGTCCAGCGAACCGTACGGAACGAGAAATTGGCGAACCATCGCCAGCTCATCCTTCGACACCACCCCGTCCAGGGCGTGACGGTCGATGGCCTTCGCCAGCAACTCCGCGAGGTGTCCGCGAAGATCTTCAACCATCCGCCGCTCCGGCTGGACCTTGCCGCCGAAGTCCCAGCCGGCGTTGCGATTGACGTTGATGAACGGCTCCAGCTGGACACCGAAGCGGCGCGCGTAGCCCAGAATCACGCGATGCGATGAGGGCAAGCGCGCCGGGCCGGCGTTGAAATAGAGCCCGGGATCGAAGGAAGCGTGCTGGTCGGCGCGGCCCATCTGGACGATGCGGTCACCGCCGCGGATCGACCACGAGCGGCCACCAATGCGGTCGCGCGCTTCGAGCACCGTGACCCGGTAACCCGCGCGCTGAAGTTCATAGGCGGACACCAATCCGGCGACGCCGGCGCCCAGGACGACTACAGACTTACCATTGCCCGCCCGTGCGAGCGCGAAATTCTCTGCCCCCGCCGCCGTTGGGATTGCCAAGCCCAATGTCTCCATTGCCATGTAGGCGGCGCCGATGCCCCCCGCGTGGCCAATGCGTTCAAGCAATCCCCTGCGTGTCAGTGCCATCGACTCGCCCCCTTCGGTCAAAAGCTGCGGCACACTGCCCTATTTGCCGGATACGGGGGAGTGAATTCGTCGGCGCACGTGCATCGTCCCGCGCTGTCGCACGTTGAAGTCTCAGCTAATCACCATTGGAGGTACATATGGCTGAACATTCAGAAACTATCACCGCACTCAACACGCTGATCGCAACGACCATCGACAGCGTGAACGGATATGAAGACAGCGCGAAGAATATCGACAATGAGCGCCTGCGCGAAATCTTCCGCCAGCGCGCCGATGAGCGGCAGGAAGTCGTTTCAAAGCTCCGTTCGGAAGTGCAGCGCCTCGGTGGAAACCCGGAGGATGACGGCTCATTCCTTGGCAAGACCCACCAGCGTTTCGAAGATTTGAAGGCGGCCATTACGGGCCGCGATGAAAAGTCGATCATCAACGAGGTCGAACGCGGCGAGGATTATCTCAAG
This sequence comes from Sphingomonas flavescens, assembly GCF_030866745.1. Classification (NCBI taxonomy): domain Bacteria; kingdom Pseudomonadati; phylum Pseudomonadota; class Alphaproteobacteria; order Sphingomonadales; family Sphingomonadaceae; genus Sphingomonas; species Sphingomonas flavescens. Next base: position 2,533,238 of record NZ_CP133016.1, on the reverse strand, counting down.
GAGAAGTGGCAGGCTGCGCTGCACACCGATGGCATTCAAGGTGAGAGCCGCCAGGTGATTGAGCAATGCTATCAGTCGGTGAAGCAGGGCCACGACCAGATCAGCCAGCTGAAGCACGGGCTGGAAACTCCGAGCAACGCTTAAACGTTAAGGCGCGGAACACCCCCTCCGTTTGGGGTGGGGCGCGGGGCAGCGATCAGGCCAGCGACGCTGCCCCGCCTGCGTTTCTCAATAACCCATCAGGGCGAGGACCTCGCGGCGACTGCGTTCGTCCTCGCGGAACGTGCCCATCATCCGGCTGGTCGTCATCATCACACCCGGCGTCTGGACGCCGCGCGCTGTCATGCAGGCGTGGCTAGCCTCGACGACGACCGCCACGCCCTTCGGCTCAAGATGCTCCCAAATAGCGTCGGCAACCTGAGCGGTCAGCCGCTCCTGCACCTGCAGCCGCCGCGCAAAGCCATGTAGAACGCGCGCCAGCTTGCTGATCCCGACGACGCGGTCACGGGGCAGATAGGCGATCGAAGCGGTCCCGATGATCGGCGCCATGTGGTGCTCGCAATGGGATTGGAATGGGATGCCCTTCAGCAGGACGATCTCGTCATAACCTCCCACCTCCTCGAATGTTCGACTCAAATGATCGGCCGGGTTTTCGAGATAGCCGCGCGCATATTCCCGCCAGGCCCGTGCAACCCGCCGCGGCGTGTCGAGCAAGCCTTCGCGGTCCGGGTCGTCGCCGGCCCAACGAATGATCGTTCTCACCGCCTCCGCAACGTCTGCCGGTACGGCGTCCGCCGGGGGCGGTTCGACCAGATCGCCATCCACTGGATCGCCGCTCATGCGCAAAGCTCCTGCTCAATGTCTGCCGCCACCCGCGCGGCCTGCTCGCGGATATCGGGCACCGCGATGATTTCCCAATACCGGCCTTTGGTCAGCGGACCCATCGCCCACAGATGCTTTGCCGCGCGACAGACTCCGTCGACTTCGAGTCCAATTCCGAGATGATCGGGCTTTACCGCTCCCGCATTCAACAGACTGCGCAGAAGCGGATCACGGGTGTGCGTCATGCTGTGCAGCGGACCCGTGCAATTGAATGCGTAGGCGAATGTTTCGCGCTGCGGCTTGCTCGCGCGTCGCCGCCGATAGGTCACCTCGAGCTTACTGTCGGTGACCGTCGCAGTCTCGATTCGGCCGGCGACAATCTCAAGCTGGCCGCTGGACACCATTTGCGCAACCGTGGAGCCGACCTCGGGCGCGATCCGGTGACGGTGAACGTCCCACCACGGACGGGCGTGGCGGAGGAACCGGCGCTGTTGCGTAGTGTCGAGGCGCTGCCAGAGGGCATGGCTGTGCGGGCGAAGGCTGTCGACGGCGGCCCGCCAACCTATCCGGGCGCCACGTTCCCGAAGCCACCGCGTCAGGCCGCGAACATCGCCTTGCGGGACGTCCTCCAACGCTACAGGCACGGGATCAAAATCCGCATGGGTGCGGGGAATAAGCCCGCGCCGCGAAAGCGCGACAATGCGGCCTGTATAACTGGCGGCATCGAGGGACAGCACCAGATCGACCATCGTCAGCCCGGTGCCGACGATCAGCGCCGCCTCGCCATTGCTGGCAAGATTCGCGATCGCGTTGCGAGCTTCATCGCCCCATGGATTGCGGATGAACCGGCTGCCAGCATCCGCGAACGCCCGCAACCCGTCCGGTTCCTGATTGCCGGTCGCAAGCACCAGAGCGCTCGCCTCCAGGGAAGAACCATCGTCCAAGCTAACGCGCCAGCCGTCAGCGACCTGGTTCGCGGCCGTCGCTGTGGCGTTCAGGGACGCGACGTTGCCGCTCGCTTCCGCGTGCCCGAGCAATCCGCCGAGATATTGGCCGAAGAAGCGCCGTTGCGCGAAGCCGCGGCGGTGCCCGCCCGCGGCTTCGAAGGCGCGGGCGAAATGATCGGGCTCATCTGCCAGCGCGCTCATTCCTTGGGCTGGAACGTTGAGAAGGTGCGCGGGCTCGGTCGTCGAATATGCCACGCCCTTGCCTACGCGCCCGCTGCCGTCGATCAGGACAGAGCTGATGCCGCGCCGGGCAAGCTGCACCGCAAGGATAGTTCCGGAAGCCCCTCCGCCAGCGATTGCGACAGCGCGGCGATCAGATTTCGTAGTCAGGCCAACTCTCCGGATTGGCCGCGCTCGCCTTTCGCGACTGGATATGATCGTAAATGCGCGCAACGGTCCGCCCGGCGGTGTCGGTGAACAGGCCAGGGACGATGGCATGGACCATGGCCGCGCAGCCGGCACTGATCAATTCAGCGCCGATCTTAACCGCGCCGAGACCATGTCCGCCCCAAGTCATGCCGAGGGAACGAGGGTGTTCCACAAATAGTCGGTGCGCGGCGCCTTGCGCGGCGTGGTGCTGCCTAGCCTGCTGCTGCTTGGTCGCCATAACTCCTGTCCCTGCTTCTGGTGACCCCGACTGGATTCGAACCAGTGGCCCTCAGATTAGGAATCTGATGCTCTATCCTGCTGAGCTACGGGGTCACTGGCGGCCGGAATAAGGGACGATGTCCGCCCAATCAATTCGCGTGTCAGTTTACCTGATCCGGTGGAGTGACGGGCACGAATAGCGGCGCGACGGGGACCCCCTCATCAACCAGGGATCTTGCCTGCGCCAATGTCGCATTTCCGTGAACTTGCTGCGGTTCGATCTCGCCGGCGTGGATCTTGCGCGCAGTGTCGGTGAACTGATCGCCGACCCAGCGAGACTTCTTCAGCAACTCCGCCTGCATGGCAGCCAACCGGCTCAACGGGCTGTCCGATCCCTTCCGTGGTACCCGGGGCGCCATCGGTGCCTTGCCCACGTTGGAAGATTGGCAAAGGGGACAAATGACGAGATCCTGCTGCCGTTGGTCCTCATAGTCGTCCGACGAGCGGAACCAGGCTTCGAAAATCTGGCCATCTTCCCGGCATTGCAGGTCGAAGACGATCATTGGTGAGTGACATTTGGGATCGACCGGCGGTGCGCCAGTGCAGGCACGCGAGAGCGCACGTCGGCTATTCTCGCGCGATCGATCTCGACGAAGCCGAGACCCGGTTGATCACCCAGATCGAGCAGCACTTCGCCCCACGGATCGACGACGAGGCTGTGGCCAAACGTATTCCGTCCGTCCTCGTGATGACCCACTTGTGCGGCAGCGATCACGAACAGACCAGCTTCGATCGCGCGGGCCCTCAGCAGGACGTGCCAGTGCGCCATGCCCGTTGGGACCGTAAATGCGGCCGGGACGGCAATGGAGTCGGCTCCAGCCTCGGCCAGCCGCGCAAACAAATCGGGGAATCTGAGATCGTAGCAAATCGTCAGCCCGAGCCTTCCGACGGGCGTGTCGTCGACAACGACTGCTCGGTCACCGGCGGCATACACATTGGACTCGCGCCAACTCTCACCTGTGGGCAAGTCCACGTCGAACAAGTGAATCTTGTCGTAGGTTGCCCGTATTTCGCCGGCCGCGTCGATTACGAAAGCCCGGTTGGCTACCTTCCCATTGCTGGTGAGGACCGCGAGCGATCCAATATGCAGCCAGAGACCGTGCTTCGCCGCCGCGTCCCGACAGGCCGATAGCACCTCATCGCGTTCCGGCTCTCTCAAGGCGCTAGACGCCCGTTTCGCATCGCGATCGAGCAGGCCCGACATCTCAGGCGTAAACAGCATCGTGCCGCCGCCAGCGGCAGTCTTTTCAATCGCTTTTACAAGCGCAGCGGTATTGGCGGCCGGATCGATTCCCGTAGTCGGCTGAAAGACCGCGACGCGCGTCATCCGTCAGGCGGCGAGAAGCTCGTCGAGCTTGCCGGCGCGATCAAGCGCCATCAAGTCATCGCAGCCGCCGACATGCCGATCGTCGATAAAGATTTGTGGCACCGTAGTGCGGCCGCGCGCACGCTGGACCATCGCCTGCTTGTCAGGACCACCAAAATCAACCGAAATCTCCCGGAACTCGATACCCTTGGCATCCAGCAGTTCCTTCGCCCGCCAGCAGTACGGACAGAAGCCCTTCGTATAGATCTCGACAACCGGCACGCGCTCGCTCCCTTTCCGTGGATATTTAGGCAGAGCACTCAACGCATCAACTGCGAAGGTTTCACCACACGTGCCCAACTGACCAGTTCCACCCGCGCCGCACCCGCCCGCTGCAGTGTTCGCGCGCATGCCTCGGCCGTGCTGCCAGTGGTCAGCACATCGTCGACGAGGATTATCGTTTTCCCCCTAATCCTGGCCTCATCAGCGATCGAAAAAGCTCCAGACACGGTTTTCTTGCGCTGGCTCGCGGTCATCCCCTTCAGCGGCGGAGTGCGTCGAGTGCGGCGAAGGGCGGCCGGCTGCACGTCGATGCCCAAGCGGCGCGACAACTCTTTTGCCACCAGAGCCGATTGGTTGAATCCCCGTGACCAAAGGCGCGTGCGATGAAGCGGGACCGGAACAAGAAGGCGCTCGTTCTCACTGTCGCCCACCAGCGGAGCCATGAACCGCGCCATGGTGCGAGCGATGGCGACCTTGCGTCCATATTTGAGGCGGATCGCGAGGCCCCTCGTCAAATCTCCATAGGCGACCGCTGCACGCGTCCGGGCAATCTTCGGAGCGTGCGCCAAACAACGGGCGCACGTTGCCTGCTCAGTGGATTGCAAGGGCATCCCGCAGGTCTGGCAACCGGTGTGGCCGAGAAATTCGACCTGCTTCCAGCAGTCCGGGCAAAAGCTGTGCACGTCGCCGACGATCGTCCCGCAACCCGCACAGCGTGGCGGCAGCGCGAAGTCGAGGATCACGCGTGCGGATGTCTTCAAGCCAGCCCACAACATGCCTTCTTGTCGCCCGAGCGCACGACCTGCACAAGCGCCGCCATGGCCGAACTGTTCGATATGAGGATCCGGGCGATGCGACGCGATCGGGCGGCGCGATCGGGGGTCGAACTTTTCCTATATGAACGCGCATTCGCCGATTGCCTTGAGCGGATCGAACTCATGCAACGGCAGTTTGAACGCGCGCTTCTAATCGGATGTCCCGATCCGACCTGGGCAAAGCGCCTACGGGCGCTCGGACCGGACGTTCAAATCCTCGATCCCGGCGCCCTTTTTGCCGATGCCGCCGGAGGCTCCGCGGTAATCGAGGATGCTTGGCTCCCGCCGGAGCAAGGTTACGATTTAATCGTCTCGGTGGGCACCCTTGATACGGTGAACGATCTGCCGCTGGCCTTACGCCTGACGAGCTATGCGCTGAGCCTTGGGGGTTTGCTCATCGGCGCGATGGCGGGCGGCGAAACGCTTCCGCGTTTGAGGGAGGCCATGCGGGCGGCGGATGAGGCGACGGGCGCTGCAGCTCCTCATGTTCACCCTCGGATAGAACCTTCGGCGCTCTCCTCTCTGCTTGCCGAGAGTGGCCTCGCTAACCCGGTCGTCGATATCGACCGCGTCAACCTTTCATACCAATCTATTGAAGGTCTCGTGCGCGACCTGCGCGCCATGGGGCTGACCAATGTGCTAGCGGCCCGACCACATTTCATCAGAAGGGCGGGCCGCACCGCCGCAGCGACGAGCTTTTCCGCGGCCGGTCGCGACGGTCGAACGACTGAAACCGTCGAAATTCTGCATTTCGCCGCTTGGGCTGCCGACAAGCCTGCAGGTGCGTTAACCCTATAGCCCGAAGAGTTATTAACTCTGGCTGGGATAAACGGCCAATGTGGACGTGGACCAGAGGAGGGTGGCGTGATCGCTATCCGGACAATGTTGCGCAAGCTGCGCGCCGATGAGCGCGGAGCGACTGCGATCGAATACGGACTGATTGCCGCCCTGATCGTCATCGCGATGATGACGGGACTTCAGTCGATGGGCGGTGGCGTCGGTGGCATGTGGGGCAAGCTCGGCAACGCCGCTAACGAACACATGCCGTCCTAAGCGGGCGCATCAGCTTCGGCGCGACCCGTAGACGATGAGTTTGACTTTTTGCCCTGGCGCCAACCGGCTGCCGGGGTTGAGGTCGTTGAGCGAGAGGAACCGCTCGAGCCTGTAATCCCGGTAAGCCATGCGGGCGCTCAACGACTGAAGCGTATCGCCAGGACGTACAGTTTCGACGTGGATGACCCGCGGGCGGATTGCTGCAGCCTCGCCCGGGGTGATCTTGCGGAGTGAGTTGATCATTGGGGCGAACGGGCCAATCCCGTAGCCGCCCGGCGTGATCATCACGAAGAAGTAGATTCGGCCCGGTTCCCACTGATAGGCGGCGACGCTGGCGTCGATCGGCCCGGACTCCCCGTTAAAGCGCGCCGTCGTGACCGCTGCCGGCATGCCGTTGATGGTGACGTGTCGTGGCGGCGGCACGGGGTAGTTCGCGGTACCCTGCGTAAGTCCCCTGAATGCCAGCAATACTGCGTCGTCGAGATTCCCGCGAAACGCTCCGCCCTTGAACTGCGCCTTCCCCGCCGATCCAGAAACGGTAACGGCATCGGTGCCGTTGGACATCAGGTAGCCCTGCGGCACCGTGAACTGGATGCGCAGATCCGGGTGTGTGAAGGTCGCGCCATCGATTACGCCTTGCGCGGGGTCATCGTCGACAAAGACGCCTTCGATCTGGTTGAGATAGACATCGCGGTTGCGAATGCCCGTCCCTAGCCGGCCTGTCGCCCGCGCCTCAGCCAAGGCGCGCTGCATCCGATTTTCGCTAAGTGGGTGAGTGCTCGCCCACTCCGGAGTCTGGCGGTTGGTGCGTCCCTGGACCAGCGCCGAAAGCCGGCTCTGCCGCGTGAGCGCTCCCAGCACGCCGGCAGCACCGGCTGGATCATAGCCGGCCATGAGCATGTAGCGCAGTCCCAGGGTATCTGCCTGATATTCCTGATCCCGGGAGAAGCTGAGCAGGTCCATGCGGGAACGCGCGGACAGAATATCGGAGAAGCCTCCGCCGAAGATCGCGCCGACGATGGCACCGAAGACCCCGAGCGGATTGCGCTGCGCATATTGTTCCCGGATGTGGGCGTGGTTGGCCGCAACGTGACCGACTTCATGACCGAGCGCGAAGGCCAGCTCGGACTCGTCATTCATCAGGCCCAGCAACTGGCGCGTGATGTAGACGTAGCCTCCGGGAACGGACAGCGCGTTTTCGACCGCGGAATTTAGCGTCGTGAAGTGAAGGGCTTGATTAGGATTGGCGACGCCGGAAAATTGGCCGACTCGTCTGCCGATGCTCGTGACGTAAGCCGCGCGCGGTCCGGTTTCGGCACCGCCCAAGTCCTGTACGAGCTGGGCGTTGTCGCGCTGGGCTTCGGCTACGTCGCGGGGATCAAGATAGCGGAGTTGCTGCGCGGCGGCCGGCGTGAGCGCCAAAGACGCCGCGGCAAACAGAAGCAGTTTCTTACGCAAAACAGCCATAGTCCCTCGCTCTCGCGCCGATAAAGCGCGCAAATTTTGAACGGAGAATGACTGAAGCGGGTTCCGGCCTGCTCTAGCCTATGGCGAGAAACTTCGCGCGGCGCTGTTTGCGGAGTTCATCGCTGTTGAGAGCCGAGAGGCCGTCCAATTCTTCGATGAGCGCACCTTTCAGTCCGCCGATTGCCGCGTCGCGATCGCGATGCGCGCCCCCCAGAGGCTCATCGACGACACGGTCGACGACGCCGAGCGCATGGAGGTCGGCGGCAGTGATCTTCATCGCTTCCGCCGCATCGGCAGCTTTGTCGGCCGTTCGCCAAAGGATGGACGCGCAGCCTTCGGGCGAAATGACGGAATAGACAGCATGTTCGAACATTAGCACACGGTTGGCCGACGCAATTGCGACCGCGCCACCCGATCCACCCTCACCAACAACGACGGCTACCATCGGAACGCCAAGTTTCAGGCATTCTTCGGTTGAGCGGGCGATCGCCTCCGCCTGCCCGCGCTCCTCGGCCTGTACGCCCGGGAAGGCGCCCGGGGTGTCGACAAGCGTCACGACGGGGATGCCGAATTGGTCCGCCAGCTGCATCAGCCGTATCGCTTTGCGGTAACCCTCGGGCTTGGCCATGCCAAAATTGTGCTTGAGGCGCGTCGCCGTGTCGTCGCCCTTCTCATGCCCCAGGATCATCACGCGGCGTCCGTCGATCCTCGCCAGGCCACCGATGATTGCCGGATCATCGGCGAAGGCGCGGTCGCCAGCCAGCGGGAGGAATTCGTCAACGATTCCCCCGAGGTAATCCTTGAAGTGCGGCCGGTCTGGATGGCGCGCGACTTGCGCCTTCTGCCACGGCGTCAGCTTCGCATAGGTGTCGCGCAACAGCTTGTTGGCCTTGACCTCGAGCTTGCCGACCTCCGCATCGATATCGATGTCGGAGCTGCTGGCGGTTTCGCGCAGCTCCGCCACGCGGGTTTCCAGCTCGGCGATCGGTTTTTCGAAATCGAGATAATTCAGCATGTGGAGCGGGCGGGTAGGCGCAAGCTGCGGTGGCCGTCAACGCGGCGGTTGGCGATTGCGCGTCGCCAGCGGGTGCCGGGTGTTGACGAGCTCGACCAGCCGGGCACTGTCGACATGGGTGTAAATTTGCGTCGTGGCGATGTCGGCGTGCCCCAACAGCGACTGCAGGACCCGGAGATCCGTGCCGCCGGAAAGGAGGTGGGTTGCGAAAGCATGACGCAGCACGTGTGGGCTGACGCGTTCGGGCGCGATGCCTGCGTCGGCTGCCATGGCACGGACGATCTGGAACAGGCGCACGCGGCTGAGGTGCGACTTGCCACTGGCGAAAAGCCAGGGGCGGCCGCCCGGCGCGATCTCCAGCCAATTCGCGACAGCAGCTTGCGCCCGCGTGGAGATCGGCACCAAACGGTCCTTCGATCCTTTACCGCGCACCATTAGAAAGGGCTGGTCTGGCCGAACCGCTACGCGCGGAAGGCTGACAAGCTCGGTAGCGCGCAGGCCCGATCCGTATAATAGTTCGAGTAACGCGAGGTTTCGCAACCCGTTCGGCTCCCCGCTCGCCGCGCGATCCTCGGCAGCTGCAAACATTCGCTCCACTTCCGCGGTATCCAGAATACGGGGAAGCGGCCGTTCGAGGCGGGGGCGCGGCAGCGCAGCCGAAGGATCGTCCTTGCGCAGCCCATCGTCGATCAGGAACCCGTAGAAGCGGCGGAGCGCTGCTGAGCGGCGGGCAACGGTCGACGGCGCGAGGTCACTCCACTTGGCCCCCAGCTGCTGGAGCTTCTCGGTGTTCGCGTCGCCAAGCACACCGGCATCCTCCGCCGCCCGTTCGAGGTCGTTACGATAGGCCGCCAGCGTGTGACGCGACGAGCCGGCCTCCACTGCCATCATGTCGAGAAACCGGTCGACCAGGGCGCGGTCGTCGGGCGTCACGTCCTTGACAGGGCCTCGGCGGCGATCATCCGGGCGGTGAAGCCCTGCCCGGTTTTCCCAAGCGCCGACACGGCGTGAAACAGATGCGACGCCGGAATCCTGTCGTACGCAGGCGTCTGAAAGCCCGTTCCGGTCAGCACAAGTACGGTGCCCCCCTGCCCGCGCGCTGCGGCTGCGTCGATCATTCTGGTCCAGTTCGTCACGTGGCCCAGACCTAGTCCGTTGCTCCGGTTGATCGAGTTGGCGGTCTCGGCGTTCAGCCGCCCGAGCCCTGCAAGGCCTGCGACCAGCAAGGCGCTACGGACGTGATCGCGGCTGTTGTCGCGCTTAATGAAGGCGTTGACGCGCCGCGCGGTGACTTCCGCCACATTCGGCGCGGCCAGAGCCAGCATCGCCCAGCAGCGGTCGTTCGCTTCGTCGTCGAGGTCATCGAGGATCGGAATCCATCGCGCGGCCGCTTGATCGTAGCCGCCCGCAAGCATCGCGGAAATCAGATCGCAGGCATCCTTGCCAAGCTTGGCGTCCGGGCGGACCATCGACGCCGCGCGGGCGACCAGCGCACGCGCGCCTTCCTTGTCGTATCGGCCTTTGCCGGTGCCCAACAGCTTGCGGATCGCTGCCGTACGCGCGCCGGGATCCTTGGCGACGTACGCGAGACGCAATTGCCAGGCGTCACTGCCGGGAAGGTCGTCAGGATCCGTGGCATCGTAGATGGATGAGTAAAGATCGACCATCGACTGAGAGGAGAACACACCCATCCCAGCCGCGATCATGGCCGACGGCAGCCGTTGCTGAGCGGTCAGCATGGGTGCCCGAGCCTGGAAAGCCCTCAGCTGCGGCGACGCGGCGTTGATCAGACGGTCCGGCGGGACGGCACCGGTGCCGGTAGCGAGCCCAAAACGCCAGGCTGTGAGCGAGTCTACTGGATCCCATTCGAGTGTCGTGGTCCGGCCGTTCGCGCCGGCCCCGACAACCTTCTCCGCCAGCGCAAGGTCTATCCCGCCGATCCGACCGTAACGCCGCGCCTGATCGATTGTCGCTGACGCCGATTCCGGCTGTCCAGCCAGCGACGCACACATTGCCTGCACCAAACGTAGCACGCCCGGCTCGGCCTTCCGCATGCCATCTTCCAGTGGACACAGGGCCGACGGGTCCGAGCTGGCCAGGGCAGTCTGGACAGCCACCTGCGTCATCTTTGGCGTGAAGCGGTCGACGTCGACGCCGGCAACGAGCATCCGCGCCGCGTCCGCTTCGCCCATCCGCAGCAGCAGCCAGGCCCGCTCGGCCGTCCAGTCGATCGGATTGACATTCACGGGCGCATGAAGCTTGGCCAGCAGGGCGTCTCGAAGGGCGATGTGCGCCCAGCGCGACGCGAGCGGGGCACGCATCCGCCGCATCAATGTCGAAAGAAATGGTCCATTGGCGCCGCCCCAAGCGTCGTCGGTAAGCCCCGCGGCTTGTGGTGAAATCGCGCCGACCGACCACGGATCGCGGCGTGCCCACCCAGGATATTCGATCGGCGGCACCGGCGGCGGAATGTTCACGGCCGCGACCTCTTCAACCGCGCTTTCATCGCCACCCGATTCCGCCGGAGCGGCCTGGCGGACGGGAGCGGGCGTCGATGGCGTCGCAGCCGGCGCCGGCTGCGTTACGTTCGCCTGTTGCGCGAGCGCGGGCAGCGCCAGCAGCAGCGCCGCGGATGCCAGCCAGACGGGCTTAATGAGCATTGCCCCCAGTGCCTGCGCCCGGCGTGACCTGAACCTCGATCGGCTTGGTCGGCTGCTCCTTCGGCAGCGTCGACAGGAAGAACAGCACACCCAGCACAACAAGCACCAGGACTATGGGAATGAGTATCCGCGGCATGGACGCGGCTTTTGCCCAGCGCGCGCGCCGCTGTATAGCCCTTAACGGTGACCGAATTGTCGAAGCGTCTCGACCGGCCCGTCGTGCTGGTGGGACTTATGGGGGTTGGCAAATCGACGGTCGGGCGCCGCCTGGCCAAGCGCTTAGGTGTGTCTTTCGTCGACAGCGATTCGGCAATCGAGGATGCCTCAGGGCTCCCGGCCGCCGAGGTGTTCGAGCGTTACGGCGAGCGCGACTTCAGAGACGGCGAACGTCGACTGGTGGCTCGATTGATCGAAGGCGAAGTCCGCGTCATCGCAACCGGCGGCGGGGCCTATGTCGATCCGCGCACCCGCGAACTGCTGAACCAGCGCGCGATAACGGTCTGGCTCGATGCTCCGGTCGACGTCCTGACCGAACGCACCTCACGCCGCGATACCCGCGTGCAGCTCCGCACCGGTGACCCGAAGGCCGTTCTCGAACGCCTGTCGCAGGAACGCCGCCCATCTTACGAGGAGGCGCATATCCACGTGAAAAGCGGTGACGGCGCCCACAAGGACGTGGTCGATGCGATCATTGTGGAACTGGAGACGTTCCTGGCTGCGGATCGGGGCTAGGCCCGCCGTCTTCATCGTCAAGTGCGCGGTCGGGCGCGAACGCGCGCTCCCAACCGGCGCGGATGTCGCCTGAGGCCGCCTGACGCTCGAGCCGCTCGCAGTCGCGCCCGCGGTATTCCCGCTCGACGCGGTCGATCTCGCCAAGAGGAATGCCGTTCGCCTTCAGCGCGGCGCGGCCCATCGCGACGGCACTCTCGAAAAGTTCTCTCTCAGCGAAAGCTAGGTCGAGTCGGTCCAGCTCAATGAGGTGCAGGCGATCGTATGCGCGAACCATGACAGCTGCCTGGGGGAAGGCATTTAGCACCGCGCGCAAAGCTTCTGCGCTTAGATCGCCATCCTTGTTATCGTTGCAAAATGCGATCACACGCGCGGTTTCAGCACCCGCGGTCCGGAGGAGGTCCAGCCGGACTCCATCGCCGTAATAGACCTTCGTGCCGAATTCGCCGGCAAGCTCGATTTGCCCCGGCTTCTTGTCGATGAGCGTTACGCCGATGCTCTTCGCCATCATCATCTGGGCGACCGTCTGCCCGAAACGGCCGTAGCCAACGACGATCGCACTCGTCTCGGGCGATTTCTCTGGACCGTCGAGGTCGACGCGGGTCTCCTCGCGCCGCTCAAGAAAGTCGATGAAGCGCATCAGGAACGGCGTCGTCGCCATGGATAGCGTTACGACGGCACCGAACAGTGAGGCGGCCTCTCGTTCAATCAACTGCGCATTGGTTGCTTGCGCAAACAGAACGAAGCCAAACTCGCCAGCCTGGCTGAGAAGCAGCCCAAGCCTGACGCTATTCGGCCAGCTTGCACGAAAGCCTCGCGCAATCAGGCTGATCAGCGCGGTCTTGGTGGAGATCACCGCGGCCGCGATGCCGAGGACGAATAGCGGCCGCTCGGCAATCATGCCGAGGTCGAGCAGCATACCGACCGACAGGAAGAACAGGCCAAGGAGGATCGAACGGAACGGCTCGACGTCCGCCTCCAGCTCATGCCGGTACGGCGACTCGGCGAGCATCACGCCCGCAACGAAGGCGCCCAGCGGCACCGAAAGGTGCAGGCTGTGCATGACCGCGGAAGCGCCCACGACCGTAAACAGGCCTGCGACCACGAACAGCTCGCGCTCGCCCAGACGGCCGACCAGTCGGAACAACGGGTTCAGCAAGAAGCGCCCCACGATCACCAGCCCGATCACGGCCGCCAACGTATAGAGCGCCAGCATCCACCCGACCGGCGCGCCCGGGTCCGGTGGCGTCCGCGCCATCGCCGCGATGATGGTGATCATCGGCACGATCGCCAGGTCCTGGAACAACAGCACGGAGAACGCTCGTTCCCCCTGCGGCGTGTTCAACTCATTGTCCGCGCGCAGCATCGGCAACACCTGCGCGGTCGACGACAGTGCCAGCGGCAAACCTATCGCCAGCGCGGCCTGCGGCGAGATGCCGAGGGCGAAATAAAGCAGGGAGCTGAGCACGATGCCGCAGGCCACCACCTGGATGAGACCAAGACCGAAGATATCCCGCCGCAAGCGCCAGAGACGACTCGGCTTCAATTCGAGCCCGACGATGAACAGCAGCAGCGCAATACCGATCTCGGTCACGCTGGTGAGCTGCTCGGGGTCCTTGATCAGCCCCAGCAACCGCGGCCCGATGAGCGCGCCAGCGACGATATAGCCCAAGGTCGCGCCGAGCTTGAGCTGACGAAATACCGTCACGAAAACCAGCGCCGCGCCAAGGAGGATCGCACCGCTTTCGAGGATTGCGGTCGTCGCCTGCGCGGTCTCGGCCGGTGTCGTCAACGCGCGTCTTCCATCGCAGCCAGCAAGGCGCGGAACGGAAGCAGGATGGCCCCATGCCGGCCGCTGGTTCCGCGTCCAGGCTCAAGCACGGCAATGCCGGGCCAGTGGTCGATTTCGTTATGCTCGTTCGCCAGCCAGCGGCTCAACGCCAACATCGCCTCGGAAACCTGATCGTGATCGCGTCCGCGGCAATGGCGCTCGACCAGCGCGGCGGAGGCCTGGCCGAAGGCGCAGGCGTGCACCTGCATCGAGACATGCTCGACCCGGCGATCGTCGTCGAGCTGAACGCTCATCCAGATCCGGCTGCCGCAGGTGGGCGAACGGACCTCGGCGCGCCCGTCCTCGCGGTCAAGTTGTCGCGGCTCCTGTAAAGAGGCCGCCAGGCGTAGGATGTCCGTGGTGTAAAGCTGCGCACTCATCCACGACGCCAAGTGGTGCCGCCCGGGCCGTCTTCCAATACGATGCCGTCCGCCTTCAACTCGTCGCGGATGCGATCGGCCGTCGCGAAATCTCGGCTGGCCTTGGCTGCATCTCTTAGTTGAATCAGGTCCGTGATTTCCTGATCTTCGTCTAATGTGCCTAATATGCTTTGCCGATCAATGCCAAGCATCTCGAACGCCGACAACAACTCCGCGCCCGAGATTCTGTAAGCGCTAAATGGCGATCCAAAAGATTGGGCGCTCGCAAGCGCTCTAACCTTTCGCGTTTTCACCCGAATATAATCCAATGCCCCTGGCGTATTTAGATCATCTTTTAGGAGTGAGATGAATCTGGTCTCAGGTTGAACTGCTGGAAAAGTCTCCTCAAAGCGAAGCGCGTCGGTCGCCTTTCGTAGTATTGTCTCGGCATCTTCCAAGAGGCGCTCACTCCAAGCCAGCGGTTGGCGATAATGCGCGCTCAGCAGGGCCAGCCGCAGCGTCTCGCCCTTGTGCCCCTGTGCCAGAAGCTCACCCGGCGTGATGATGTTGCCGAGGCTCTTCGACATCTTCTCCGTGCCCATGTCGACGAAGCCGTTGTGCACCCAGTAGCGCGCCAGCGGGGCCCCACCGTGCGCGCAGCGGCTCTGCGCGATCTCGTTCTCATGGTGCGGGAAGATGAGATCGAGTCCGCCGCCGTGAATGTCGATTGTCTTGCCCAGATGGGCGCGGATCATCGCCGAGCATTCGATATGCCAGCCGGGCCGCCCCCGGCTCCATGGCGAATCCCAGCCAATCATGCCTTCGGTGCTGGGCTTCCACAGCACGAAGTCAGCAGGATCGCGCTTGTAAGGGGCAACTTCCACGCGCGCACCGGCGACCATCGCGTCGCGGTCGCGCTTGCTCAGCGCGCCATAATCAGGGTCGCTCGGCACCGAGAACAGCACATGGCCCTCCGCGGCATAGGCGTGGCCAAGCTCGATCAACCGCCCGATCATCGCCACCATCTCGGCGATCTCGCGCGTCGCGTGCGGGGCGATGTCCGGATCGCGCACGCCGAGCGCGCGCATGTCATCAAGGAAGTGGTCCTCGTACCGCGCAGTGATGACTGAGGGGTCGACGCCTTCTGCAGCCGCAGAAGCGATGATCTTGTCGTCGACGTCGGTGATGTTCCGCGCGTAGACCAGGCTGTCTTCGCCAAATTCCCGCCGGATCAGCCGCGCCAGCGTGTCGAAGACCACGTACGGACGCGCATTCCCGATATGCGCACGGCCGTAGACCGTGGGTCCGCACACATACATGGTGATCCGCTTCGGGTCTTGCGGGATGAACTCGCGCTTCTCCCGCGCAAGGGTGTCGTGAAGCCTGATCATTGTTCGCCAACCTTATTGGGCTTGAGCCGCCGCGCCTGCACCCAGTCGACGATGCCGCGCCCGCTCGCGTTCAGCAGCGGATAGGTGCGGGACTTGGTCATCCACTCCGGCCGGTCGGACTGCGGGCCGTAGACCATATCAGTGGCAAGGTTGGCGAGAAGGAAGAACAGGGTCGCGCCGAGTAGCCCCTTGAGCGCGCCGAAGCCGCCACCGAGCACCCGGTCGAACGGCCCGAGCAACGCGTGCCGCCGCGTCCGCCCGCCGATCGACCGCGCCAGCAGCTTCACCAGCAGGAAGCTCGGAATGAAGAGGATGGCGAAGGCCAACACCGCCGCCGCCGCGTTGTCCCAATGAAAGCTGTTGATCAGTCCGGTCCACAACTGCGTGTGAAATAGCTTGAGCATCGCGATCGCGACGACCCAGGCAAACAGCGACACGACCTCGTGCACGAAGCCGCGCACGAAGCCGACGGCACCGCCGCCGAACAGCAGGAGGAAGACGAAGATGTCGAGCGCGGTCACCCTGCTGCGCTAGCGAAGGCGTTTCGGCGATGAAAGCCCCGCCTAGTCGATGATCGGCTTATAGATGGCCACGCGTCCCGGCGGGTTCACGCGGAGTCGAGCGAGGCTCAACCCAGCCGCGACCAGAGCCACGATCGATGCCGCCAGCATCAATCGCGGTGCCGCACCGACGCCAGAACCGTGAAATGCCGCACCGACAGCTACCGCGCCCGTGGTCTGGCCGAGCAGCCGCGCCGTCGCCAGCATCCCGCCCGCCGCCCCCGATCGAGCCTTGGGCGCAGCACTGACGATGGTCCGATTGTTCGGCGACTGGAAGATCCCGAAGCCGAGCCCGCAAACAGCCATTCGCCACGCGATATCAACATTGTCAGGTGAGCTGCCCAGCAGCGACAAGGAGAGCAGACCGAGGGCGAAGATGACAAGGCCGACACCGCCCAACAGGCCGGCATTGACCCGGTCCGCCAGTCGCCCGGCAAAGCTTGCGGCGATTCCGACGGCAATCGGCCAAGGCGTCATCAACAAGCCGGTCGCGATCACCGATCGGCCGAGCACGCTCTGCAGCATGAATGGCAAGGCGACATAGGCCAGCATCTGGGCTGCGAAGCTCATCACCGAGGTTGCGATCGAGAGGCTGAAGATCGGAATTCGCAGCAGGTCTAGCGGAATGAGCGGCTTGGGATCGCGCCACTCCCGCCGCACCAAGACGGCGCCGGCCGTCAAACCTACAGCGACGAGCGCCAGTGATCCGACGCGCCCTTCGCGGGCAAAATCCTCAGCGCCAAAAACAACGCAGCCCATCATCGCCGCACTCAAAAGGGCCGAGCCCCAATCGAAGGCCTCGCCATGGCCCCGCATTCCCGGCAGTGCCTTGCTTCCGACGACCAGCGCGGCGGCACCGATCGGCAGATTGATCAGGAACAGCCACGGCCAGGAAGCAACGCCCAGGATCAGCGCAGCCAGTGTCGGTCCGGCTGCCGCGGCCATCGACAGCACCATGGCGTTATAGCCGATGGCGCGTCCCAGCAGCTTCGCAGGATAGGTCGCGCGGACCAGCGCCGCGTTCATGCTCATGATGCAGGCCGCGCCGATCCCTTGGAACGCGCGCGACGCAATCAGCTGCGCGAGACTTCCCGCCATTGCGCAGCCGACCGACCCAAGCGTGAAGAGTGCGAGGCCGGGCAGATAAACCCGCTTGTAACCGATGCGATCACCGAGCGCAGCCAGGGGAAGCAGCAGCACGGTGATCGTCAATTGATACGCATTGATGACCCACACCGAGGCGGCTGGCGAGACGCCCAGTTCCCGCGCGATCGTCGGCAGCGCGACGTTCGCAATCGCGCCATCGAGGACGGCCATGGTAAGCGCCAGCCAGATGCTGAGCATCGACCAGTATCGACGCGGGATCGGCAGCCCGTCCGACACTTGTGCGCGGGATGAGGAGGAAGTTTGCTGGTCCACGATTGTCCTGCGGAACGCAGCTGACGCGAGAGAGATGCGTGAGGACCGTATTCGAGCACATGAACAATTGCACGGTGTGGTGTTCGGCGCAGGGCACGGCTAGGGCTCCCGCATGGGGCTAACGGCAGTAGAAGAGCAGGCCGTCGAACGCGCGGCGGCGGAACCTATGCTGGATCAGGTTCTGGCGTGGGCAGCGGTGAACAGCGGGTCGCGTAATCTTGCCGGCTTGCGAGCGATGGCCGACTTGCTCACCGATGCATTTTCCGTGCTTCCCGGATCGCTGATGCCGGAGGAGCCGGCTCCAGTCACCGGCGTCGATGCGGCCGGCAAAGCATTCGAAATCGAGCACGGCAAGCATTTGCATCTGACTGTTCGGCCCGAAGCGCCGGTACAGCTGCTTTTTACGGGGCACATGGATACGGTCTTCGGCGCCGACCACGCCTTCCAGACGACCCGCCGATTGGACGATGGAGTGCTGAATGGCCCTGGCGTCGCCGACATGAAAGGCGGCATCGCCGTGATGTTGGCCGCGTTGCAGGCGGTCGAAGCAACCGAGTTCGCACGGAACTTCGGCTACGAGGTTGTGCTTAACAGCGATGAGGAAGTCGGGTCGCTGTCTTCCGGCCCCCTCCTGACGCGCGCCGCCCGAGGAAAGAAAGCTGCCCTCACTTATGAGCCGGCTGCGCTGCCCGACGGCACGCTCGCTGGCGCGCGGCCCGGCAGCGGCAATTTCGACTTCGTCATTCGGGGACGTTCCGCGCACGCTGGCCGGAACCCGGAAGACGGCCGCAACGCCCTGCTTGCGGCCGCCGATCTCGCGCTGCGGCTGGCGAAGGCGAAAGGCCCGCGGCTCAGCATCAATCCCGCACGTATGGAAGGTGGCAGCCCAAACAACGTGGTGCCCGACTTCGCACTGCTCCGGGTCAACATGCGACCGGCGACACCCGAAGACGAAGCGCGCGCCAGATCGATCATCGACGGGTCGGTCGCGATGGTCCGTGCGGAACATGAAGTCGCGATCGAAATTCATGGCGGGTTCGGTAGACCGCCCAAGCCGCTCGATCCGAATGCCGAAGGCCTTTTCAACATTGTGAAACAAGCTGGCAGCGATCTTGGTCAGACGATCGCCTGGCAGCCATCCGGAGGCGTATGTGATGGCAACAACATTGCCGCATGCGGGGTGCCCGTCGTGGACACCATGGGTGTACGCGGCGGCAAGATCCACAGCGAGGAGGAATATCTGATCGTCGAGAGCCTGGCCGAGCGGGCCGCCCTTAGTGCCTTGACCATCCTACGCCTGGCGCGGTCATGAGCTGCCGGATCCGAGCAGCCCGCAAAAGCGACCTGCGCGCCTTTTACAATCTGTCGAAACTCACGGGTGGTGGCTTCACCAATCTGCCTGCCGAAAAGGCTACTCTAGAGCGGAAGCTTGCGCGGAGCGCCGCGGGGTTCGACCGGGCGGGCAATACACCGGGCGACGACCTGTACATCTTCATGCTGGAGCGCGTCGCGGACAAGCAGATCATTGGGACCTGCCAGGTGTTCGGCGCTGTCGGCAGCGAGTCGCCATTCTACAGCTACTTGATCTCGACCCTCACGCAGAAGAGCGCTGAGCTCGGCCGGACCTTCCGCAACCAGACCCTCACTCTAACGACCGACCTCGAAGGGTCGAGTGAGGTCGGCGGCCTGTTCCTGCACCCGCAGGAGCGCGCCGGCGGGCTGGGAATGTTGCTGGCGCGGTCGCGCTACCTGTTCATCAAGGCGCACCGGAAACGGTTTGGCGACACCGTTCTCGCCGAGCTCCGCGGCGTGATGGACGAGGCTGGAAATGCGCCCTTCTGGGACGCGCTGGGCGGACGTTTCTTCGGCCTCACCTTTCCCGAGGCCGACGAGTTCAACGCCGTGCACGGCACGCAATTCATCGCCGATCTGTTTCCGAAGACGCCGATCTATGTCTCGATGCTTCCGGAAAGTGCGCGGGCCGTGATCGGTCAGCCCCATCCGACTGGCCGCGCTGCCCTTAAGATGCTGGAGACCGAAGGTTTCGTGTGGGACAGCTATGTCGACGTCTTCGACGGCGGCCCAACCGTCACCGCGCGCACCGACAACATTCGCACGATCCGTGAGTGCTCGCAGGCCACACTGGCCGACGAGCCGGCCGAATATGGCAAGACGATGATGATCGCCTGCGGACAGCTGGCGGATTTCGTTGCCTGCTACGGCCGGGTCGCGGACTGCGGCGGCGGGCAGGTCTCGATCGACGCAGAAGCGCAGGCGATGCTCGGCGCCAAGCCAGGCGATACCGTGTGGCTGGCGGATCGCTGACGCATGCCGCTGCGTGAAATCAATTTCGATGGGATCGTCGGGCCAAGCCACAACTATGCGGGTCTCAGCCTCGGCAACCTCGCGTCTGCGCGGAACGCCGGGGAAGTTTCGCGACCTCGTGCTGCTGCGCTCCAGGGGCTGGAGAAAATGCGCGCGAACCTGACGCTGGGCTTGGTCCAGGGACTGTTCGTTCCACACCCACGCCCGAACCGCACCTGGCTGGAAGCGCTCGGCACCACCCTTGAAGATGCAGACCCCGTGCTCGCAGCGAATGCGATGTCGGCGTCGGCAATGTGGGCAGCCAATGCGGCGACCGTGTCGCCATCGCCGGACACGGCCGACCGACGCTGCCACCTCACCGTCGCCAATTTAAAGACAATGCCACACCGAAGCCACGAATGGCCGGCGACCCTCGCTCAACTGCAGCTCGCGTTCGCGGTCGCGGAATTTGCGGTGCATGCTCCGGTTCCTCCGGCCTTTGGCGATGAAGGGGCGGCCAATCATATGCGGCTCTGCGCGAGCCACGGCGAACCGGGGGTCGAGGTTTTCGTCTACGGCGTCTCAGGCGGCGCCTATCCTGCGCGGCAGCATCTGGAAGCGTCGAAGGCGATCGCTCGGCGGCATGGGCTAAACCCCGAACGCACGCTCTTTGCTGAGCAGTCAGAACAGGCAATCGCAGCTGGTGCGTTCCACAACGACGTCGTTGCTGTCGCGAATGAGCGGGTCCTGTTTGCCCACGAACTCGCTTTTGCCGACAAGAACTCGCTAGTCGCCAAACTCCAGAAGTTGGTGCCCGGCTTTGAATATGTCGAAGTGCCGGCAGCGGAAGTGTCCCTTGAGGAGGCGATCCGATCTTACCTGTTCAATGCCCAGCTGCTGACGACCCCCGACGGCGAACCGACACTCGTCGTCCCGGCTGAAGCGCAAGAAACTCCTGCGGTCTGGGGATGGCTGCAACGCCACTTGGCCGGCAACGGTCCAATTCGTCGAGTGGAAGTCGTCGATGTGCGACAGTCGATGGCGAACGGTGGCGGACCGGCTTGCCTACGCCTGCGCGTGGTGGCCGACCCCTCTTCGGTCGACCCGCGCTTTCTGGCTGATGAAGCGAAGCTGGATGCTCTAGCGAAGGTTGTGACCCGCTACTGGCCGGACGAAATTCATCACGCCGATCTTCAGCAGCCGGCGCTTGTCGCGCAGGTCGTGGAGGCACGACTGAGGTTGCTGGATGCGCTCTCCCTGCAGGAGCTCGCTTAGTCCCGGAACGGGATTCTTCTTAATTCCATTTTAACGCTATCCAGTAAGAAATTTCCGGCTCAAAACCGTCGTTACGGCGTTCAACCGTTAACGATGGGTATGCTGAAAAAGATCGGTCGCCTCTTCCAGATCAAGACACGCACCGAAGCGTGGCTGGTGATCTATGCCATTGCGCTTGGCGCGGTGGAGCGCGGCCGGCTCTACCTCGACGCCTATCCGGGATATGGCGGGTGGGTGCTGGCCCTGGCTTGCACGGGCGTCGTCTTCATTGCCGGAGGGAAGTTGCTGGACAGCGTTCGTCCGCCAGAGCCGGCAATCGCGACCGCATCCCAGCGTGCCCCGTTACGCCGTCACGACGTCACTGGTCGTAATCGACCCACGCGCCTGCCGAACCGTCGCGGTTCAGTGTCACGGATTTCGCGCCGCACAGATTGACGCCGGTCCAGGTCGTCTGCCCGGCTCCCTGAACGTTGGCGCGAATATCGAACGCGCAATCCGGATCCTTAAACTTTAGAGAGGTCCGCGCCCCTGCCGACGGTGCTGGGCCGAGCGACTTCCAGTCCGACGAGCCCGCCCGCGTGATCGAAAGATCGGTTAAGGGCACGCTGGTGCCGTTGACGAGCATGAAATCCGACGCGCCGCCCGCGACTGCGGGAGATGCGATCAGGACAGCGGTTACGGAGAGCCAGAGTCGCTTCACGCGTCCGAGTATAGTCCGGACGCGTGACGCGAATATCGCTAATTTGACGAGGCTTAGGCGGCGAGGTCGGTGTAAGTCCGCCGCGTTCCGCTCCAGAAGACCGGCGCCGACGCCGGACCGTTGGTGAGCGCATCCTTGAGTGGCAACGCGGTCGAGCAGAAGGCGCATTCGGCAGACAAGCGGCCAATGATCCAATGCGTGCGACCGCAGCCGGGACAGTGATTCACTTCACCATCATGATAGACGGCGTGATATCCCCGCGAACTCGGGTTGAATGCCGGCCGGCGAGACTCGATCGGACTAAGCATCGTGTGTTCCTTCGAAACCATTTCGAACCATCAACGAGCGTCGAATCGTTAGGTTTCATCGACGATCCGTGTTTGCGCTCCGGGTGTCACTCTGGCGACACGCACCTGTTTCAACGCGGGACGAACCGCGAGGAACCGTTTCGGGAGCGCGACAATCGGTTTTTCGGGCTTGTGGATATTAACCATTGTTTAGCCATTCGGGGGCGATGGTCTGCCGGTGCGGAGCGGAGGGGCAAGTGGAGTCCAACGAGCGTTATTACCGCCGCCGGGCGGTTGAAGAGCGGATGGCGGCGCAGCGGGCGATGACCGAAACGGCGCGCGCCTGGCACAGCAAGCTAGCCGAAGATTTTGCTCAGCGGGCTGTCGCCTGCCCTGGTCCAGTGTTCGCTCCTGACATTGCGATCGCCAGCTAAGTCTCGCTTCGCGCGACCCCTTAGATGATGAGGGTTGCGCCGATCCAAACCCTCTCCTATGTCGCGCCCCTGCCGGTTTCCGGCACCCCGCGCGCCCGTAGCTCAGCTGGATAGAGCATCAGACTACGAATCTGAGGGTCGGACGTTCGAATCGTTCCGGGCGCGCCATTTTCTCTTTCCGTTCAAGCCTGTTCAGGGGTTCTACGTATTGGGTGTCCGCATAGGCTCCGATTAGTGCCCGCGCATGTCAGTGCTACGATTGAGCGGGACGGTGACGCGCGGCGAGCAAATGCTCGCGTTGCGGCGGCGGCGGATGGCGGCGGCGCATCCTTTTTTTCGCGGTGGTTTTCGCCCATTCTTCTTCGGCGGACCCGCTTGGGCTGTAATCGCTCTCACTATTTGGCTGCTGTCGTTGTCGGGAGCCATCACTATCCCCGCCGCCATTGGTGCGTTGGCCTGGCACCGGCACGAAATGCTGTTCGGCTTCGTGGGAGCAGTGATTGCCGGCTTCCTGCTGACAGCGATCCCGAACTGGACCGGTCGGCTGCCAATTGCCGGCTGGCCACTGGCCGGATTGTTCGGCCTATGGGTCGCGGCGCGGCTGGCGCTGCTATTCTCAACCTTCACCGGTCTATGGCCCTGCGCCATTCTAGACGTCGGCTTCTTTCTGACCTTGGGCCTGCTCGCCGCCCGCGAGGTGCTTTCGGCAAACAATCGCAATGCGCCTGTCGTTGGCATGGTCCTGCTATTCGCTGTCGCCAACGCCTTCGATTATCTCGCCGCGGCGGGGATGATCTCATCGAGTGATCTTGGGTGGCAGATGGCAATTGCGATCGTCGTGCTGCTCATCTCGCTGATCGGGGGGCGGATTATTCCCTCGTTCACCCGCAACTGGATGGTGAAGCGCG
Organism: Sphingomonas flavescens; assembly: GCF_030866745.1. Lineage (NCBI taxonomy): Bacteria > Pseudomonadati > Pseudomonadota > Alphaproteobacteria > Sphingomonadales > Sphingomonadaceae > Sphingomonas > Sphingomonas flavescens. Next base: position 2,509,966 of record NZ_CP133016.1, on the reverse strand, counting down.
ACCGTCGTGACAATCTGCCGACCCAGCCCGGCAAATTCGACAGGGCCGTAATCGGCACCACGGCAATCGCGCTACTCGCCTGGCTGAGTGGTCCGGCGGAAGCACCGACTGGAATGCTGGTTCTGCTCGCGGCGGTCCTGCAGGCCGTGAGACTGGCCCGGTGGAGCGGTATCCGGACGCTTGCGGATCCGCTCGTTTTCATCCTGCACGTCGGTTACGCGTGGCTGCCGATCGGACTGACTTTGCTCGGATTGAGCTTGATGAGTTACGTTCCCCGTAGCGCGGCCGTTCACGCGCTGACGGCGGGCGCGATGGCGACGACGATCCTGGCGGTGATGACCCGCGCCAGTCTTGGCCACACCGCACGAGAGCTTAAAGCGAACACCGCGACGATCACGCTGTACGTGCTCGTCACCGTTGGCGCAGTCTTGCGCGTCAGCGCTTCGCTCACCCTCATCGATTATCGGATCGGAATGGACGTTGCGGGTTCGGCTTGGGGCGCCGCCCTGTTGCTCTTCCTCGTGGCGTACGCGCCGGTGCTTTGGAAGCCTCGTCTGGGCGAGTAACGCTCCAATTCATTGTCAGGTCAGAGCAGGACATTTAGACATCGGCGCCGATGCGCCGTGTAATCCTTTCGCCGATCCTCATCGTGACTGCCTGCAGCGCGCCGGGCGGCCCCTACCCGTCTCTGCAGCCGCGGCCCGCCGAGACTATCGATCCGCGTTTGCCGGTTGCGCGGCCACTGAACGACAGGCCGATATCGTCCGAGCTGGCTGACAGGCTTGCCGCGCTGGTCGGTCAGGCACAGGGCGGTAGCGGCGCATTCGATAAGGCGGCCGACCAGGCTGAACGATTAGCTGCCACCGCAGGTGCCCCACGCAGCGAGAGCTGGATCGCTGCCCAGCAGGCTTTAAGCGCGGCGGTTGCCGCTCGCGAGCCAGCGGCCCGCGCGGCGGGCGATATCGATGCGATTGCGGCGAGTGCGCTGCAAAACAAGGGCGGGATCGCGCCCGCTGATTTCGAAGCCATCAAGCAGGCCGCGGATGTGGTCGGGGCTATCGGAACTCGGCAGGCCGCGCGGGTAGCGGCCATTCAAAGACGGATCGGCGGCTAGGCTACGAGCGGTCGCCACCGCCGTTTTCGGGTTCGGCATCCGAAGCTGCAACCGACTGCGCAGGACTCTTGTTCAGTTCGAGCCAGTCGCGAAACGGGAGGTGATAGAGCATGTCCATCACCTCGAACTCGACGCCGCCAGGCTGGCTGGTATTGCTGTTCCACAGCGCGACGACACCACTCTTCTTGGCCGGATCGAAGAGGATCAGCGAGCGATAGCCGTTGATGCCCCCGCGGTGGCCGACGATGCGGTGGCCGGCATAATCGTAGCTTCGCCAGCCGTAGCCGTACCAGGCCGTACCCAGCCGCTCGAGAAACTTGCGCATGCGCCCGCGCTCGGTCGGGGTGACGACGTAGGGCGCGTGGATGGTGTCGAGCACCTTGTTGTCGACGACGTCGGGCATTTCGCCCATCTGCGCGAGCATCCAGAGCGACATGTCCTTGATGTTGCTATTGATGCCGCCGGCGCCAGGTACCTTGTAATAGGTATCGACCATGGGCAGCTCGCGCCGCCCGACGCTGTGGGGGCGCGCCCAGCTCTTGTTCGACAACAATCCGTTCATCGAGACGCTGCCGCTCGTCATGCCGATCGGATCGAAGAGCATGCGCTTAACCGCCTGCTCGTACGGCATGCCGGTAAGCCGCGAGACGATCTCGCTCGAAGAATCGTAAGCAATGTTCTGGTAGGACCAGCAAGTACCGGGCTGGCAGGTGGCGTTGAGCTGCGACAACGATGCGCGCAACATGCTCGGATCCTGCCCCTCTTCGAGCTTGTTGTCGAAGGCGTTGCGATAGAGGCCGACGCGGTGGGAGAGCACGTCGCCGACGGTGGCGCGATATTCGTTGCCTGCCGGCAGCTTCAAGTCCGGGGCGTAATTCGCGACCGGAGCGTTGAGGTCGAGCTTGCCCTGCTCGGCGAGCTTGGCGACCATTGTCGCCGCGACCCCCTTCGAGCAGGACGCCCAGCGAAACACGGTTTCCGGCGTAACGGGATCGCCCGAGCCGGCGGCGGTTTCGCCGTAGCCCTTCAGGAAGGTGATTCGGCCGTTCTCAACGACGCCGACCGCAAGGCCGACCATCGTCGGCTTGGTGATCAGCTGGCGAAGACGCGCGTCCAGCAGGCGATAGTCGACATCTCGCCGCGCATCGGTCGAGAGGGCTGCAAGCTTGAGATGGGCCGCGGTGGGCTTTGGCGAAACTGGTTCGGCCGGATGCGGCCGCATCGCCAGCAGCGACGCGCCCATCAACAGCACGAACGCGCCGAGACCGTACTTATGTGCCTTTTGCAAAACTACTCTTCTCCCCACCCGGAAATGGTTGTGGCTGTGGGGCCTCGCCCTCTCAACGCCGCGATTGCTCGCTTGCGACGAAGCGACTCGCCTGCGCGGTGGAATGCCTCGCGGCTGGCCTTCAACGCACGGCTGGCCTAAATGACCCACCATGCAATTTCTGAAGACCCTTTTCTGGGTCCTGATCGCGGTACTGATCGCGCTCTTCGCAAGCCGTAACTGGACCGCCGTCACCCTCAATCTCTGGGGCGATATTCAGGCCGACGTCAAACTGCCGGTCCTAATGCTGATCATCTTCCTGGTCGGATTCCTTCCGACCTGGCTGATTCTGCGCGCGCGGATTTGGTCGCTTGACCGCCGTGTCGACGCATTGGAGCGGAACCGGGTCGCGGCGCTGACGCCAGAGCCCGTTGCTGATTCAGCCGAGACGCCCGTCGCATGAACCCGATCTATGTCGCCATCGATACGCCGGACCTTAGGCGTGCGCAGGACATCTCCGAGGCGGTCAAAAGGCATGCGGGCGGGTTGAAGGTCGGGCTGGAATTCTTTTCGGCCAACGGGCCCGCGGGCGTCGCGCGCATCGCAGAGTTTGGACTGCCCATCTTCCTCGACCTGAAGTTACACGACATCCCGAATACCGTCGCAAAAGCCGTCGCGGCCCTGGCGCCACTTCGACCGGCGATCCTGACTGTGCACGCGGCCGGTGGGCGCGAAATGCTGAGTGCGGCGAAGCGGGCCGCGCCTCCGGAGACGAAGGTCGTTGCGGTGACGCTGCTCACCAGCCTCGACGCCGGCGACTTGAATGATCTCGGGATCGAACGGTCGCCTGCCGACCAGGTGGCGCGGCTGGCATGGATCGCCCGCGACGCAGGTGTCGACGGTATCGTCTGCTCCGGCGCTGAGGTTGGCGCTGCGCGCGCTGAGTGGCCATCGGGCTTTTTTGTCGTGCCCGGAATTCGGCCAAGCGGAGGACCGGCTGGCGATCAGAAGCGCGTTGTCACGCCGGAGCAAGCGCTCGACGATGGCGCGTCGGTGCTGGTCATCGGCCGTCCGATCACGGAAGCGGCGGACCCCGCACAGGCGATTGTGGACATCGCGGCGGGCCTGTCGCAGATGCCCGCCTGAATTAGAGGAACATCGCATGAGTTGGCTGGACCGGGTTCGCAACGGCATCCCCTTTTTGCCCAAGCGGCAGACCGCCGAAAACCTGTGGCACAAGTGCAAGCGCTGCGGGACGATGGTGTTCGTCAAGGAATGGGAAGAAAATTATAGCGTCTGCCCGCGCTGCAACTTCCACGACCGGATCGGCCCGACGACCCGGTTCGAGCAATTGTTCGATGCCGCGCAATATGAGTTGTTGCCAGCACCGGAGGTTCGCGAGGATCCGCTGCGCTTCCGCGATACGAAGCGCTATACGGATCGTCTGAAAGCCGCGCGCGCCGCGAATGGTGAGCGAGATGCGCTGGTGAATGCGCGCGGCAAGCTCGACGGGCAAAAAGTAGTCATCGGCGTCCAGGACTTCGGGTTCATGGGCGGGTCGATGGGCATTGCCGTTGGCGCGGCGTTCGTCGCGGGCGTGCGCGCGGCTATTGCCGATCAGGCGCCGTACATCCTGTTCACGGCCGCGGGCGGCGCGCGGATGCAGGAAGGTATCCTCAGCCTGATGCAGATGCCGCGCACAACGGTCGCGCTGGCGGAGCTGCGCGAGGCGGGGTTGCCCTATATCGTCGTACTGACCGACCCGACCACCGGAGGCGTCACGGCGTCATACGCGATGCTGGGCGACGTGCAGATTGCCGAGCCAGGGGCGTTAATCGGCTTTGCCGGGCAGCGAGTGATCGAGCAGACGATCCGTGAGAAATTGCCCGAGGGCTTCCAGCGCGCCGAGTATCTGCTGGAGCACGGCATGATCGACATGGTCGTCTGGCGCGGCGACCTGAAGGAAAAGCTTGCCCTGCTCGTCGCTTACCTCTCGCCGGAGGACAGGAAGGCCGCCTAATGGCCGACTTCGCGCGCTCGGTGCATCCGGGCGTCCAAGCCCAGTTAGACCGGCTTTCGATGACATCGCCTGCCGGCGATCGGCTCGGGCTCGAGCGGGTCGCCGCGCTGCTGGACCGGTTGGGCCGACCACAAGATCGACTGCCGCCGACGTTCCACGTTGCCGGGACCAACGGCAAAGGCTCGACCGTAGCGTTCCTGCGTACGGCGATCGAAGCCTCGGGACAGTCGGTCCACGTCTTCACCAGTCCGCATTTAGTTCGCTTCAACGAGCGTATCCGGGTGGCCGGTCGGCTGATCGAGGACGACTGGCTGGCCGAGCTGCTGACCGAGGTCATCGACGCGGGCATCGATATTCAGCCGAGCTTCTTTGAAGTCGCGACTATCGCAGCATTTCTCGCCTTCACTCGCACGCCGGCTGATGCCTGTGTCCTCGAAGTGGGGTTGGGCGGGCGTCTCGACGCGACCAATGTCATCGAAGCGCCCGTTGCGACCGGCATCGCCAGCATCGGCCTCGATCATCAGCAGCTGCTCGGCGAGACAATGGCTGAGATCGCTGCCGAGAAAGCCGCGATCGCTAAGCGCGGCGTGCCGTTGGTCAGTCTATCGCAATCAGCCGAAGCCGAAACCGCAATCATCCGCGTCGCGGGAGACCGCGGCGCAACGCTTCTCCTTGAAGGACGCGACTGGGCTTCCGATCCTGAACTCCGTCCAGCTTTGGAAGGGCCGCATCAGCGGCAAAACGCAAGTCTCGCGTGGCAGATGCTTAGCGCGCAAAATGCCGTGTCCGTGTCAGACGCCACCTTCCGAGAGGCGATCACTCGCGCAAAATGGCCGGCACGCTTTCAGCGCTTAAAGGACGGCCCGCTTACTAAATTGGGCGCGACCTGGATCGACGGCGCGCACAATGCGCAAGCCGCGGAAGCCCTTGCGGCCGTGCTGTCCGAGCGCGGCTCAATGCACGTTGTCCTTGGAATTCTGGCCAACAAGGATGCGGCCAGCATCGTCGATGCGCTGAAGCCGCATGCGCTTTCTCTGACGTTCGTTCCGGTGATCGAACACGCGCACCACGATCCAATCGCGCTGGCAAGACAGTTCGGCGGGCAAGCGTCACCCTCGGTCGAAATTGCGCTGAGGCAGATTCCCGGCCCGAGGCTGATCGCAGGCTCTCTCTATCTCGCGGGTCAGGTGCTCGCCGCGAACGACGAGCTGCCCGACTAGGCCTTGGCTTCCGCGCGGGCGTCGCCCTCACCTTCGGTGCCTGCATCGCCGATGGATTCGTCGATCAGGCCCGCCTTCAGCATGTACGCGTAGAGAAACACGCCAGGCAGCGCGATGACCGTCGTCAGCAGGTAAAAGTTAACGTAGCCCATGCTCTCGATGAGCGACCCGGCGGTGGTGCCAGTGAGGAAGCGGCCGACGATTGCAGCTGCTGCCGAAAGCAGCGCGAACTGCGTCGCGGTGTAGCGAAGGTTGCAGAGCGCGGAGAGGTAGGCGACCACGACGACCCCACCGATGCCGCTGGCGAAATTCTCGAACCCAACCGCCCAGGCGAGCATCGGCATCGAGTGGCCCATCGCGGCGAGACCGGCGAAGCTCAAGTTGGAGATGGCCATCAGCACGAGGCTGACCAGCACCGAACGCTTCATGCCCATCTTCGCGTACAGCACACCGCCGACGAAGATGCCGGCAAGCAGCGCGAAGAAACCGACCCAGACGTCCCCGTAGAGAATTTCATCTTTGGTGAAGCCGAGACCGACGAGCAGGTCGCGGATCATCAAATTGGCCATGGTGTCGCCGATCTTGTGGATCAGCACGAACAACAGGACGAGCAGCGCGCCCTCGCGCTTCAGGAAGTCGCCAAGCGGACCCCAGAAAGCGTCAAGCAGGGCACGCGCGCCTTTGACCGGCTTGGGCTCGTGGTGCCGCTCCGGCTCGCCCATGAACAGCGAGGCGATCGGGCCGCTGAAGGCCAGCGGGATGCAGGCGAGATAGCCGATCGTCCAGTTGCTGCGGGCGGCAACGAACAAGGCGATCGAGGCCGCGAAAAATGCACCCAGCCGCCACCCATATTGCGACATGCCGGAGCCGACGCCGAGCTGTCGTGGTTCCAGCACCTCGATGCGATAGGCGTCGATGACGATGTCAAACGTCGCGCCGGCGAAGCCGAGAAGCAAGGCACCGACGACCACGGACTGAATGTCTTTCGTCGGATCGGCGGAGCCGAGCACAACGACTGCGGCTGAAACGAAGAACGCCGCGAGCCACAGCCAGGTTCGGCGCTGTCCGAAGGTCTTCGAACCCGGCAGCTTGATGCGGTCGATCAGCGGTGCCCAGGCCCATTTGAAGCTGTACACCAGCAGCGCGAGCGCGAACGCCGAGATCGATTTTTTTTCGATGCCCGCTTCGGACAGCCGCTGCGTGAGTGTCGCAGCCAGCAGCGTGAACGGAAAACCTGACGAGATGCCGAGAAACAGCGCCGTCAAAGGCGCCGGCTCAAGATACGGCCGAATGCCCGCGACGAAGCCGCCGCCGGCTTCCTGTGATGCAGTGGCCAATGTTTCCTCCCCTCGGCGCTAGTGAAGCGATGTTAGCAGCCGGGGAAGCGCTGGCTAGAGGTGACTATTCCGCTTCGTCGACACGACCGAACAGCTCGAGGCCTTTAGTCTTTTTGACCTTTTCACCCTGAAGATGCCGATCGACGGAGGCAATCGCTTTGCACAGTTGCCGCTCCGTATAGGGTTTGAGCAAACATCCGACCGCGATTTCAGCCGCTCCTGGATAGGCGTGGCCGGTAGCAAAAAGGGTCGGAACGCCCATTCCTTTGGCCGTCTTGGCAAGCTCGATGCCGGATTTCTGCGTACGTAGACGCACGTCGCTGACGATGAGATCAACCTGTTCGCGTTCCAGCACGTCGAGCGCTTCGTCGAGGTCATCGACCGTCGCGACGATCTCATAACCCTCGGCCGCAAGGGTATTTTCGTTGTCGAACGCCGTCAGCGGCTCATCCTCGACGATGAGGATCCGCTTGACGACCTGCTTACGCTTCCCGAACAGCATCCGAACCCCACATGACTACGCCACCGCAACGAACGAAGCGCAAAGCAGTGCCCACGCGCCGAAACAACAACCGCCCGGCTGTGCCCGCTGCGCCACAGAAGGGCGAAGGCGGACCGCAGCGCATCGCGAAATTGCTTGCGCGCGCGGGCATTGCATCGCGGCGCGAGATCGAGCGGATGATTGCCGAGGGCCGCATTGCGCTGAACGGCGAGAAGCTGATGACGCCGGCGACCCTAGTCGACGACGTTAGCGGGATTACTGTCGATGGCCGTCCGGTGCGTCCAGCCAAGGCCACGCGCCTGTTTCGCTTTTACAAGCCGCAGGGCACAATCACGGCCGCGCACGATCCCAAGGGCCGTCCGACGATCTACGATCGCCTCCCACCCGGAATGTCTCGGGTGATGCCGGTGGGACGCCTCGATTTCCTTACAGAGGGGCTGCTGCTGCTGACCAATGACGGCGAGCTGAAGCGCCAGCTGGAGCTGCCGCGAACAGGCGTGGTGCGGACCTATCGCGCTCGCGCCTATGGCCAGGTGACCCAGGCGCAACTTGAAGACCTGGCGGATGGTGTGACGGTGGGCGGTATCCACTACGGCTCGATCAACGCCAATCTCGAGCGGCGAACCGGCAGCAATTGCTGGGTCGAGATGAGCCTCACCGAAGGCAAAAACCGTGAGGTTCGCAACGTCCTTGCCCACCTCGGTTTGCGTGTGTCCCGTTTGATCCGAACCGCCTACGGCCCGCTAACCGTCGACGATTTGCAGCCGGGCGACATCGACGAAGTGCCCGAAGGCGCGCTCGAGGCATTCCGCAAGACGCTGAAATGAGGATCATCGCCGGGCGCTGGCGTGGTCGTCCGCTCGAAGCGCCCCAAGGCCCAGCGACACGACCGACCGCCGACCGCGTACGCGAGACTTTGTTCTCAATGCTGGCCAGCCGCCTCGGCGGATTCGACGAATTGCGAGTGGCGGATCTGTTCGCCGGCAGTGGCGCGCTGGGATTCGAAGCGATGTCCCGGGGCGCGGCGGCCACGACCTTTGTCGAAAAAGATGCCGTCGCGATAGGCGTCATCCGCCGGAACGCCGCCAAGCTCGGAGCGGACGTCGAGATACTGCCTGGCTCCGCTTTGTCCCTGCCGAGGGGCAAGAGATTCGACTTAATCCTTGCCGACCCCCCTTACGACCAGGGCCACGCGGACACGCTCGTAAGCTCCGTGCTTGCCGCAGACTGGCTAACACCCGGCGGCTGGATGAGCATCGAGACCAGCCGCGCCGATCAGGTCGACCCTGGCGCGCTGGTCATCGATACCGTCCGTGACGTTGGTCGCGCCCGACTTACGCTGCTGCGCCGTCCCTAGACGCCGTCGCCGCAGCGCGAATCTCGTCGATTTCAGTGCTTAGCCGCCGCCCGACTGCTGCGGCGGCCGCTTTGCCGGCCGCCTTGACGGCATTGCCTGCACGGCCACGGCGGCTGCCGTTGGTTGAGTACCCCTTCTCCGCCAGCGCAGCCAGCGCAGCAGTTGCAGCTACGGCGACAAGTTCAGCCACCAGCGGACTTTGCAGCAATTTAATGAACGCGTCGCTTGCGTCGAAACCTTCCGAAGACTTCTCGCGGCGATCCTCAGATGCTGCGCGCGCCCGAACGACGGACGTGCCCGTCTTCCGCGACTCTTTCTCGGTTCGTCTGCTGTCCTTTTTGGCGGTAGATGCCTTGGCCATGAATTCGCTCCTGAAAACTGTCTGCGGACCTTAACTCACGCGAGCGAGGCCGTATCCCACCGCCCGCAATTCGTGTCCGCCATGGTGTATTGACACGATAATACACCGAGCGCTAGAGTTGCGTCCAACAGGAGGGCCCTATGTATTCACAACAGGAATTGGACGATGCGGTCGCATCCGGCGCGATTACGGCGAGCGCCGCCGACGCCCTGCGCGCGCACGTCGAAGCGCAACGCTCAACGGCAATTCCGGACGAGGAGCAGTTCAGGCTCATCACCGGCTTCAACGATATCTTCGTTTCGATCGCTGCGGCGATCCTGCTGATCGCGGTTGGCTGGATCGGTCAGAGCATCGGTCAAGCGACCCACATGATCGTCTCCGAACATGGCGAGAGTGGACCGAGCTTCCTCGCGCCACTGTTTATCGCCGCCACGGCCTGGGCATTGGCCACCTACTTCACGGCCAGGCGTCGGATGGCGCTGCCGTCGATCCTGCTGTTGCTGGCCTTCGTCGGGTCCGTACTTGCCACGACCGCATTCCTGCTGGTTCAGCTAATCGGTCCCGCCTCGTTCAACAACGACAATGAAGCACTGGCAGCGATGGTCGGCGGCGTCAGCGCGCTCGTCGCGGCTGGCGGCGCTTACCTTCATTGGCGCCGATTCCACGTGCCGATCACCGTCGCGGCGGGTGCCGCCGCCGTCGCCGGCATTTTCCTCGCGATTGTCCTCGCGGTGGTTCAGCCCGGCGACAGTGAGAGCGCCAAGAACCTGATCCTTGGCTTCATCTTGCTGCTCGGCATCGGCGTGTTCCTGTTCGCCATGTGGTGGGATGCGTCGGACCGCGCGCGGCTGACCCGTCGTTCCGACGTCGCCTTCTGGCTGCACCTGCTGGCCGCACCGATGATCGCGCACCCGATCTTCACGCTGATGGGCCTGAACAATGGCGTCGTCGGTCCGGGCGAAGCCTTGGGGGTCGTTGCGCTGTACGTGCTGTTCGGCCTGACGGCGTTGGCGGTGGATCGCCGGGCGCTGCTGGTCTCGGCGCTTGCTTATGTGCTCTATGCGCTGATCGAGCTGTTCAAGAGCGTGGGCGCCGTGGAGCTCAACGTCGCGCTGACGTTCCTCGTCATTGGTTCTGCGCTACTGCTGCTATCGGCCTTCTGGCATCAGGCCCGCCGCCTGATCGTCACCCGGCTGCCGGCGACGCTGCAAGAGCGGTTGCCGAACCTGGATCGTCCGGCGATCAGTCAATCAGCCGCATGAGCCGCCGCTCGAGCGGGGCCAGGATATTGTTTAGTTCCTGGCCCCGCTTGAGCACGGCACCATGTTCACCGATCAACGCGAACGCCCCCTGCTTCAGCCGAAGTGCGGGGCGTTTTTCTATGCGCACCTCGGGACGTTCCGAATGGCGGCGGAAGGCCGCAAAGACGGCCACGTCAGGGTCGATCCGCAGTGCGTAATCCCGCCAGTGCCCGGCGGCGACCATCCGGCCGTACAGATCGAGGATCCGCATCAGCTCCTTGCGATCGAAAGTGGCAACGGGGCGCCGGTCCCAAGCCAGGGGGAACGGCGCGATGATGCTCAAGCGCTCTTCACCTTCGGCTGGGGCTGGGACGTAGCGCGCAGGGCTTGCAACTCGGCCCGAAGCTTGCCGATGTCCTCTTCCATCTCGCACAACTTGGCGCGGACAGGGTCAACGTCTTCGCCGCACGGCGTACCGTAAGGCATGAACCCGGGACTATAGTGGACGACGTCGATCGGGACCGGCTTCGCCGGAATGCCAACGACCGTTTGACCCGGCTCGACGCTCTTGGTCACAACAGAATTCGCGCCAATCTTCGCCCCTTCGCCGACCTCAATCGGACCGAGCACCTGCGCGCCCGATCCCACCACGACGCCGGAGCGCAAGGTCGGGTGGCGCTTTCCGCCGATCCCAGTGGTCGGATTGGTCCCGCCTAAAGTCACGTGCTGGTAGATCGTGACGTCGTCGTCGATCTCCGCGCTCTCGCCGATCACGCTGAAGCCATGATCGAGAAAGAAGCGTTTGCCGATCTTCGCGCCTGGATGGATGTCGATGCTCGTCAGGAAACGCGACAAATGATTGACGAGGCGGGCCAGGAAGAACAGGCGCCCCTCCCATAGCCAATGCGCGACACGGTGCAGCCCAAGGGCCGTGACCCCAGGATAGAACAGCACGTCCCACCGCGAACGGGCAGCTGGGTCGCGCGACTTTACGGAGTCCAGATAAGCAATCAGGCTCGACGACAAGCTTAAACGTCCTTCAACTTCCGGTTTAATTTATGTCGCCGACGCGCCGAATACCAGCGGGCGCGGGCCGAGCGGCGCGTCGGAGCCTTGTTGGCGGACCGGCGTTGGGCGAAACGAACATGCCACAGCTGGAGCGACGCGCATCCTGCCTTCGATCGTTGCCGACCCGTCGGTGCTCCTTCCATTCATCCTGATCGGCTTTGCCGCGCAGCTCGTTGATGGCGCGCTGGGCATGGCGTACGGCCAGATTTCAAGCACCCTGCTGATCAGCATGGGGATGCCGCCAGCAGCAGCGTCCGCGGGCGTGCATACCGCGGAAACCTTTACTACGGCGGTTTCCGGGATCAGCCACGTCGCGCATCGCAACGTCGACTGGTGGCTTTTCTTCAAGATCGTCATCCCGGGCGTGATCGGGGGTGTCCTCGGTGCCTATGTGCTGACTGCCTTACCGGCCGGAACCGCCAAACCATTCGTGCTCGGCTATCTCGCGATCCTTGGCATCTATCTTTTCTACCGCGGGATCATGCATCGCCATACCGAGCGGCGGCCGCGGGTTATCTCGCCACTGGGCCTGATCGGGGGATTCCTCGACGCCGCGGGCGGCGGCGGGTGGGGCGGGATCGTCACGTCCAACTTGCTCGTCCAGGGAAGCAACCCGCGCAAGACGATCGGGACCGTCAACACCGCCGAATTCTTTCTGACCGTGACAATCAGCGCGACGTTCCTGGCGACGCTTGGCTGGGCGGCCTTCACCACCGCGACGCTGGGATTGCTGATCGGCGGCGTGGTCGCAGCTCCCTTTGGAGCCCCCATCGCCAAGCGGGTCGATCCCGATCGGTTGCTGACCTTTGTCGGTGCGCTGCTGACGATAATCAGCCTGTTCGGCCTCTACCGTGCTTTTGGCTAAAGGATTTTAGGGGCGGGCCTGGGGAGAGTGCCCGCCCCTATTGAACGCTGGCCTTCTCAGGGGGCAAGGCGGCCAGCGCGCCTCCGAGGAGGCACATGGGATGTGGTGACTCGCGTAAATCGTTCAAGTCCATTACCACCCTCCGTGTGATTGGATTTTTCGATTAATGATCGTCCACCTGCCCACCATCAAGCAGCTTCAGTATCTCGTCGCGCTGCGGCGGCTCGGTCACTTCGGCAAGGCTGCCGATGCCTGCTTCGTAACGCAGTCGACCCTGTCGGCAGGCATTCGCGAGCTTGAGACATTGCTTGGCGTGACGCTGGTCGAGCGGACGCGACGCGTTGTGCGCTTCACGTCGCTCGGCGAGAAGATATCGGACAAGGCGATCAAGGTCCTCCGTGAGACCGAAGAGTTGGCGGAACTGGCGCGCGCGCAGGGACGCCCTCTTCACGGTGAGCTACGGATGGGGGTCATTCCCACCATCGCTCCCTTCCTCCTGCCAACGATGCTGCCACGCCTCCGCGAGCAGTGGCCGGAGCTGAAACTCTACCTACGCGAGGAGACTAGCGGCGCCGCGTGTGAGGCGCTGCATCGCGGTCAGCTCGATTGCGTCCTGCTCGCCCTGCCCTTCCCTTGCGGGGAGATCGACAGCGTCGCGTTGTTCGAAGATCCGTTGTTCGTCGCCTACCCGCGCGGGGAAGCGCCGACGGCAGACGTCATCGATGCCGCGACCATCGACGAGAATCGCCTTCTGCTGCTGGAGGATGGACACTGTTTGAAAGACCACGCGCTTTCGGCCTGCAATCGGCCGGATTTGCGCGCTCAGGCGGCGATGATGGGAACGTCGCTGCACACTTTGGTGCAGATGGTCGACAATGGGTTGGGCCTGACCTTCATTCCGGGAATGGCGATCGAGGCCGGCATTCTTTCCGGAACCGGCGTGGATGCAAAACCACTGGAATCCGCGCATTCGTTTCGTCGGATCGCGTTGATCTGGCGCCGCTCGAGCCCGCGCGAGAGCGAATTCCAGATGCTCGCGGCGTCACTTCGCCAGATTGTGGGGGACGTCGCGCCTGAAATGCGACGGGTCGATGTGTCGGCGCTCGAACCGGCCTGAGCCAGCCCGAGCGCCAATCAATGCTTACGCGTTGGCCGGTTCGGCGATGCCGATCGGCTCCGCCTTCTTCGCCTTCTGCTGAAGATCGAAGCGGTCGGCGTTCATCACTTTCGTCCAAGCCTTGACGAAGTCGCGAACGAACTTCTGCTCGCAATCCTTCTGCGCGTAGACTTCCGCGACCGAGCGCAGCTCCGAGTTCGAGCCAAACACCAGGTCCGCACGCGTTGCGCGCCAAGTCTCGCCGCCGCTGGCGCGATCGGTGGCAACATATTCCTCGTCGCCCGACCCATCGACGGCTTTCCAGACATTGGTCATGTCGAGAAGATTGACGAAATAGTCGTTGGTCAGGACACCGGTGCGCTTCGTGAAGTGACCGTGCTGGCTGTTGCCGTAGTTGGCACCGAGTACTCGAAGACCGCCAACTAGAACGGCCATCTCCGGCACCGAAAGGCCGAGCAGAGCGGCACGGTCGAGCATCATCTCTTCCGTCTTCACCCGCAGCTTCTTCGGCAGATAGTTGCGGAAGCCGTCAGCCTCCGGTTCGAGCCACTTGAAGCTGTCGGCGTCCGTCTGCTCCTGCGTCGCGTCGCCGCGGCCGCCGAGGAACGGAACGTCCTTCGCGCCGGCTTTCTCGAGCCCAACGACCCCACCAAGAACGATCGCATCTGCCATCGACAGATTGCCGCGCAACCCATCGAGCGTGCTCAGCACCTTTGCCAGCTCGGCCGGCTCGTTGACTTCCCAGTCCTTTTGCGGAGCCAGGCGAATGCGCGCACCATTGGCGCCGCCGCGATGGTCCGACTTGCGGTAGGTTGAAGCCGACGCCCAAGCCGTCTTCACCAGCTGCTGAACTGTCAGGCCGCTGTCCGCGATCTTCGCCTTCACCGCAGCGACATCGGCGTCCGAAGGCGTATTACCGGCCGGAATCGGGTCCTGCCAGATCAGGTCTTCCGCAGGGACGTCCGGGCCGAGGTAACGGACCTTCGGACCCATGTCGCGGTGGGTCAGCTTGAACCACGCTCGCGCGAACGCGTCCTTGAACGCTTCGTGATCGTTGCGGAATTTTTCCGAAATCTTTCGGAATTCCGGGTCCATCTTCAGCGCCATGTCCGCAGTGGTCATCATCGTCGGAACCTTCTTGGAAGGATCCCAGGCCGCCGGGGCCATGTCCTCTTCCTTCTGGTTGATCGGCTGCCACTGCTGCGCGCCCGCAGGCGAGCGGACGAGCTCATATTCATAGTCGAGCAGCAGGCGGAAGTAGTTCTCCGACCACTGCGTGGGGGTGTTCACCCACGAACCCTCGATGCCGCTGGTCACGGTGTGCTCACCGATGCCGCCATGCTCCTCGCCGCTGACCCAGCCGAAGCCCTGCGCCGCGAGATCGCCGCCGGCAGGCGCCGCGCCGAGCGTCGAGGGATCGCCATTGCCGTGCGCCTTGCCGAACGTGTGACCACCGGCGGTGAGCGCAACGGTCTCCTCATGGTTCATCGCCATGCGCTCGAACGTCGCCTTGATGTCACGGGCAGACTTCAGCGGGTCGGGATTGCCGCCCGGACCCTCCGGATTGACGTAAATGAGGCCCATCTGGATTGCGGCGAGCGGACCGTCGAGGTCCTGAAGCCCACGCTCTTCGTCGATACGGGTCTGAACGCCTTCGTTCACCCACTTGTCTTCGTCGCCCCAGTAGATGTCCTTTTCGGGTTCGAAGACGTCCGCGCGGCCACCGCCGAAGCCGAACACCGGCCCGCCCATCGATTCGATGGCGACATTGCCGGCGAGAATGAAGAGATCGGCCCAGCTGATGCTGTTCCCGTACTTCTGCTTGATCGGCCACAGCAGGCGGCGCGCCTTGTCGAGGTTGCCGTTGTCGGGCCAGCTATCGAGCGGGGCGAAGCGCTGCTGACCGCTGTTGGCGCCGCCACGGCCGTCGCCGGTGCGGTAGGTGCCCGCTGCGTGCCAGGCCATGCGGATGAAGAAAGGCCCGTAGTGGCCATAATCCGCCGGCCACCACGGCTGGCTGTCCGTCATCAGTGCGGTGAGATCGGCCTTCAGCGCCTGATAATCGAGCTTCTGGAACGCCTCGGCATAATTGAAGTCATCGCCAAGCGGGTTTGCGGCGCCGTTCGGCGCGAGGATGTCGACGGCCAGCGCATCCGGCCACCAATCGCGGTTCTGCCGCCCAAGAAGCGCGCGGACGCCACCATCACCATGACCCATCGGGCAACCACCCATTTCGCCAGTCTTCGCGTCCATGCTCGCAAACCTCTCCGATTGTGACTCAGTCGAGGTGCTGCCTAGGCGTGTCGATCAAACGGCTGAAACGATTAAAGTCGTTCAGTCAGACGCACAAAATCGATTACAGCTTAGTCCATGTGGCGCAGACCGGTGCGCAGGTAGCTGTAGCCGGTGATCAGCGTCAGGGCAGCCGCGGCCCACAGGCTGACCAGTCCAACAGTATGAACCCACGGCATGTGCGGGACTGCCCCGCCAAGGATCAGCGCCCCGAGCGCAATGAGCTGAATCGTCGTCTTCCACTTGGCCAGCGCGCTGACCGGTACCGACACCTGCAGCGATGCCAGAAATTCGCGCAGCCCAGAGACGATGATCTCGCGCAGCAATATGATCAGCGCGGCGATGATGTGCAGGCCCGCGATCTCGGGAATAGGGTTCGCCTTGCGGCTGGAGATCAGCATGATCAGCACTGCAACCACCATGATCTTGTCGGCAATGGGATCGAGGAACTGGCCAAGGCGCGAGATGCTGCCCCAGGCCCGCGCAAGATATCCGTCGAAATAATCGGTGATGCCGACCAGGCAGTAGAGCACGAAGGTTATCGCGTAATCGATCGGTGCCGGCCGCCACAGCAGGAAGACGAGGATCGGCACCGCGAGGATGCGGGACAGCGTGAGGAGGTTCGGCAGCGACAGCATCGTTTTCGGACGCGAGCGTTAGAAGGGTTTGGCGCGTCAGGCAAAGCTGGCTATGCCCTCGCTCCTCTCTTCATTGCAGTAATCGCCTCAACTTGATCCAGAACGTTACCCATCTGCTCCGCGCGCGGCGGTTCGTGCCTCTGTTCGCAACGCAGTTTCTCGGCGCGTTCAACGACAGTCTGTTCAAGCAGGGCGTCGTCCTTTTCGTCACCTATCAGCTCTATTCGGACGCGACGAAGGAAGCGCAGTTCAACGCGATCGCGCAGGGGCTGTTCATCCTGCCCTTTTTTCTCTTGTCGGCTGCCGCCGGACAGCTGGCGGACATTCGCGACAAGGCACACCTCATTCGGATCGTGAAGCTCGCCGAGATCATTATCATGGCGGTCGGCGGCGCGGGTCTGATTTTCGCAAGCGTGCCGCTAATGCTCGCCGCAGTCTTTGCCATGGGTGTCCATTCAACATTCTTCGGCCCGATTAAATACGCCATCCTTCCCCAGCACCTGCACAAGGACGAGGTGCTGGGCGGCACGGGCCTAGTGGAGGCAGGAACCTACCTCGCCATTTTGGGCGGCACGATTGCGGCCGGCGGATTGGCCGCTTTCCCCAAGATTGCGGCCGCCGCTACTGTGATCATTGCCGCGGTCGGCTTTTTGACCGGACGTCAGGTGCCCTCGGCTCCCCCGCATAGCGACGCCCGCCCACCGGACTGGCATATTTTTCGTGCGTCGGTTCGGCTGGTGAGCGGGACCATGCACATTCCGCGGCTGTTCCTCGCGATCTGCGCCATCAGCTTCTTCTGGACCATCGGCGCGGTGATGATCATCATCTTTCCGCCGCTCGTCAAAAACGTCCTCGGCGCGGACGAGCATGTGGCAAGCTTATTCATCGCCATTTTCTCGATCGGAATTGCGATCGGCTCGATCCTGATCAACCGGCTGCTCAAGAGCGAGGTGTCGGCCCGGTTCGCACCGGGTTCCGTGCTGGCGATGGGCGTTTGCGTTCTGTTCCTTTATTTCGTGGCCCAGAGCTGGGCGGACCACGCGGACGGCGAACTGATCACGCTCGGCAATTTCCTTTACCAGCCGAGCGCGCCTCTCATGATCCTGGCGCTGCTGACGATCTCGATAACCGGCGGCATGTTCGTGGTGCCGCTCTACGCCTTCCTGACCACAACCGTCGACCAGTCGGAGACCGCCCGTACTGTCGCCGCCAACAATATCGTCAATTCCGGCGCGATGGTCGTCGGATCCGGGCTGGCATTCGGGCTCAGCAGCCTCGGCTTCGGACCGGGAAGTCAGCTGCTGTTGGTGGCGGCAATGTGCGTGGTTTCCGCTTGGCTGGGCTGGAAGCTCCACCAAGCCTGCGACTGATCCTCAGCCGATCAGGATCGACACGAACAGGAAGCCGGCAGCGAAAGTCATCGCGAACAGCTTAAGGTCCGAAGAAAACTGCCGTGCAGGCGCCGGCACCAGATGATCCCAGCGAAACGGTCCGCGGCCAAATTGGCGCGGATTGGCTGCGATTACGGGCCGGGCAAGCTGCATGGTCGGACAGTTCCTAACGTGGTCTTTACCATGTCAAAAACCACGTCGAGCGCAAGCGGCTCCCTACGTCCCGCGACGGGACGCCAAAACGTCTGGTCGTAGAGTGCTTAGCCTGCGCTTACGCTGCGGAAGGGAACCTCATTGTTGCGCTCGCGTGCGTTGAGCATCTCCCGCGCCGCTTCGGCCGGCATCGCTTTACCAAAGTACCAGCCCTGCCCGATTTCGCAGCCGAGCTGCACGACAGTGCGATAGGATTCTTCGTTCTCGATACCCTCGACGCAAACGGGCACCTGAAGCGCCTTTGCCAGGGTGCTCACGGCTCGCACGATCGCCGTGTTCTCGCGCTTGGCATTGATCTGCGTGACGAAGCTGCGGTCGATCTTAATGATGTCGAACGGCAGCGAGCGTAGGTGGGCAAGCGACGAAAAGCCGGTGCCGAAATCGTCGAGCGCAAGTCGGATACCCTGGTTCTTCAGGCTCGTGACGATCGTCCGCGCCAGATCGATATCGGCAAACAGGGAGCTTTCCGTAATCTCGATGACCAAGCGCTCGGCGGGGAATCCGGTGTCGGCGAGCGTTCGGACGATGCGCTGGGCCAGCCAGCCGTCGGCGAGCTGAAACGGAGAGATGTTGACCGAAATCTTGATCGACGGATCCCAATTTGCCGCCTCACGCAGCGCTTCGGCAATGACATGCTCGGAAAGCCGCCCGATCAGACCGATCTCCTCAGCCACCGCGATGAAAACGTCCGGCCCGATCATCCCCGACAACGGATGGTTCCAGCGGGCGAGCATTTCGAACCCGACGATCTGGCCAGTCGATAGGTCTACCTGAGGCTCGAAGAACGGCACGAACTGACCGTGGTCGAGGCCGACGCGGATCCCCTGCTCGATTTCCGATTGCGCGATCAGTGCGCGCTCCATGCCGGCATCGAACCAGATCGGCCGCGCGGTGCGGCCGCTACGCGCATGGTCCATCGCGATATCGGCGCGTCGCAGCAGGTCCGGAATGCGGACGTCGCCGCCTCTGGCCGATGCGATGCCGGCGAACGCCCCGACCTGAATGATCTTGTCGTCGAACAGCAGTGGCTTGGTTACAATCTTGAGCACATTCTCGGCGAGCTTGTCCGCGCGGCTGATCTGATCGTCGGCAAGCGCCAAGGCCACGGCGAATTCGTCGCCGCTAAGCCGCGCGAGGACCGAATCCGGCCCAAGCTCGTCGGCCAAGGCCACTGAGATCGTCTTCAGCAATCGATCGCCCGTTTCATAGCCGTGCTGATCGTTGACCGTCTTGAACCGGTGGATTTGGAACGAGATCACCACCATCTCATCGCCGCGCTCCGCCGCTTCCACGCAGAGTTCGCCCCCACGATCCGCGAAACCCTTGCGGTTATAGAGCCCGGTGATGGTGTCGGTCGTCGCAAGCACGACGGCGCGGCGTTCATGCTCGGCGCGCATTTCAGCTTCGTGCTGCAGGTCGACGTAGCGCCGCCAGCCGAACAGGATCAAAGCGACATTCAGCGTCAGCGCCGTACTGGCCAGACGGATTTGCGGGCCGAATTGCGCACCACCGATGTTGAGCCGGTGAAAGAAGGAACTGCCGTTCCAGATCAGCATCATCACGGCCGTGATGAGCACCGCCAATACGACGACGTCGCGGCGCGCGTTGATCAACCTGGAATTGTTCGCTTTGCTCACCGAGGACCCGCTACGACTACGTGAGCGCGAGCATTAGCGAACAAGGGTTAAATAATTGGCCTGCTACGCCTGGGCGGCATTAACCTTCGATGGTGCGGACGGCGGGACTCGAACCCGCACGCCCAAAGGGCAGAAGATTTTAAGTCTCCAGCGTCTACCGGTTCCGCCACGTCCGCAACACTCACCCTGTCCACTCGACAGGGCCGGCGGGTCAACCGTTATTCCGCGGTGACTTCCTGAAGATTGAGCCGCTCGCGCATTTCCTTGCCCGGCTTGAAGTAGGGCACGCGCTTGGCATCGACCGACACGCTCTCGCCAGTCCGCGGGTTGCGGCCGACGCGCGCGTCGCGATTCCGCGTGGAAAAGGCGCCGAAGCCGCGCAGCTCGACGCGGCCGCCCTTGGCCAGCTGATCGGTGATGGAATCGAAAATGGCGCTGACGACGCCTTCGACTTCACGCTGGGTGAGGTCGGGAAAATCGGTGCAGAGCTTCTGCACCAGTTCAGAACGGATCATCGGCGTCCCCGCATTGAATGCACCGGCCCCAAGCCCCCCGGAGCCGCCTGACCGTCACGCTGTCAGGATATTCTGTCCCACGCAAGATGGTTTCATGCGGCGTCCCCCGAAAGGAACGCCGCATATTGAAACACTTACTTCTTCTTGCTGGTCTTGCCGGCCTGCGCTTCCTTGAGCGCGGCGCCGAGGATGTCGCCGAGCGACGCACCCGAGTCCGACGAACCGTACTGCGCGACGGCCTGCTTCTCTTCGGCGATCTGCATCGCCTTGATCGAGAAGTTCGGCTTCTTGGAACGATCAAAGCCCGTAACCATGGCGTCGAACTTCTGGCCGACCTGGAAGCGCTCCGGACGCTGCTCGTCGCGGTCGCGGCCAAGGTCGCCCCGCTTGAGGAAGCCCGACACGCCGTCGTCGCCGACCTGAACGTCGAGACCGGCATCCTGAACGGCGCGGACGACGACGGTGACGACTTCGCCCTTCTTCACGCCGCCAACCGACGGAGCGCCGCCGGCACCGGCGCTCGCGCCGCCGCCGTTTTCGAGCTGCTTGATGCCGAGGCTGATGCGCTCCTTCTCGACGTCGACGTCGAGAACCTGCGCGGTGACCGTCTCACCCTTGTGGTGAAGCGCCAGCGCCTCTTCGCCCGACACGCCCCAGGCGATGTCCGACATGTGGACCATCCCGTCGACGTCGCCTTCGAGGCCAACGAACAGACCGAATTCGGTTGCGTTCTTGACTTCGCCCTCGACGACCGAGCCAACCGGATGCGCAGCCGCAAAGGCTTCCCACGGGTTCGACTGGGCCTGTTTGAGACCGAGCGAGATGCGGCGCTTTTCCTGGTCGACTTCCAGGACCTTGACGTCGACTTCCTGGCTGGTGCTGACGATCTTGCCCGGGTGGACGTTCTTCTTGGTCCAGCTCATCTCGCTGACGTGCACCAGGCCTTCGATGCCCGGCTCCAGCTCAACGAAGGCGCCATATTCGGTGATGTTCGTCACGCGGCCGCGGAACGTGCCGTCGATCGGATACTTGGCGGCGGCGCCTTCCCACGGATCGCTCTCGAGCTGCTTCATGCCGAGCGAGATGCGCTGCGTGTCCTTGTTGATGCGGATGATCTGCACCTTCACCGTGTCGCCGATGTTCAGCACTTCCGACGGGTGATTGACGCGCTTGTAGCTGACGTCGGTGACGTGCAGCAGGCCGTCGATGCCGCCCAGGTCGACGAACGCACCATAGTCGGTGATGTTCTTGACCACGCCCTCGATGACCTGACCCTCGGCCAGGCTCTGGATGAGGCCCGAACGCTGCTCGGCGCGGGTCTCTTCGAGGATCGCGCGGCGCGACACCACGATGTTGCCGCGGCGGCGATCCATCTTCAGGATCTGGAACGGCTGCGGCAGGTCCATCAGCGGCTGAACGTCGCGGACCGGACGAATGTCCACCTGCGAACCGGGCAGGAAGGCCACGGCGCCGCCGAGGTCGACGGTGAAGCCGCCCTTCACGCGGCCGAAGATCACGCCTTCGACGCGGTTGCCGGCTTCGAATTCCTTCTCGAGCTTGTCCCACGCGGCTTCGCGGCGGGCGCGGTCGCGCGACAGCATCGCTTCGCCGGCACTGTTCTCGACGCGGTCGACATAAACTTCGACTTCGTCACCGACCTTGAGGTCGGCCTTCTGGCCCGGCGCGGCGAATTCGCGCAGCGGAACGCGGCCTTCGCTCTTGAGGCCGACGTCGATCACTGCCAGGTCATTCTCGATCCCGGTGACGGTGCCCTTCACCACCTTGCCTTCGAAGGCTTCGTTCTCGCCGCCAAGGCTTTCGTTCAGAAGGGCCGCGAAATCGTCGCGGGACGGGAATGTCGTGGTCGCCATAAAATTGTGGTCTCTCGTAATATCAAATCGGCCTGCCGCGCCGCGCCACCATGGCGGGCTCCAACATGCGGACCTGGTTCATTGTCCCCGGCACACCATGTGCAGGAGACATCCGTCGAGTATTCGCTGCAGACAGCCCCATGGCAAAGAGCGCGTCCCAGCGCCGGCCGAGCCGAAACACCGTACGCGCTCGCCAGAGAGACGGGCTGTCCGCGGGTCATCGCCCGCCGGACGCTGCGCGCCTTAGCTTAGAGGAGCTTAAGCGGCAAGTTCATCCTGTTGGGAGGAGGATGGTGGAGCCGAGGGGGATCGAACCCCTGACCTTCGCAATGCCATTGCGACGCTCTCCCAGCTGAGCTACGGCCCCACGTCCTGGATGTCGCCCTTAGGCGAACTTCCCCCGACTGGAAAAGGGGGAATATCGCAGCCAGGCTTCCGCCCGGCCGCAATCAATCAATTTTCGTCGTCGTCGCCGCCGGTTTCGACGCCCAAATCGTCGTCGCCCGTCTCCAGATCGACTTCTTCGTCGGCGCTGACTTCGGCGTCTTCATCGACCGCCAGATCGTCCGCCGCCAGCTCGTCATCCTGCGCCGGCTGCTGCTTGGCCGTCGGGGCCGCTTCGAAGGCGAGCGGCTGCTTCGACTTCAGGACCGGGTCCGGCACGAAATCGGTGCCGCATTCGATGCAATGGACGGGATCGTCCTTGCCGAGATCGTAAAAGCGGGTCGAGCACTTGGGGCAAGTGCGCTTGGTGCCCCATTCGGGTTTCACCATGAGGGTTTGAACTCCAATGCAAATTTTCGGTGGGCCGGGCCGAGCCCTGCCATCGGCGGCGCGCCTTGCCATAGGCATATGCCCCTGTCAAAGCTGGCGCCCTTGGGCGAGGAAGCGACATTGAAGGACAGGGTCAACCTGGCGCCGGTCATTGCCGTCGATGGCCCTGCCGCAAGCGGTAAGGGAACGATCGCACGCGCGCTCGCCGATCGCTTCGGCCTCCCGCACATGGACACCGGGCTGCTCTATCGCGCGGTAGCGTTGAACCTGTGGCGCTGGGGCGGAGACGCAGGGAATGAGTTCGAGGCGCTGCGCGCTTGCGACGATCTCGGCTTCGATCCCGGCGATCCCGAACTTCGCAGTGAGCCAGTCTCCAAAATCGCTTCCATGATCTCGGCCTACCCATCCGTTCGCACTGCGCTGTTAAAGCGACAGCAGGATTTTGCCGCTCAGCCGGGCGGGGCAGTGCTTGACGGCCGCGACATCGGCACAGTCATTGCTCCCCACGCCGATGTGAAGCTGTTTGTTACAGCCTCAGCGGAAGTCCGCGCGCAGCGCAGGCTGAAGGAACTGCTTCAGCGCTCGATGAACGCGCACTATGACGACGTCCTGGCCGACATCCATGCGCGGGACGAGCGTGATGCCGGTCGCGAAGTCGCGCCATTGCAGGCCGCTGGCGACGCGATCACGCTCGATACCAGCGACCTCGACGCCGACGGAGCAATTTCCGCCGCGATCCGCCTTGTCGAAGAACGTCTGAAGCAGTCGGCCTAGCGCTGATAGGATAATTTTCACTTCTTCCTGCCACTAGGACGCGGGGGCAACGAAGTGGACTTCAGTCAATTGCGCAAGGTTCAGAACAAAACCGTTCGCATGGCCGGGAGCCATGTCATCACAACCTGCGCAACGCTGGCGGCGGTGTTGCTGTTTGTTGCGCTGGGCAGTCAGGTGTTGCCGGCAGCGCTCCTCGGCGCGGAGCTGACCGACTCCGCGAACACCCTGAAAATCGCATTCATTTTGAATATTGCGATCATTCTGTTCGGCTGGCGCCGATCAAAGGATCTGAAGAATGCGCTCGACGCCTATGAAAAAGCCGAGCGCGTCGCGCAGCGAAACGCCAATACCGATCCGGGCACCGGACTCGCCAACCGCCGCGAACTCATGCGGTCGCTCGGTGAAGCGCTCGAGAGCGGTCGCAATGGCGTGTTCCTCGTGCTCGATCTCGACCATTTCAAGCGTCTGAACGATCTCTACGGCCACTTGGCCGGAGACAAGGTTCTGCTTCGGTTGGCCGAAATACTCCAGAAATCGGCGCCGGCGAACGCCTGCTGCGCCAGAACCGGCGGCGACGAATTTGCGGTGCTTCTGCCAGGCCTGGACGATCGAGCTGCGGAGGCCGTCGCGGAGAAGATTCGGTCGACTCTCGCTACACCGATGTTCGTCGAGGGCGCGCAGATAACGGTCACTGCCTCTCTGGGTCTGGCACATTTGTCGTCCAGCAAGGACGATGAGGGCGTTCTGCGCAGCAGCGACGTTGCACTTTATGCGGCCAAGCGCGCTGGGCGAAACAATGCCGCTTGGTTTGACGCCGAACTTGAGCGCGAACTGACCGAGCGTTTGAAGCTAGAGGAGGACATTCGCCTCGGCATCAAATCCGGCGAGTTTATTCCGTTCTTTCAGCCGCTGGTGGACCTCAAGACGCGCCAGATCATCGGCTTCGAAGCGCTCGCTCGCTGGCGCTCGCCATCTCGCGGCCTGCAGGAAGCGGAGGCGTTCATCGAGGCGGCCGAGCGTACCGGTCTGATTGCTCCGCTGACGATGTCGGTCTTCGAACGCGCCCTCAACGAAGCGCGTGAATGGCCACCCCACCTTCGGCTCGCTGTGAACGTGTCGCCAATTCAGTTCCGGGACCCGACGCTCGCCGAGCAGATCCTCCGCCTTCTGAGCCTATCGGGCTTCCCGGCCAATCGCCTTGAAGTCGAGATTACCGAAGGCTCACTACTGGAAGACCGCGACCAGGTCCTGACCATCATCCGCAGCCTCAAGAATGTCGGCGTCAGCATCTCGCTCGACGATTTCGGCACGGGCTACGCGAGCCTCGCGCAAGTCAATCGCCTGCCTCTCGATCGCATCAAGATCGACAAGAGCTTCATCACGACCATCGTGAAGAGCGAGCAGACCGCGGCCATCGTCAGCACGATCGCCGGGCTCGGCCACAATCTCGACGTGCCGATCACCGCGGAGGGCGTGGAGTCCGAACAAATTCGCAATGCGCTCGCGGACTTTGGCTGCTCGGAGGCGCAAGGCTGGCTGTTCGGCCGCGCCATCTCCGCCGAAGCCGTTCGCAGCTTCCTGGAAATGAGCGGCAACGAAGCGCTGCCGCCGCCCACGCCTGAAACGCCGCAAGTTCGCGACACCGAGGCGCCCCGGAAGGCGAACCGCCGCTGGTAGGCTAGCCCAGCGGCTTGAGCGCGGCAACGCGCGCGGCCGGCCAGTCGTCCGCCGAGATCAGATAGACGATGCTCGGGTTCATCTCCGGTCCGAACCGCGTATCGATATAATCCAGGTCTTCACGACGGGTCATGCCGAGCCGCTTCATCAGGCCCTGGCTCGCGCTATTTTCTTTCAGCGTCGTGGCAATGACGTCCGGTGCCTCGAATTGCCCAAACGCCAGATCGAGGCTGACGATCGCAGCTTCCTTCGCGAGCCCCTTTCCCCACGCCTCCGGCCGCAGCCGCCAGCCGATCTCATGCTTTCCCGTCAGGCTGCCGGCGCCCGGGGCGTTGGATCGCTTGATGCCGCAGAAGCCGAGGATCTGATAGCCATCCGCATCCTCCATGATCCAGAAGGTGTGGCCATAATCCTCCTGGAAAGCGACCACGCGCTGATAGGCCGCACACCATTCTTCCGGGGTTTGGACGCCACCCAGATGGGTCATCACGTCGGGGCGGTTCATCACCTCATAAAAGCGTGTTTCGTCGTCGGCATCCCACTCCCGGAGCCGCAACCGCTCGGTCTGCGCGACGATCCTAGCCATTGATAAGCCGGGCAGCGTCGAGCGCGTGATAGGTCAGGACGCCGGTCGCGCCGGCCCGCTTGAACGCCAGCAAAGTCTCGAGAATCAGCGCGTCGCGATCGCCCGCGCCCGCAGCCGCGGCATGCTCGATCATCGCATACTCGCCGCTCACCTGGTACGCGAAGGTAGGAACGCCGAACGCGTCCTTCACCCGCGCGACTACGTCGAGATACGGAAGCCCCGGCTTCACCATTACGAAGTCGGCACCTTCCGCTAAGTCCAGCTCAACCTCGCGCAGGGCCTCCTCGATGTTGGCCGGGTCCATCTGATATCCGCGCTTGTCGCCCTTCAGCCGCCCGCGCGAGCCGACGGCATCGCGGAACGGTCCATAGAAAGCCGAGGCGTACTTCGCCGCGTAGGCCATGATCGCGACATTCTGATGCCCCTCGCGCTCCAACGCCTCGCGGATCGCAGCGACGCGGCCGTCCATCATGTCCGACGGCGCGACGATATCCGCCCCCGCCGCGGCCTGCACCAGCGCCTGCTCGACGAGGATCTCGACGGTCTCGTCGTTGATGACGTTACCCTGCACATCGACGATCCCGTCGTGACCGTGCGCCGTGTAGGGATCCAGCGCGACGTCGGTCAGCACGCCGATCTCGGGCGCCGCATCCTTGATCGCCTTGATCGCCTGGCAGATGAGGTTGCCTCCGTTAAGCGCCTCTTCCGCGCGCTCGGTGCGCAATCCCTCGGGCGTGTTGGGGAACAGTGCGATGCAGGGTATGCCGAGGGTAGCCGCTTCCTTCGCCTTGGCGCCGATGCGATCGACGCTCCAGCGGCTGACCGCGGGGAGCGCCCCGATCGGCTGCTCGCAATCCTGACCATCACAGATAAACGCGGGCCAGATGAAATCGCTTGGATGAAGCCGGTTCTCGGCAAGCATCGAACGCATCCAGCCGCTGGAGCGGCCGCGGCGCATGCGAAGGGCGGGATATGAAGCGGTCATGGTCCGCGCCTCTAGGTCTTTCTCCTGTCCGGGTGAACCCAAAAGGGCCATCGCCTGTTGTGAGGCGAATGTCCGCAACTGCTGATCTTCCGAAGGAGGCAATTCTCATCGTTAACGCGATGAGCCGCAGAGGCGCGGACGTCTTCGAAGAGGCACGGGACAAGCTGACCGCTGCGGGTGTGCGGTTGATCGATAGCCACGCCGTCCACGAGCCGGAGGAAATGGAGCCGACTGTCAAAGCGGCGATCGCCAAGGCGCCAATGGTCATCATCGGGGGCGGTGACGGGTCGCTCAGCTCCAACGTCGACTTTTTCGTAGGCAAGGACACGGTCTTCGCAATCCTGCCGCTGGGCACCGCCAACAGTTTCGCCAAGACCCTGGGCATCGGCGACAATCTCGACTCTGCCGTCGACGCGATCGCCAACGGGCAGCGTCGGCGGATCGACCTCGGCATGATCGACGGCGACTATTTTGCAAACGCAGCCGCGCTGGGTCTGTCGCCGCTGATCGCCGACACCGTACCCCACAAGCTCAAGCGCTATCTCGGCATGTTCGGCTACATGCTGTGGGCGGTACGCGTGGCGTTCAAGTTCCGGCCATTCCGGCTGATAGTCACCGATGATGAGAGGAAGCGGCATCGCGTGTGGGCGACCGAGGCGCGGATCGCCAATGGAACGCATCATGGTGGGGTCGAGCTAGTCGAGAGCCAGGAGCTGGATAGCGGCGACATCGTCATCCAGGCCGTGACCGGCCGCAGCCTAATACGCTTGGCATGGAGCTGGTTCGCGACGCTTCTCAAGCTCAGCGCGAAGGAGCAGACCGTCACCGAATGGCGCGGCTGCAAGCTGCAATTGGACGCCCATCCCGCGCAGAAAATCAGCGTCGATGGCGAGCTGGTCGCCAAGACACCCGTAACCATCGAAATCGCCGACGCCTGCATCGAGGTCGCCGCGCCGCGCGATCCTAACCCGACGGGTTGAGCGCGCCGCCCGGCTCACGCGTTGCTTCGGCGTGCTCGATGCACTCGTCCGTGCTTGGCACCTGCTCCGCCCGCAATTGCGCTTTCCGCCAATTGCCCTTCCAATAATATAGCGCCGCCATCGCGACATTGGCGGTCGAGCTGACGGGGAAGCTTAGCCAGATAGCGTCGGCGCCCAGCCAATCCCGGGTCGCGAAGATCCACCCGAACCGCACCGGTAACAGTCCGATCCCAAGCACGATCAGTGGCGCCCACACCGCGCCGTTCGCGCGCACGGTCGCGAACAGCACCATGGTCACGCCGAACAGCAGGAAATTCCACGTCGCCAGCATGTGGATATGCCGCGCGATCGGCAGCGCGGGGCTGTCGCTGCCCATGAATAACGCCAGCACAGTCCGGTCTGCGAGCGTCAGCAACACGATGAGCGCGCCGGTGATGATTAGCACCAACACGATGCCGCTCTTCGTGATTTGCCCGACCCGGTCCCACAGTCTTGCGCCGATGTTCTGAGCGGACATGGCGCTGACCGCTGCGCCGATCGCCATCGCCGGCATCTGGACATAGGTCCACAGCTGCATCGCGACCCCGAAGGCCGCGGTCGTATCGACGCCCTCGCTATTGACGATCCCGATCAGCGCGAGCGCGGAAAGGGAGATGACGACCATCTGCAGGCCCATCGGAAACCCTTTGACGATGATCGTCTTGAGAATAGCCGGTTTGGGCAGGAGGTAACGCAACTCCGCGCCGCGCAGCCGAAGCGGGAGGTCGCGCGCGTATATGTAGATCAGCAGCCCGATCATGCTGACGTAATTGCCGACCAGCGTGGACAGAGCGGATCCTGCAATGCCCATCGCGGGGATCGGCCCGAAGCCGCGGATGAAGAACGGGTTGAGCCCACTGTCGAGCACGACAGCGATGATCATGAACCATAGCGGCGTCAGGCTGTCCCCCGCCCCGCGCAGCGCCATCATCATTAGCGTCAGCAGCAGCAGCGCCGGCATGGCGAGGAAGATGACCTGCAGATAATCGAGCGCGAGCTTCGCGGCGTCGCCCGGCGTGCCGAGCAGCTTCAAGATCGAACCCGCCAGGAAGTAGCCGGCGATGCCGACCAGGATAGTGACTACGGTGAAGGCGCCCATGGCGGTGCCGAAGATCCGCCGCGCCTCGTCGACGTCTTTCCGACCCCAATATTGGCCGATGAGAATGGTCGAGGCCATGCCGAAGCCGAAGACGAAGGCCGTCAGCAGGAACATGACCATGTTGGCGTTGGACGTCGCGGCCAGCGCACCCTCGCCGAGCAGCCGCCCGACCCAAATCGAATTGATCGTCCCGTTCAGCGACTGCAGGATCGACGAGGCAAGCGTCGGCAGCGCAAACTTGAGCAGCGTCGGGCCGATGTTGCCCTGCGTGAGGTCGCCGCGTTTCGGGGCGCCCCCGGCTCTGCTCGCCATCCTCTGCTCCTGTTAGCCGAGCCGCTCCAGCGCCGCGCGGAGACGATCGGCCTCGGCCGCCTTCGCGTCATGATCGGCCCGCGCCTTTTCGACGGCCTCCGGTTTCGCACGCTCGGTGAAGTTCGGGTTACCCAGACGCACGGCTAGGCTGTCGCGTTCCTTTTCTGCCGCCGCCGCGCCCTTGGCCAGACGATCGCGTTCGGCCGCGAGATCGATCACGCCTTCCAGCGGTAGCGCGTAGGTCGCTTCGTCGACGACAACCTGCGCCGCCCCGGCGCCGGCGAATGTCGAGAGCTGGATCGACTCCAGCCGCGCCAGCCGCTGCAGCGTCGCAAATTGTCGATCTAGTCGCGCCGCAGTCGCCTCAGATGCGTCCGCAGCGAACAGGTGCAACTTGGCCGAAGGCGGAACATTGAGCTCGGTCCGCGCCGACCGCAGCTCGCCGACCAGCCGAACAAGCCAGTCCAGTTCGGCCTTTGCATCCGCGTCTATGGACGCCTCGGGCGCAGGCCACTTAGCGACGATCAGTTCGTATGGCCGCTCGTTCGCGTTCCACAGTTCCTCGGTAATGAAGGGCATCAGCGGGTGGAGCATCACCAGGATCTGGTCGAACGCCCAGGCCGCGACGCGCTTGGTCTCCTCATCAAACGCGCCCTTGATCAGCTCGACGTACCAGTCGCAGAACGTACCCCAGACGAAATGGTAGATGGCGCTAGCCATGTCGTCGAAGCGCAGGTCGTCGAACGCGCGGTCGAGCTTGCCCAGCGTTTCGACCACTTCGCCGATGATCCAACGGTTGACCGGTAGGGAAGCTTCAGGCGCCGCGATGCTCTCGCTCGCGCCCACGCCATTCATCTGCAGGAAGCGCGCCGCATTCCACAGCTTCGTCGCGAAGTTGCGGTAGCCCTCGACCCGCTTCTCATCGAGCTTGATGTCGCGGCCCTGGCTTTCCATGGCCGCCAGCGTGAAGCGCAGCGCATCGGCGCCGTACTGGTCGATCAGGCCGAGCGGATCGACCGTATTGCCCTTCGACTTGGACATCTTCTGACCCTTGGCGTCGCGGACGAGGCCATGGAGATAGAGCGTCTTCCACGGGCGCTCACCCATGAACTCGAAGCCCTGCATCGCCATGCGGGCATCCCAGAAGAAGATGATGTCGAAGCCCGAAATCAGCACGTCGTTCGGATAGTGGCGCTGGAGATCGTGCGTGTTGTCCGGCCACCCGAGCGTCGCGAATGGCCACAGCGCGGACGAGAACCAGGTGTCCAGCACGTCTTTATCTCGCCAAAGGACGACCGAGGGATTTGGCTCGTCCAACCAACGGAGCCCGGCAGCGCCCGCTTCATCCGAATCTTCGAGAACGATCTGGTCCGGAGCCAAGCCATAATAGGCCGCTGCTTCAGCGCGGATATCCGCTTCATTCTCGGACACGAAAACTCTGGCTTTTCCGACGCCGCCTTGCACAATTTCGCGATAGGATTCGTCATCCTTATCGGGACCGTACCAAGCCGGAATGCGATGTCCCCACCACAACTGGCGTGAGACGCACCATGGCTGGATGTTCTCCAGCCAGTTAAACCATGTCTTCTTCCAGGTTTCGGGCACGACAGCGATATTGCCTGAACGAACCGCTTCGATCGCCGGCTTGGCGAGCGTTTCCGCGTCGACATACCATTGGTCGGTGAGCATCGGCTCGATGACCACGCCCGAGCGGTCGCCGAACGGCTGCATGATCATCTTATCCTCGACCTGAAGCATCAGGCCTTCGGCGTCGATGTCCGCAACGACCTGCTTGCGGGCATCGTAGCGGTCGAGCCCGCGGTAAGCTTCCGGAACGAGGTTCAGCGCATCGACTTCCTCGGGCGAGACTTGCTCCCCTCTGACCATAGCCTGCGCGCGCTCGGCGGACGCGGCATAGGACGGCCCGTCGCTGCGCATATGCGCGGTCGAATCCATCAGCCGGTACATGGGCAGCCCGTTACGCTGCGCCACGCCATAGTCGTTCAGATCATGCCCGCCGGTGATCTTCACCGCGCCCGACCCAAAGTTCGGATCGGGATGCTCGTCGGTAATGATGGGGATCAGCCGCCGATGCTCTTTCGGACCCACCGGGATCTCGCAAAGTTTGCCGACGATCGGCCGATAGCGCTCGTCGTCGGGGTGCACCGCGACCGCGCCGTCACCGAGCATCGTTTCCGGCCGTGTCGTCGCGATCGAGATATAGTCGCGCTCTTCCCGAAGCGTGACGTTTCCGTCCGCATCTTTCTCCACGTAAGTGTAGGTCTGACCCCCTTCGAGCGGGTATTTGAAGTGCCACATGTGTCCCGGGACTTCGCGGTTCTCGACCTCGAGATCGCTGATCGCCGTCTGGAATTTGGGGTCCCAGTTCACCAGCCGCTTGGCGCGGTAGAGCAGCTTGCGGTTGTAGAGCTCGACAAAGACCTTGATCACCGCCTTCGAGAAGCCCTCGTCCATCGTGAACCGCTCATTCGCCCAGTCGCAGCTGGCGCCGAGCCGCCGAAGCTGGCGCGTGATCGCGCCGCCCGACTGAGCCTTCCACTCCCACACGTGCTGCAAAAAGGCTTCGCGGCCGATGTCCGCGCGCTTGATCCCTTGGCTCTCCAGGTTGCGCTCGACGACCATTTGCGTGGCGATGCCGGCGTGGTCCGTGCCGACCACCCACAGAGCGTCCTTGCCGCGCATCCGCTCGCGCCGTGTCAGGATGTCCTGCAGCGTATTGTCGAGCGCATGGCCGATGTGCAGCGAGCCGGTGACGTTGGGCGGCGGCATGACGATCGTGAACGGCGTCGCGTCGGGCCGGTGCGGTCGGAACAGGCCCGTGCTTTCCCAGTGCGCGTACCAGCGATCCTCGATCGCGCGGGGTTCGAAGGTTTTGGGGAGTTCGGCCATGCGCGGCGACTAACCAAGGCGCCCCACAGTGACAACCCGGCCTTGCGGTCGCGCGAGGATAGGCCGATGCTGCGTCGTGTGAACGTTCACAGGAGGGCGATGTGATCGGTCGGCGCCTGATCGCGGCTTTGCTAGCCATCGGCTGCTCCACTGCGGCAACCGCGCGTGAGGGCTTTCTCGACGTTCGCGGCAAGGAGATCGTCGACGGTACCGGCAAGCCGGTAATCCTTCGCGCCATGGGTCTCGGCGGCTGGATGCTGCAGGAAGGCTATATGCTGAACCTCGGCGAACTAGGGCAGCAGCACGTCATTCATCGCAAGCTCGCCGCATTGGCCGGGCAGGACGCCGTGGATCAATTCCAGCAAGCCTGGCTCGACAATCACATGACCCGAGCAGACATGGATGCCCTAGGAAGGTGGGGCTTCAACGCGGTTCGCCTCCCCATGCATCAGGCACTGTTCCTCGACACTGACGCGCCGGCCGGGCAGGACCGCTGGCGCGAAGATGGCTTCCGGCGGGTCGACCGCCTGCTCGAATGGGCCGCCGCCAACCGCATGTGGGTGATTCTGGATTTACACGCCGCGCCGGGCGGCCAGGGCACCGACCTCGCCATCTCCGACCGCGACCCGAGCAAGCCCTCTCTGTGGGACAGCGCGGAAAACCAGCGGCGCACGGTGGCGCTGTGGCGCGAGCTCGCCCGCCGCTACGCGAACAACCCGTGGGTCGGTGGCTATGACATCCTCAACGAGCCCAATTGGGACTTCGACGGCCCCGGAGGCGGACACGGCTGCGAGGACAAAAGGAACGCGCCAATCACCGCGCTCTACAAGAAAATCACGACGGCCATTCGTGAGCACGACCGCGACCACCTGATCGTGATCGAGGGCAATTGCTGGGGCAACAATTATGCAGGCATCATGCCCGACTGGGACGGCAAGCTAGTCCTCAGCTTCCACAAATATTGGAACCGCAACGACAATGCTTCGATCGACGGCATCCTCAAACTGCGCGAGGCGACGGGCCGCCCGATCTGGCTCGGCGAGAGCGGCGAGAATTCGAACGCCTGGTACCGGGACGCGATCAAGCTCGTCGAACGGCACAAGATCGGCTGGGCCTGGTGGCCGCTCAAGAAGCTCGGTTTCAACAATCCGCTCGAGGTCGTGCCCAATCCGGGCTGGAAGCGCGTCGTCGCCTATCTCACCGGCAAGGGTCCGAAGCCCACTGCCAGCGAGGCGCGGGCGGCAATGCTTACGTTAGCCAATCACGACATAGCTTACGCGAACAACATCGTGCACCCGGATGTCATCGACGCGATGTTCCGGCAACCGCATGACGATCGCGCAATCGCGTTCAAGCCGCATCGCTTGCGCGCGGCGCCGCTGACCATCGCCGCGGTCGACTACGACCTCGGGCCTCCGGGCGTCGCCTATTTCGATAAGGTCGATGCCAATTACCACGTCACGACCGGCGGAGAGCGGGTCGAATGGAATGACGGCCGCACCTATCGCAACGATGGCGTCGACATCGCTCGCGACGAGGCGGGTCAGCCTTACGTGACTGCCTTCGAAGCAGGCGAATGGATGCAGTACACAGTCAAAGCCGATCGACAGGCAGAACGAACCGTTTCCCTCGACCTCGGCTCCGAAGCCCCTGCCGAACTCACCGTCAACATTGGCGGCGGCACCACGCTGCGCCTCAACGTAGAGGCGACCACTGGCTGGCAGACGCTGACGCTACCGCCGACGCTGTTTCAACGTGGCGACAACCGGCTGAAGCTCGCCGTCGTTCGCGGCAGACTCCAGCTGCGGACGATCAGCGTTCGCTAGCCACGCTCGGGCTTGGTCTTGGCCGTCGGCGTTGGAACCGGCTGCACCGCCGGCATCTGCCCGCCGATGTACCGGCCCATCCAGCCGAAGACCTCGTCGTACCACTGCACCGAGTTCTTCGGCTTCAGGACCCAATGGTTCTCGTCCGGGAAGATCAGCAGCCGCGAGGGGATATTCCGCTGCTGCAATGCGGTGAAGGCCGCGATGCCCTGCGTGTAGGGGATGCGGAAGTCCTTTTCCGACGTGATCACCAGCTGCGGCGTCCGCCAGTTTTGGACGTAATTGACCGGGTTCCACTTCTCGAACTCGGCCGGAGCTTCGTAATAGGCCTTCGCGCCATGCTCCCACTCGTCGAACCATAGCTCTTCGGTTTCGTAGGCCATGGCCCGCGCATCGAACACGCCGTCATGCTGGACGATGCACTTGAAACGGTCGGGCCAGCGGCCTTCGATCCAGTTCATCATGTAGCCGCCGTAGGATCCGCCAAGTGCGCAGGCGTTCGCCGCGTCCAGCTGCGGGTCCTTGGCAGTGATGTAGGCAAGGCCCTTCTGCAGATCCTCGAGCGGCCAACCGCCCCAGTTCCGATTGATCGCGTCGGTGAAGGCCTGGCCGTATCCGGTCGACCCGTGGAAATCGACGCTGACCGCGGCGTAGCCGGGCGCAGTGAACAGCCGCGGGTTCCAGCGGTACGACCAGCTATTCGAAAAGCTGCCCTGCGGCCCGCCGTGCACCAGGAAGGCGATCGGCAGTGGCCGGTTCATCACCGGCTTCAAAGTCCAGCCCCAGACGGTGTCATTGTTGGCGCCCTTGAAGCTGAATTTCTGGAAGGTGACCGGGTCGAGCTGCGCCAACAACTCGCGATTGACGTCGGTCAGCTTGACGTTCCGGCCGCCGGCATCGATCCGGTAGATGTCATCCGGCGCCATGATGCTGTTCATTGTCGCGAGCAGGCCGCCACCGGCCAACACACGGACGTTCCCGTAGTGGCCGTCGCCCGTCAGGCGGGTCACCGCGCCGGTCGAAGCGTTGACGCGGAACACCGGTTCTTCGAGCGTGTCGCCGGCCGTCACGAAAAGCGAGCGTCCATCGTTCGACCAGGCAATCGAGTCGATTGAACGATCCCACTTTTGCGTGATCGCGCGGGTCTGGCCTGTCGCGAGGTCGCGCAGTTGCAGCACTTGGCGGTCGGCCTCGTACGTCGGTCGCGCCATCGCGACGTAGGCCAGCGTACGTCCGTCCGGCGAGACTGTCGGCAACGTGTCGGTGCCGTCGTTCGCATCGGTCAGGTTGATCGGCGCCGCGGACCCGTCCGCCGACACCTGGAAGATGTCGAGGTTGGTTGACTTGGCCTCGATCCGGCCCGCTTCCCGAAGTGTGAAGAAGACGGTGCGGCCGTCGGGCGAGAGCGAAATCTCCTCGGCTCCCCCGAATGGCTTGGACGGCGTGTCGCCGACCAGTGCCCCAGTAAGCGGCGTGCCGCTCCCGACAAGCTTGCCGCCCGAAACCGCGAAGCTGAACAACCGCGACTTCACGCCCGGCTCCGCCCACGTATCCCAGTGCCGGACGAACAGTTGGTCATAGGTGCGGCCCGATCCGGTCGGCCGCTTGGCCGGCAATCCGGCGCAGGCTAGGTCGGTGCACCGAAGGTCGCGATCAGCCCAGACGACCACGGTCGACCCGTTCGGCGCCAGCCGGAATCCGCTGATGTCGCCCTTGAAGTTACTGATCTGCACAGGCGAGCCGCCGACAGGCATGCGGAATAGCTGATCCTGGTCGCCAGCGGCCATTAGGAAGTAAAGGGCACCATCGGGTCCGAACACCGCATCATGCGCCTTTTCCGCGCCCTTGATGGGTATCGGCGCGGCACCCGGGCGGCGCAGGTCGAGCAGATGTAGCGTGTTGCTTCGCTTGTTCTTGCTCCAGTCCGTGTCCGAGATCGTGAAGACCGCGTAGCGCCCGTCGCGCGAAACTTCCGGCGCGCCGACGCGGTGCATCGACTGCATGTCGGCCGCGGTCATCGGCCTGGCGACGAGCGGGGAAGTCGCAAGCGCGGAAGCTGCGACGGCGAGGAGCATTTTGAACTGAATCATGCCGGTGGCGTAGCAAACCCGCGGCAGAGCGGGAAGATTAGAGTGGGCGTCCGGTGATCCGGGAGATTTCGCGCTTCACGTGCTCATCGACCATTTGCGGCAAATGCTCGTCGAGCCACTGCTTCAGCATCGGGCGGAGCATCCCGCGAATGATTTCTTCAAGGGGGTTGGGGCCAGCCGGCGGGGGGGGGGCCGTCGCGGCGACGGTTTGGAGCTCTTCCAGTCGCTGGCGGCTCCGGCCAGCGGCTTGCTCATCAACCAGCGGCGGACCCAGGTCGATGGGTGGTGCAAGCGGCTCGTCGAGCTCAAGCACGTCGTCGCCGTCCACATCCTCTGGTAAGGAATCTTCCTCGACTCGCTCAGGCGCCGGCGCCGCGCGCAAATCTTTCTCCTCCGCGATCACTTTCTTGATCGAGGCAAGGATGTCTTCCATCGAAGGTTCACGGCCTGGCGACTGCATGGCCAAGCAGTAACGTTATTGCGGGGTCGGAGTCACGCCCGTCGTGATTACTGGCGGGGTCGGGTCGATCCTCGGTGTTCCTACCTCGGAAGTCACGATCGGCGCGGCCGGCATTTCCTCGGGTGCCACCGTACGGGTGGAGATCGTTGGATGACGCGGATCACTCGCCCAGTCGTTCCAGTTCTTCGAAACGGTGCGATAGTTGCCAAGCGGGTCGTACAACGGCCCGCCGTCCAGTCCCAGATATTGAGCCTGTGCCTGACCCATGGCGTTGAGCAGCTGGAAACCCGCCACATAGGCATCGCGCTTGGCAGTCACGAGCAGCACCTGCGCGTTCAGCAATTCCTGCTCCGCGTTCAGGACTTCGATGATGGTACGCGTACCGACGCCCTGCTCGGCACGGTTACCTTCGAGCGCCAGCTGGTTCGCCTGGACCGCAACAGTATTTGCCTGGATCGCGCGCTGCGCCGCGTCATAGTTGGCGAAGGCGGCCCTTGCCGCCTGCACCACCGCGCGTTCGGTGCCAACAACCTGTTCCAGCACTGCGCCTTGCTGTGCCTGCGCCTGACGGATCCGCGCCGCAGGTAGACCGCCTTGAAACAGGGGGATGTTGGCGGAAAGGCCAATCGAAGTGGCGGTACCGGCCCGGCTCAGACCATTCGTCCCACCCGTAATCTGGTTGACGTAATCGCCTGAAGCGACTGCGCCAACGGTGGGCAGGCGGCTTGCACGCGCCACATTCACGTCATAGCCGGCAGCAACCGCCTGACGACTGATGGCCACAAGGTCCGGGTTGTTGGCGAGCGCGATCTGCACCGCCTCGTCGGCAGTCTTTGGCAGCGGAGGCAGCGGCGGCGGCGGCGCCAGTACGCCCGGCGCATGACCAACGATCTGGCGGTAGGTGGCCTCGCTGCCGATCAGGCGGCCCTGCGCCGTGGCCAGCTGCGAACGACCAAGCGAGAGACGCGCTTCGGATTGCGCAACGTCGGTGCGCGTCAAATCTCCAATTTGAAACCGGTCCTGCGTGGCCTGCAGGTTCGTGTCGAGCACCTTCACGTTGTTCTGGTTCAGCTCGACGATCGCACGGTCGCGGATCACGTCCATGTACGCGGCCACGGCCTGCGTGAACACGTCGCCTTCGACCGCCCGCAGGGTTGCCCTGCCCGCTTCGACGCGCGTTTCTGCTGCGCGCACGTTATTCCGGACAGCACCTCCGTTGAACAACGGATAGGTTATGTCGATGCCGCCGCTCAGGCTGATGTTATGAGAATTTCCCTGGGTCTGGGCGATCACGCCGCTGCGCGTAAGGTTGCGGTTCAACCCAACTTGTCCACTCACCTGCGGCCGGCCGGCGGCCTTGGCGATCGCGACGGTAGCGTCAGTTCCGCGCAGCGTTTCTCTCTGCGAATTTAGCGTCGGATTGGTCTGGTAAGCCGAGACCAGCGCCTCGCGCAGCGTATCTGCGCTGGCCGTTCCTGCCATGAGCGCAGCGATGAGCGCCCCCGAAATGAGCTTGCGAACCACGCTCGTCCCCTAAAAACTGAAAGCCTGCCGCCGGGTGAAACCGGGCAGCGCCGGCACTCCGGCATCGCCGATGGAAAGATAGCCGAACGCCCCGCCAGCGTTGCGCCCGACGATCAGCCGCGTGATTCCGCGGTCGATCAGTGCCGCCCCGAGCCGGCCACCATCGGCCAGCTGCTCGATGATGGCTTCTGGAATATATTCGACAGCGCCATCGATGAGGATCTGGTCGAACGAGCCGCCGTTCGCAGAGCCCGATTCAAGATTGCCGGAGATGAGGCTCACGCCCGGCCCTGCGGCCGCTATGAGTTCCGCATCGCTTTCGATTGCCGTGACCCGCAGCCCAATCGCTGTGAGCACTGCCGCGGAATAGCCGGTTCCTGCACCGATCACCAAAGCGCTTTGCCCCGCTTCAGGCCGCATCTGGGTCAGCAATTGCCCAAGCACCGCCGGCGCGGGGAGGAAGCGGTTGCCGCCGAGCCCAACGGCGCGATCGACATAAGCCAGCGGCCGCGTATGGCTCGGCAGGAATTTCTCGCGCGCGACCTTCCCCATCGCGTCAAGGACGCCGGGATCGGTCACGCCCTGCGGGCGAAGCTGGCTTTCGACCATCGCCTCGCGGGCCACGGCGAAATCGGGGATCGGACTCTGCACCGTCATAACTGTTATATGCCGCTAACACACCTAAAGTTCAAGCGCGACCTGCGCGCTTCGCGAAGGCCGGCGATGTGGTGGCTCATATCGGCCAGCGCCACCCGCGCCAACCATCATTCATCGAAAGACAAAGGGAGGGACGGGGTTGACCTGAGCCGCACGGTCGCGCCAAAGCGCGCGCTCTCCCCGGCCCGATGGCGGAGTGGTTACGCAGAGGACTGCAAATCCTTGCACGCCGGTTCGATTCCGGCTCGGGCCTCCATTTCTTCCTCCTCCGCCCGAACCTCTTCCCAGCCGCGAAGACCGTGCTTGCGCAGCGGCACGCCGCATCGCCGGCACACCGAACGCCAGCGATGTTCTTGCTCATCGAGGTAAGCGCCACGCGAAGACCGGCGATGGCCGATCCTGCGGCAAAGGAATTTGGGGATGACTTTCATGACGGGATCAGTTCGCGCTGAACCGGCTATCCTGTAAGTTCGACCTGATTGTGCGCCGCAGCATAGGCACCAAGCGCCGGGACTTCCCGCAAGTTCCCATGAAATCTTTGCAATACGCGCGCGGTCAGCTTTCGCGTGTCTTGATCAAGGCTGCCAACGCCTGTGATCGCTCTGCCAGCGCCGTCACGTCGCGGGGATCGAGTTCGCGGTCAAAGCAGAGACCGAGCGCGTCACCATTCTGCCAGCGAACCACCGCGCCGCGACCCAGCGTTCCACAATCCAGCACCACGGCAGTCCCGGACGCCAATTTCTGCGAGCAGTTCAGTTTCGCGCCGCCGGCCGACAGATCGAGGATCTGCACGAAGTGCCGCTTTCCGTCCGCCTGCAGGAATGCGGGCAAGGCGACCGGCACCCGCGGATAAACGCGACGATCCGCAAAGGGATCGTCTTTCGCGGATGTTGGTGCGCTGCTTGCCATGAAATCCTCGCCGGTTGAGGCCGGAGTATCAGACGGTTGCTGCCAGAGAGTAAACGTTTAGGGCGCCCTGCGGAAAGGACTCCCGTTGACCGAGCAAGTTTCCAAGACATCGACCGCCCGGACCGTGCGTATCTTGCTGTGGGTGCTTGTCGCGATCGCGGCCGCCGGTGCCGCGGCGCTATACCTCATCCCGCGTGAGCAGACCGCGTCGGTTCCAACGACGGCGTCGGGCAGAGCAGCAAGCTTCGGCGGTCCGTTCACCCTCGTCGATGGAAATGGGAAGAGCTTTTCCAGTCAGGCGCTGGCCGGCAAACCTTACGCCATCTATTTCGGCTTCACGCGATGCGGCGATGTCTGCCCGACGACCCTTTCCCGACTGGTAAAACTGCGCCGGGAAGCCGCCAACGATCAGGCGCTGCGCCTTGTGTTCGTCACCATCGATCCAAAGAATGACGGACCCAAAGAGGTCGGCCAGTATGCCAGCCTGTTTAACGCGCCGATCATCGGACTCACCGGCGATCAGGCCCAAATCGATCAAGTCAAAAAGCAGTTCGGGATTTTCGCCGAGCCGACGCCGCACGCGGCGATGGGCAAGGAGATGAACCATACGGCGACAGCGCTGCTGTTCGATCGGAATGGAAATTTCGCCAGCACGATCGCTCCCGACGAGCCCGATTCGTCGGCGATAGAGAAACTGAAAGCGCTCGTGCGCTAGTTGGAACCGGCACGGCACGATCCCATTTGCTTCCTATGGCCGACCCGCGACCCGACCCGAAAATCGTGACGCTTGGGCCGGATTTCTATGACGCCGTCCAGCCGGCCGACTTCCCGCAATGCACGATACGCTTTGCCAACACCCGATGGGCGAAGCGGATCGGTCTTGATCTGGATGAAGCTGGCTGGGCCAGTCATTTCTGCCGCTTCGAGCCCCTGCCAGACAATCTGCCGCAGCCGCTGGCGCTCCGATATCACGGTCACCAATTTCGCGTGTACAATCCGGACATTGGAGATGGGCGCGGCTTCACCTTCGCCCAGTTTCGCGATGACCAAGGCCGGCTGCTCGAGCTCGGCACCAAGGGGTCCGGCCAGACGCCTTACAGCCGCCACGCTGACGGTCGCCTGACGCTCAAGGGCGGAATGCGCGAGGTTTTGGCGACCGAGATGCTCGAGGCGCTCGGCGTCAACACGTCGAAGACCTTCGCGCTATTCGAAACCGGCGAAGAGCTGGAGCGTGGCGATGAGCCCTCCCCCACACGGTCGGCGGTGCTGACGCGGCTCAGCCATGGCCACATCCGCATTGGGACCTTTCAGCGCCTCGCCTTCTTCGGTCAGGCCGACAATTTGAAGGCGTTGACCCGCTACTGCTTGGACGAGCTTTACGGCGCGCAACCGGGCGAAGACGACGCAGGAAATGCCACGCGGCTATTCGATCGCGTCTGTTCGGCCACCGCGACTTTGGCCGCGTCCTACCTTGCTGTCGGATTCGTGCACGGCGTGCTCAACAGCGACAATATCAACATCACCGGAGAAAGCTTCGATTATGGTCCGTGGCGATTCACGCCCTTCTGGGATCCAGAATTCACCGCCGCCTATTTCGACCATGGCGGCCTCTACGCTTTCGGACGGCAACCGGAAGCGATTCACTGGGACATTGCGCAATTGGCTGGGTGCCTGGCGATCAATGCCGCCGCGCCGGCGCTTTCTGAGCTGCTCGGGTCATGGAGCAGTCGTTTCGAGGATGAGTTGACGAAAGCGCTCGTCGCCCGCCTCGGCATCGTAGCGGGGGATAACGACCGACCGGTCGCTGGCGCGCTGATACGTGCGCTGGCGACGAAGGCCGCCTCGATCGACCGCGTCTTCTTTGACTGGCGCGGCGGCTGCGATCCGGGCGCTGACCGATATCCTGCGGAAGAATTTCGCGCGCTCGCCAAATTGCTTGAGGGGCGCGGCATACCGCCGACGCACGAATATTGGTCCGATCCCGCGCCATGCTCCATGCCCATCGATGAGGTGGAGCGAATCTGGTCCGACATTGCCGAGCGTGACGATTGGCAAGCGTTTAACAACAAGGTTAAGGCAATTCGGCGCATGGGGGCCGCAATCAAGCAGGATGCACCGCACCGTTGAAAACGCAGCGTACGACAGGGGCAGCGCGGACGTGAGCGCGACACTAACCTCCTACGAGCCAGCCACTGGTGCGGAACTGTGGTCAGGTGGCGCCGGTAGCGCCGCGACCGAAGTTGCTGCCGCGAGGTCGGCCTGGCCGGAGTGGGCCGCGCATTCGCACGCTTACCGGATCGAAGCCGTACGCAGGTTCGCCAATGTCGTCCGCAAGAACGAGGCTGACTTCGCGACGCTCATCGCGCGCGAAACGGGGAAGCCGCTGTGGGAGGCGACGACCGAGGTCGGCGCCGTCGTCAACAAGGTCGAAATCTCAGTCGACGCCTACGCAGAGCGGACCCCGCAGCGCCGGATGGAAGCTGCGCTGGGCAACAAGGTCACCGTCCGCCACAAACCGCATGGCGTGCTTGCGGTGCTCGGTCCATATAACTTCCCGGCACACCTCCCGAACGGCCATATCGTTCCTGCCCTGATCGCCGGGAATGCGGTCGTCTTCAAACCTTCGGAAAAGACGCCGGCGGTCGGTGAATTCCTCGTCAATTGCTTCCACGAAGCGAAGATTCCAGAGGGTGTCGTTCGCTTGCTGATCGGCGGCCCTGATCAAGGCCGCGC
Organism: Sphingomonas flavescens; assembly: GCF_030866745.1. NCBI lineage: Bacteria > Pseudomonadati > Pseudomonadota > Alphaproteobacteria > Sphingomonadales > Sphingomonadaceae > Sphingomonas > Sphingomonas flavescens. Next base: position 2,467,605 of record NZ_CP133016.1, on the reverse strand, counting down.
CTTGGCCGGCGATCCGGGCATCGACGGGCTGCTGTTCACCGGGTCCGCGCGCGTCGGCATGGCTCTGCACAAGCAATTCGCCGAGATGCCGCACAAGATCCTGGCGCTCGAACTCGGCGGCAACAATCCGCTGGTGGTGTGGAACGCCAAGGAACTGGAAGCGACGGCGGCGCTCGTCGTCCAGTCGGCCTATCTCTCGGCCGGACAGCGTTGCACGGCGGCGCGCCGTCTGATCGTCAAGGAAGACGAGGCCGACGAGCTGATCGCTGCGATCAGGAAACTGCTCGACCGAATGATCCTTGGCGAGCCATTCGCCGAACCCGCCCCATTCATGGGCCCGGTGATCGACAATGCCGCCGCCGACCACGTTCAGGAATTGTGGCTCAACCTGATGATGAAGGGCGCAAAGCCTCTCGCGCGGCTGGACCGGCCGGAAAAGGACAAGCCTTTCCTCACCCCCGGCCTCATCGACGTCACCGACGTTCGCGATCGCCCCGATGAGGAGATCTTCGGCCCGGTACTGCAGGTCATCCGCGTGCAGACATTCGACCAGGCGATCGCCGAAGCGAACAACACGCGGTTCGGACTGGCGGCAAGCCTCATCGGCGGAAGTCCGGAGCTTTACGACACCTTCTGGGCCAATGTCCGTGCGGGCGTGATCAACTGGAACAAGCCGACGAACGGCGCGCCCTCAAATGCCCCGTTCGGGGGCGTCGGCTTATCCGGAAACCACCGGCCAAGCGCCTTCTACGCTGCCGACTATTGCGCCTATCCTGTCACCAGTGTCGAGGGCGATCGGGTCCGCGCCACCATCAGCGAAGGCCTGACCGACCCCAATTTTCAGGAAGACTGAAACGGGACAAGGCGTAACGGCCGTGGATCGCTTTGCGGCCCGGCGGCGTTCTTTGCGGCGATGAGTATAAAAACCTGGAGCGGCGCGGCCTTAGGCCTTGCCCTGTGCACCACCGCCCTCACCGCCTGCTCGGTGCAGGACACGTCCAACCAGAGCGCGTCGGCACCTGCTTCGCCCGAAATCGATGATGCTTGGAAATCCGACACGGAAAAGCAGCTCCGCGACGCGATCGCCACGGCGCCAGCGAACGGCTTGAACCCGGATCTATTCCTCAAAGGCGGGGAAAAAGGCGCCGCGCTGACACAAGCAGCGCTAAAATATGCGTCGGCCCTCGCCAATGGGTATGCTGATCCGAACAAGTTGCACGACGTCTACACGCTGCCGCACGAAAAGGTCGACGTGCGTCAGGGACTGCAGCAGGCCTTGCAGAAAGGTGACGTGAAGGGCTGGCTCGCGACATTGCCACCGCAGACGGATGAATATCGCGCTTTGGGCGAGGCCTACATCCACTTCGGCCAACTCGCGTCGAAGGTAAAGTATCAGCCGATCCCTGACGGCAAGCCGATCAAGCCTGGCCAAAGCGACCCGCGCATGCCGCAGATCGTGGCCGCCCTGAGCGGCGTGGGCTATTTGCCGGCCGCTCCTGAACCAAAGCCCGGCGCGCAGCCTGACGCAGCATCAACCACCTACTCTCCCAACCTCGTCACGGCGGTGAAGAAGGTTCAGGGTGACTTCGGATTCAAGCAGGACGGTGTCATCGGCGGTGACACGCTTGATGCGGTTAACGCTGACCCAGCCTATCGCGCCCGTGAAATCGCGGTGGCGATGGAGCGGCTGCGGTGGTTGCAGCGAACACCGCCGGCGACACGCATCGACGTGAACACGGCGTCGGCCGTCCTGCAATACTGGCGCGACGGAAAGCTGGTCGACACTCGCAACGTGGTGGTGGGCGAACACGACAAGCCAACACCGCAGTTGCAGGCGCCGATTTTCCGTCTCGTTGCAAAGCCGACTTGGACCGTGCCCAAGGGTATCGGGGACAAGGAGCTCGCCACAAAGGGTGAGCAATGGCTGAAGGACAACGACTTCACCATCAATAAGGACGGCTTCTACGTCCAAGGGTCAGGCGACAAGAACTCTTTGGGCCTCGTCAAATTCGACATGGCCGACGATCAGCAGATCTATTTGCACGACACGCCCGCAAAGGCCCTTTTCAATCTGCCTGAACGCCATCGCAGCCATGGCTGCGTCCGCGTGCAGAACGCGGTCCAGTTCGCCACGATGCTGGCGGCCGATGCCGGCATCCAGGATGAATTCCAGCAGGCAATGCAGAAGGAAACCGACCAGAACTTCGTGAAGATGCCGAAGGACCTGCCGGTTCGCCTACTCTATCAAACCGTTTTCTGGGACGGTTCCGCGGTTCGCTTCCGGCCGGACCTGTACGGATGGGACGAGAATATCGCGAAGGCGCTCGACCTCGCGCCCGGCCCGCCGCACAAGATCCGCCAGCCGCAGAGCAGCGACGACGTCGGCCCGTAATGGCTAGGGGCGCCGGATCGCTCCGGCGCCCCCATCCCCACCCTCCCGAGGTGTTGGCGTCTAGCTGCGCAACTCAGGCATGTAGCCCTCGTCCACCGCGTCGCTGAATTTCGTGGTGCGGCCATCGAAGCGGACGCGGACGATACCGGTGGAACCGTGACGCTGTTTGGCAACGATCACTTCTGCCTTGCCTGCGGCTGCCGCGAACTTGGCGTTCCACTCTTCGTATTTGGCGAGCTTGTCGGTCTCGTTGGGCGACGGCATGTCGGGCTCGACCGCCTTCAAATAATAATCCTCGCGATAAATGAAGATGACGATATCGGCGTCCTGCTCGATCGAGCCGGACTCACGGAGGTCGGACAGCTGCGGCCGCTTGTCCTCTCGCTGCTCGACCTGACGGCTGAGCTGCGACAGCGCGATCACGGGAACGTCGATTTCCTTGGCCAGCTGCTTAAGCCCGCGGCTGATCTCCGAGATTTCCTGCACCCGGTTCTCCGCACCATTGCGCCCGCTGCCCTGGAGCAGCTGGAGATAGTCGACGACGACGAGGCCAATATTCTTCTGTCGCTTGAGCCGCCGGGCGCGGGTGCGCAGCGCGGCGATCGTCAGCCCGGGAGTATCGTCGATGTACAGCGGCAGACTCTCAAGCTCGGCCGCGGCGCGCGCGAGTTCGCGAAACTCCTGCTGGCTGATCTTGCCGGTACGCAAGTTTTCGGACGTGATGCCCGACTGCTCGGACAAAATACGCGTGGCAAGCTGGTCGGCCGACATTTCCAGGCTGAACAGCACGGCGGGCGCACCGGCAGACTTACTGGCCTCGATGCCGTCGGCGGAATCGCGTAGGAACCGCCGTGCCACCGCAAAGGCCATGTTCGTGCCGAGCGCGCTCTTGCCCATGCCCGGACGACCGGCGACGATGATCAAGTCGGACTTGTGCAAGCCGCCAAGCTTCGAGTTTAGGGCTTCGAGACCGGTGGTGAAGCCCGACAGGTGGCCGCCGCTGTTCAGCGCCTTTTCCGCCTGTTGCAGCGCATCCTTGGTGGCCTCGGCAAAGCTCTTCGCCTTGCCCTCCGCACCGCCTTCTTCGGCGACCTTGTACAATTCGGTCTCGGCGCGCTCGATCTGAGCGAGGGGGGCAACGTCCTCACTCGTATCGAGCGCGCCTTCCACGAGATCGCGCCCGACGCCGATGAGGGCGCGCAGGAGCGCGAGGTCGTAGATCTGTGTCGCGAAGTCGCGCGCGCCGATGACCGCCGCGCCCGAGCCGGTCAGCTGCGCCAGATAGGCGGGGCCACCGACCTCTTTGATGGCTTCATCAGTCTCGAACAGCGGCTTCAGCGTTACGGGGTTGGCGACGCGATTGCTGTCCGTGAGGCGCAGGATCGCGTCATAAATGCGGCCGTGCAGCGGCTCGAAGAAATGGTGGGACTTCAGCTTTAGCTGGACATCCTCGACCAGCCGGTTGTCGATCATCAGCGCGCCGAGAAGCGCGGCCTCCGCCTCGACGTTCTGCGGAAGCGTCGAATTGGGCGCCGGTTCTACCGGTTCTGCGATGCGAACAATTTCAGCCATGGCGGCGGTCCCTACGCTTGTGCGGGCAGCAACCCAAACGGAACATAAGTAGCACGATTGTGGATAGCTTGTGCATGAATCAGCATTCAGTTCGCGGGAAGTCCGGAAACTGTCACGAAGTCCGCATCCACAGAAATAATCGGCCTGAAATTGCCGCATTCGGCCCGCCCCGTTAGGCACTCGGCATGGCGATTTTGTCCGACCGCTGGATTCGTGAGCAGGCCCAGCACCATGCGATGATCGAACCGTTCGTCGAGGCGCAGCGACGCGAGAATTGCATCAGCTACGGCCTGTCGTCCTACGGCTACGACGCGCGCGTGGCGGATGAATTCAAGATCTTCACCAATGTCGATTCGGCGACCGTCGATCCGAAAGATTTCGCAAGCAACAGCTTCGTCGACCGCCAGACCGACGTATGCATCATCCCGCCCAACAGTTTCGCGCTGGCGCGGACGGTCGAGTATTTCCGGGTGCCACGCGACGTGCTGGTGATCTGCCTTGGCAAGTCGACCTACGCACGCTGCGGCATTATCGTGAACGTGACGCCGCTGGAGCCCGGTTGGGAAGGCCATGTGACGCTGGAATTTTCCAACACAACGCCGCTGCCGGCCAAGGTCTACGCCAATGAAGGCGCGTGCCAGTTCCTTTTCCTGCAGGGCAACGAGCCGTGCGAAGTCAGCTACGCCGACCGCGCCGGCAAATATATGGGCCAGAAGGGCGTCACCCTTCCCAAGCTGTGACAGTCGACGACGCTGAGGCCCTAGACGCGGCCGACCCGCTGGGATTTGCGAGCGCCCGCTTCCGGTTGCCGGACGGTGTCATTTATCTCGACGGCAATTCGCTTGGGGCCCTGCCTGCGATGACGCCGGCCGCGCTGGCGGACGTCGTAAATCGGCAGTGGGGCGGAGATCTGATCGCCAGTTGGAACGATCATAGCTGGATTGATTGGCCGATTCATGTCGCGGCCCGCCTGGCCCCTATCGTTGGAGCTCGTCCCGGCGAATTGGTGATTGCGGATTCCACAAGCGTGTCGCTGTTCAAGCTTCTGGCGGCAGCTGTGCAGGCACGGTCAGGACGAAGGACGATCGTCGTCCAACAGAGGGATTTTCCGACCGATCTCTACGTCGCCCGAGGTCTGGCATCGATGCTTGATTTGGAGGTCCGGGCAGTCGGTCCCGATGAGATTCTCGAGGCTATCAACGAAGACGTCGCGGCCGTCCTGATCTCGCATGTCGATTACCGGTCTGGCGTCGTCCACGACATGGCCGCCGTCAATGCGGCTGCCCATGCTTCGGGCTCGCTCGCGATCTGGGACCTGTCGCACAGCGCCGGCGCTATCGAGATCGACCTGATTGCAGCGGGCACCAGACTGGCAGTGGGATGCGGCTACAAATATCTGAACGGCGGTCCTGGCGCGCCAGCCTTCATGTTCGTCGACCGGGATCTTCAGGACGAACTTCGGTCGCCGCTGCAAGGCTGGATGGGTCACGCCGACCCCTTCGCCTTCGTCGACGACTACCGTCCTGCACCGGGCATCGCCAGATTTCTGACCGGTACGCCATCCATTCTCGCGCTGGCCGCTCTCGACGCCGGATTAGCTACGTTCGAGGGCATTGCCATGACCGCCCTTGCGGCAAAGTCACGGCAACTTTCGCAATTGTTCATCGACGCGGTGGAGGCCGGGTGCGGCAACGAGGTTCGCCTCGCTTCGCCGCGTGATCCAGCGCGGCGGGGCAGCCACGTCGTCTTTTCGCACTTCGAAGGTTATGCGGTCATGCAGGCGCTGATCGCCCGCGGCGTCATCGGCGATTTCCGCGCGCCGGACTTGATGCGGTTTGGCTTTGCGCCGCTCTATAATTCCTTTTCCGACGTTTTTCGGGCTGCCGAAATTCTCGCCGAAGTACTCAGTACCGGCGAGTGGGATGAGCCCCGCTTCAAAGCACGTTCGAAGGTCACCTGATCGTCGACCGGTTCCGCGAGGCATCGACGCTCCACGGTCCGGCGCCGGCTGCGGCGAGGTAGAGGAAGATGAAGCAATAGAGGATCGCCGCGTCACCCATGTTGTTGACCGGGAAGAAATCTTTCGGCGCATGCGCATACCAGTATGCGACCGCCATCGTCCCGGACGCCAGGAAGGCCGCGGGGCGGGTGAAAAGGCCGATCGTTATCAGGAAGCCGCAGAGCAACTCGATGATGCCGGCATAGGCTGCAAGGTTGTTCAGCGCCAAACCCATGCCTGCCATCTCGCCGGGCGGGAACGACAGAAATTTCTGCATGCCATGCTCAAGGAAGAGCAGGCCGACCATGATGCGCAGGATTGCATGGAGCTGCGGTTGCCAGCGTGAAAGCCAGGTGAATTCCATGGGTGCCGTGCCTCCAATTCGTTACGCATGCTTACCGGACAGGCCGGTGGCGGCAAGAAGGATCACGCGTGTGCCTTCTCCGCCAGCGCAACGTGCGCCGAATCTTCGGCGAGCAATCGTCGCGAACGGTGAATCATATCGACCCAGTCGTGGAAGGCGTGCGCCAGGTTGGTGATCAGCCCCTTCAGCGGCCCTTCCTTCAGGCAGCCGCTGTCATCGAAGCTGTCGTCGGTAACGTGGCCGAGATAGGCTTCCGGCTGCTGCATGACGGGCATGTTGAGGAACACGCAGGCCTGGCGGATCTGGTGGTTGGCGCCAAACCCGCCAATGCTTCCAGGCGAGGCGGTAACAATCGCCGCGGGCTTCTTGTCGAATACGCTCTGCCCATAAGGCCTCGACCCGATATCAATCGCGTTCTTGAGCACGCCGGGGATGCCGCGATTATATTCCGGGCTGACGAACAGCACGCCGTCAGCCGCCGCAATTTGTTCACGGAACCGGACGTACTGCTCCGGCGGATTGGCGTCATGATCCTGGTTGTAGAGCGGTAAGTCGCCGATCTCGATCATCGAGCAGTCGAGATTGTCTTTCAGCCCACAAATCGAGCGTGCGACCTTGCGGTTGATGCTGCCTTCGCGAAGGCTGCCGACGATAATCGCGATCTTGTAGGCCATGACGTTCTCCTGTGATGCACGCCCCAATCCGCCGGTCGAACGAAAGTTGCGCCTTTATCGCATACTGTTGACGACCGCGACGCAGACCATGACGATGATGAGCAGGCCGATGATCTTGAACACCGCGATCATCCGCGCACGCCGCATTTCCTCATAGGCTTTGAGATCGAGCCAGTAGCGGCCGGGCTCGATTTCATGGACGACGTTTTCATCCTTGAGTTGATCGAGGAAGCGCTGTTGGGCGAAGCGCGGCGTGTCGATCGCGATGGCCCGATCCGGGCTGAAGGCGTCCTTGTCGAAGAACTGCCGTTCGACCCGCCGGCGCGCCGCCGCAATTACCGCTGCCGCCGAGGTTGCCATTCGTCCTCCTATCGCCGGCGCGACTGATGCCGGATGTTGGGGGGCCGCCCCCTTTTGCCGGTCGCCCGCGTCCGGGCACGTCGAAGGGGTGCCCCGCCGCCGCCATAGCTGCCCTCCGGCAGTGCAAAGCGCAAGGAGCCGCTAACCGGATTGGCCTCCGCCAGGCGCAGCGTGAGCCGCTGGCCAACGCGATAGGTCTCACCGGTTTCGTCACCGACAAGCGCGCGCGAAGCTTCGTCGTAGCGAAAATATTCGCGGCCCAGATCCTTCGCGAAGATTAGCCCATCGCCGCCGAGGCCTTCGACGGCTGCGAAGAAACCGAACGGCTGCACGCCGGTGATCTTGCAGTCGACCAGTTGCCCGACGCGGTCGGAGAGATAGGCGGCGACGTACCGATCGATCGTCTCGCGTTCAGCCTCCATTGCTCGCCTTTCGAGCATCGAGATCTGTTCGCCGATTTGTTCAAAGCGTTCGTCCTCGCCCGGCGGCAAACCGCCATCGCCGAGCCGGTACGCGCTCACTAGCGCGCGGTGAATCAACAAATCCGCATAGCGGCGGATCGGTGAAGTGAAGTGAGCGTAGGTTGCTAAAGCCAGGCCGAAGTGCCCGAGCCGTTCCGGGCCGTAGCGCGCCTGCATCTGCGTGCGCAGCAGCTGCTCCATGATCTCTTCGCGGCCGTCGCCGTCTCCGACCCGCTCGATGATGCGGTTGAAGGTGACCGGTTTGACCACTTGCCCGAGGGTGAATTCGAGGCTGAACGTGGCGAGGTAGTCCTTCAGTGCAACCAGCTTCTCGCGACTGGGCGGCTCGTGAATCCGGTACATCACCGGCGCTTTCTTCGCTTCGAGCGCGCGCGCCGCCGCGACGTTCGCGGCGATCATGAAGTCCTCGACGAGACGATGCGCATCGAGCCGTTCGCGCGCATCGATCGAGGCGATGCGCCCCTTTTCATCCAGGACGACGCGGCGTTCGGGCAGATCGAGCTCCAGCGGATCGCGCCTGGTGCGCGCGGCAAATAAAGCACGCCAGCAGGCCCACAGCGGCTTGAGCGCGCCATCGACGAGCGACTGCGGCACACGCCCCGCAATTGGCGGCATGGCGCACGTCGGTGAACTGACCTCGACCCGCTCCTCGCCTGCGGCATCGATCGCCGCCTGCGCGTCTTCGTAGGCGATATTGGCCGCGATCCGCACCCGGGCGCGGCTGAAGCGCCAGCTTTTGATCTCACCGTCTTTCGAGATCTTGAGGTGGCACGCCATGGCAGCCCGGTCCTCGCCTTCCTTCAACGAGCAGATGTCGGCCGACAGCTCTTCCGGCAGCATCGGCACGACGCGATCGGGGAAATAGACGCTATTTCCCCGCGCCCGCGCTTCACGGTCGAGTTGGGAGCCGGGCCGGACGTAGAAGCTGACGTCGGCGATGGCGACGACCGCGTTCCAGCCCCCCTCCCCGTCCGACTCAGCCCAGATGGCGTCGTCGTGGTCGCGCGCGTCCTCGGGATCGATGGCGACGATGGGCAAGTGCGTCAGGTCCTCGCGGTCGCCGAGCGGTTGCCGAGCGACGCGGTGCGCCTCGTCGATCGCATCCTGCGCGAATTCGTGCCGCAGCCCGTGTTTGTGGATCGCGATCAGGCTGAAGCTGCGCGGCGCGAACGGATCGCCCAGCACCGCGTCGACCCGTGCCTGGGCGCGCGGTGGGCGGCCCGAGACTTCGCACAGGACGAGGTCGCCGACTTCGGCGTCCTTGAGGTCGGCGATTGCCAGTTCGCGCCGTTCGCGCTTGTCGACCGGCGACAGCCAGAAGCGCGTCCCTTCCTGCTTGACCACGCCCAGCACCAGCTCGGCCGAGCGCGCCAGCTTCTTCATTGGGTGAGCGACAAAGCCCTGCCCGCGCTCCTCCGTCCGCGAGAGGATGCGGTCGCCGATACCCAACGCGCCCTTTAGCCCGCGTTCCAGCACGCGGAGCCGCGGGGCCGGTGTTTCGGCATGCCATTGCTCGGGCACCGCCCAGACGGTGCCGCCATCGTCGACCGCCTGCACCCGCAGCACGGTGACTTTCGGGACGCCGCCAGATTGGTGGAAAGCACGCCCAGGCGAGCTGTCGATCAGCCCCTCGTCCGCCATGTCCTTGAGCAAGCGCTTGAAGTCGATCTTGACCTGCCCCGACAGGCCGAATGCCCGCGCGATCTCCCGCTTTCCCGCGGGTTGATCGGACGAGGCGATGAAATCGAGGATCTGCTTGCGGGAGGGAAGCCCTGCGGAGCGATGGCGCGGCATGGACGCTCTACGCTGTGCGGCTTCGGAGGTTGCAGGCGAAAAGGGTGTTCATCGGCGCCATGCTTAGCGGAGGAAGCGATCGTGGGGCATAATTTTCGAAGCGGTGGCGGTTCGTTCGTAGGGGCATTGTCCTGCTTGAAGACGCTTGGCAAAGCGGCCCCGGGGAGGACTGAAAATCGTGTTTGGTTGGAAGCCCGGGATCGGCGACCCGACGGTCTATGGGTGGGTAGTCGCGGCCGCGTACGCTTTAGGGGCGATCCTGTGCTGGCGCGCTTCAAAGCGTGGGCCGACTGGCGAGCGGCGCTTTTGGCTTTTTGCGACGGCGTTGCTGGCGTTCCTGGCGATCAACAAGCAGCTCGACCTGCAGACTTTGTTCACCGATGTCGCCAGAGCGATGGCGAAGGTTCAAGGCTGGTACGCCAATCGACGCGATTACCAGGAAGGTTTCATCGCCGGGCTTGCGGCAGCCTTCGCCGCGGTCGTCCTTATCCTCATGCTAAGATCTCGCCGCGACAGGCCGGTGGTCCGCGGCGCGGTGGTCGGTATCGCTCTTATCCTGCTGTTCGTCCTGGTGCGCGCCAGTTCCATTGACCGGATCGACTGGCTGCTCGCGCGGCATCTCGGCGGAATCAAGGTTAATCACACGCTGGAGCTCGCCAGTATCGCCGTCGTGGTCGCCTGCGCGTTTCTGGCGGGCCGCCCCTCCGGCCGCCGGCGCTGATCAGCGAAGCTGACTGTCTTTGCTGCCGCGACGGTTGATGGTCGAGTGAGCCACGGCCTTGTCGCGCTCCGACTGGCAGGCGATGCAGGTGCGGACGCCGGGCAGGGCTTCGCGCCGGCGCTTCGGAATCGGCTCTCCGCAATCGTCGCATTCCTCGGCGCTCTCGCCGTGCGGGGTGAGCGCGCGGGCGCGGAGCACGGCGTCTTTCACCGTATCGTCGATCTGATCCTGCACCGCGCCGTCGCGGGTCCATCCACCGGCCATGTCTCGCTCCTGGCTTCCTATGTGGGAGCCGCGGCCTCCGCCGACAACGCCGCCCGGCGGTGGAGCAGATGCTCGCGCCAGACGATGACGAGGCCGCTGGCGATAATGATCGGCGCGCCGATCCAGATCCAAGGCGTCGGCACTTCCGCGAACATCCAGGCGCCGAGCAGCAGCGCCCAGAGTAGGCTGGTGTAGTCCATCGGCATCACCAGCGCGACAGGCGCGAGGCGAAGTGCGCCGGTTAGCGTGAGCTGGGCGAGGCCGCCAGCGAGGGCGAGGGCGGCGAGCAGCAGCCAGGTGGCCGTGTCGTGAGTCCGGGCGAAGAATAGCATCGCGAGGCCGAGCGGAACGAGCGAGCTGAAGGCGAACCAGAAGACGGTCGTCGCTGCGCGCTCGGTCTTGCCGAGGCGGCGGATGACGATGGTGACCGAGGCGGTCAGCAGCGCTGCGACGAGCGCGACCGAGGCGCCGAGCAAGGGGACCTCGCCGCTGGTCGGTTGCACGATGATCAGGACACCGACGAAGCCCGCCGCGACGGCGCTCCAGCGCCAGCGGCCGGTCGGTTCGTGCAGGACGAGCGCGGCCAGCACGACTGCGAATATTGGGACCGAGAAGCCGATCGCCGTCGCTTCGGCCAGCGGAAGCAGGATGAAGGCGAGGAAGTTGAGGCCCATTGCCGCGACGCCGAGCGCCATGCGACCGACGTGCGCCCAGACGCGCTCGGTCTTGAGGGAGGCGAAGCCGGGGCCGGCGGCGACATAGCCCGCAGCGCAGAGCGCGGAGCCGCACTGGCGGTAGAACAGGCTCTCCACGACGTTAACGCCGCGCGAGGCGACCAGCTTCACCAGCGCGAACATGATCGCCAGCAGCAACGCCGTCAGCAGCCGCAGCGCGATGCCCGCGAGCGGTCGCTGTTCGGCGGGCCGGTCGCTTTCCCGCGCTACCTGTTTCGCCATTATTTCTTGGGCGGCGCCACGAATGGCTTGAATGTGCCGCCCGGAACTGCCGAGGCGACGGGGCTTTCGAACCCGTCCGTGCTGACGGACGAGACGCCGAATACCCAGTCGTCGACACGGATGTGAGGAAGAACGGCTCTGCAACTTGGCGGGACGAAAGCGACCGTAGCAGAGGAGGGTGAAACGTAACCTTCGGCGGCGCCTGAGTGCTCTCCGGACCCGCATTTGCCTTCTCGCGAAACCTCCCACCGATTGCCATCGGTTCGGCGCCACCACACCCGGTACGATGCCGCTGCCGGGACCGCCTGCCAGGTCAGGGTCGTATCGGTGCTGACCGCACCTTCGACCTTCGGCTCGGGGGGCGGCGGGGCGCTGGCGATGCTCGCGAGCGCGGCAACGTTCAGCTTGGCCATCTTGGCGAGATAGGCGAAGTCGACGTGGTCGATGGTGTCGCCGTAGCGCTTGCCGTTTTCGGTCCTAAGGTCCTGGTGCTGCCAGTCGTAATTCTCGATCGCGACGCTGATCCGCGCGGCGGGATAGCCCATTTCGAGGAACGGAATGTGGTCGCCGCCGCGGCCGAAGCGGTCGGTGCGCCAGATCTGGCGGACGTCGAGGCCGATTTTCAGCCGGTCGGCGAGGCTGTCGAGGTAGCGCGAGAGGTTGCGCGACGGCGCGTCATTCTCCCCGCCGAGGCTGTGCGTCTGCGCGGCGAGATCGCTTTGTCCCTGCGAGCGCGGCCCTTCCGACAGCACCCGCGCATGGGTGGCGTCGCACAGGCCGTCCGACGAGCAGCTGTTGCCAATGATGTCGTTGTTGAGGACCGCGACGACGTTCCAGCCCTGCGCCTTCGCGTAATTGGCCAGCACCTTGCCGCCCATCAGCCCCTGCTCCTCGCCCGACAGCGCGGCGTAGACGATGGTGCCGGGGAACTTGCGCTTGGAGAGGACGCGCGCCGCCTCGATCACCGCGGCGGTGCCCGAGCCGTCGTCGTTGGCGCCTGGGGCGTCGGAGGTGAAGTTCATCACGTCGGTGACACGGCTGTCGATGTGGCCCTGGATGATGACAACGTCGTTGGGCCGCTCGGTCCCCGTCTGGATCGCGACCATGTCGCAGATGCGAGTCGGCGTCGGCACGCGCTGGTTGGTCATCACCTCGCACGGGCGGACGGTCGGCAGGCCCAAGCTCCTGAAGCGTCCCTCGGTCCAGTTGAGCGCCGCGCCGATGCCGCGCTTGGGATCGGTCTGCGACGATAGCGTGTGGCGCGTGCCGAAGCCGACCAGCGCGGTGATCGTGCTCCGCAGCTCGGCCTGGCTGACTGGCGCGGCGATGGCGCGCAGTTTCGCATCGACGGACGGCGGCGGTGCGGCGCCCATCAGCAACAGGCCAAGAACGGCGAATTGACGCATCGCGAGTCTCCCTCTCCTCAGGCTGGCAACTGGCATTTGACCGGCAGCGGGTCTAGTGGCCGCGGCAATTCACCAGTCACGACGAGGACGCGTACACCCATGCTTCGCAGCATCGACCATTTCATCGGCGGTTCCAGCTTCGCTTCGGGCGAGCGTCAGTCTGACGTGTTCGACCCCAATCAGGGACAGCCGCAGGCGCAGGTCCGGCTCGGCTCGTCCGCCGACCTGCAGAAGGCCGTCGATGCCGCCAAGGCCGCGCAGCCGGCGTGGGCCGCGACCAATCCGCAGAAGCGGGCGCGGGTCATGTTCAAGTTCAAGGAATTGGTCGAAGCGAACATGCAGGAGCTCGCCGAGCTCTTGTCGAGCGAGCATGGCAAGGTCGTCGCCGACGCCAAGGGTGACGTTCAGCGAGGCCTCGAGGTCATCGAATTCTGCTGCGGCATTCCGCAAGCCCTGAAGGGCGAATATACGGTCGGCGCGGGACCTGGGATCGACGTCTATTCGATGCGCCAGCCGCTCGGCATCGGCGCGGGCATCACGCCGTTCAATTTCCCCGCGATGATCCCGATGTGGATGTTTGGCATGGCGATCGCCTGCGGCAATGCGTTCGTGCTGAAGCCGTCGGAGCGCGACCCGAGCGTCCCCGTCCGCCTAGCCGAGCTGATGCAGGAAGCGGGCTTGCCCGACGGCGTGCTCAACGTCGTCCATGGCGACAAGGAAATGGTCGACGCGATCCTCGATCATCCGGACATCGCGGCGGTCAGCTTCGTCGGGTCGAGCGACATCGCGCAGTACATCTATTCGCGCGGCACGGCGAACAACAAGCGGGTGCAGGCCTTCGGCGGGGCCAAGAACCACGGCATCGTCATGCCCGACGCCGACCTCGACCAGGTGGTCAACGATCTCGCCGGCGCCGCGTTCGGCTCGGCGGGCGAGCGCTGCATGGCGCTGCCGGTCGTTGTTCCGGTCGGCGACGAGACGGCCGAGCGACTTCGCGAGAAGCTGATCCCGGCCATCGCCGGCCTGCGCGTCGGCGTTTCGACCGACCCGGAAGCCCATTACGGGCCGGTGGTGAGCAAGGCGCACAAGGAGCGGATCGAAAACTACATCCAGATGGGCATCGACGAGGGCGCCGAGCTGGTCGTCGACGGCCGCGGCTTCTCGCTGCAGGGGCATGAGGACGGCTTCTTCGTCGGCCCGACCCTGTTCGACCACGTGAAGCCGAGCATGAAGAGCTACCAGGACGAAATCTTCGGCCCGGTTCTGCAGATCGTCCGCGCCGCCGACTTCGAGGAAGCGGTACGCCTGCCTAGCGAGCATGACTATGGCAACGGCGTGGCCATCTTCACCCGCAACGGCCACGCCGCCCGCGAATTCGTCAGCCGCGTCAATGTCGGCATGGTCGGCGTCAACGTGCCGATCCCGGTGCCGGTGAGCTACCACAGCTTCGGCGGCTGGAAGCGCTCGGGCTTCGGCGACATCGGCCAGTACGGGATGGAAGGCCTGCGTTTCTGGACGAAGAACAAGGTCGTCACGCAGCGCTGGCCCGATGGCGGCAGCAACGGCGACAGCGCCTTCATCATCCCGACCTTCGGCTAGGTCTGAGCTGTCCCGGCGCGGGCCGCTGCAACCAGCGCCCGTGCCGGTTGTTCTAGGGGGGTGATCCGAGTCCCCTTCATTTCCTGCGTCGCCTTCCTCGCCATCGTTGCGTGCAGCCGCAACGATCCGGTCGACGAGACCGCCAACAACACCGCAGGCCTGCCCGACATCAACGTCCAGGCGCCCAGCGCGGCCGGCGAGCCGCATGCCGATACGAGACCGGCAACATCCGCGCCCGCCGCCCAGGCTGCGCTCCCTGCCGCGATGCAGGGCCGGTGGGGCCTGACGCCCGCGGACTGCGAGCCGGGACGCGCCGATGCGAAGGGTCTCATGACCATCTCCGCGAGCGACCTGAAGTTCTACGAGTCGCGGGCAGTGCCGGGTGGCGACGTGCAGACGAGCCCGCAGATCGTCAGCGGCAATTTCCACTTCACCGGCGAGGGCCAGGCCTGGACCCGATACGAGGCGATCAAGGTCGACGGCCAGAAGCTGATCCGCACCGAGTCCAATCCAACGGCGAGCTTCACTTATGCCAAATGCGTCTAGGCTAACCGCGCTCGCGCTGGCTGCCCTGCTGGCGGCCTGCGGCAAGAAGGCGGAAGATCGGGCGAGCGACCAGAATATCGCCATGGAAGACAATCTGACGACCGGCCTGCCTGCCAATGCGGATATCGAAACGCTGCCGCCCGACGAAAGCAGCGGCACTTCGCCGGAAGAGCTGAACGCTGGCGAGGACAATCCGGACGTCAATGACCTCGGCAACGGCAATTAGCGGGAGGACGGCATGAAGCTCTACTATTCGCCCGGGGCGTGTTCGCAGGCGCCGCACATTTTGCTGCACGAGATTGGCGCTGCGCAGGAGTCCGTACGGGTCGATTTACGAGCGAAGACGCTTGAAGACGGCAGCGACTATCTCGCCGTCAACGCCAAGGGCGCGGTGCCGGCGCTCGAGCTTGAAAGCGGTGAGGTGCTCACCGAGAACGCCGTGATCCTGCAGTTCCTCGGCGACCGCACCAACTGGCCGGAGGTCCTGCCGCCGCTCGGCGACTTCCGCCGCTATCGCGTGCTGGAAGCGGTCAATTTCATCACGACCGAACTGCACAAGCGTTTCGGCTTTTTGTTCAACCGCGAAGCCACGGACGAGATGAAGCAGCTGGTGATCAAGGATCTCGGCAAGAAGCTCGACTACGTGAACGAGAGGCTGGGCGACGGGCCTTTCATGTTCGGAGAGGAGCTGACGCTGCCCGATCCTTATTTGTTCGTCATCACAGGCTGGGCGGAGAAGATGCTCGGCGGTCTCGATCGCTGGCCGAACCTGAAGGCGTTTCGCGCGCGGATGATGAAGCGCCCCTCGGTTCAGCAGGTGCTGCGTCTGGAAGGCTTGCTGGAACGCGAACCCGCGGGCTAGAGCGCCCGCCGATGACCCAATTCGATCTGACCGACGACCAGCTCCAGATCCAGGAGATGGCGCGCAAGTTCACGGCCGACGCCATCACCCCCAACGCCGCCGAGTGGGACGAGAAGCACATCTTCCCGCGCGACACTATCCGTGAGGCGGCGGAACTCGGCTTCGGGTCGATCTACGTCAGCGAGGAGAGCGGCGGCATCGGCCTCGGCCGGCTGGAAGCCGCGCTGATCATGGAAGCCATGGCCTATGGCTGCCCTTCCACCAGCGCCTTCATCTCGATCCACAACATGGCGAGCTGGATGATCGACCGCTTCGGCTCGGCCGAGGTGAAGCAGAAGTATCTGCCGTCGATGATCACCATGGAGCGGATGGGCAGTTACTGCCTGACCGAGCCGTCGTCGGGGTCGGACGCTGCGGCGCTCAAGACCAAGGCGGTGCTGGACGGCGACCATTATGTCGTCAGCGGGTCCAAGGCCTTCATTTCGGGGGGCGGCGAGAACGAGGTCTATGTGACCATGGTCCGCACCGGCGAGGAAGGCCCCAAGGGCATTTCCTGCCTGGTCATCGACAGGGGCATGAAGGGCGTCAGCTTCGGCGCGCAGGAGAAGAAGCTCGGCTGGCACTCGCAGCCGACCGCGCAGGTCAATTTCGACGAGGTCCGCGTGCCCGTAGCCAACCGCGTCGGCGGCGAGGGCGAAGGCTTTCGGATTGCAATGATGGGACTCGACGGCGGGCGGCTGAATATCGGCGCCTGCTCACTGGGCGGCGCGCAGCGCTGCCTCGACGAGGCCGTCAAATATACGAAGGAGCGCAAGCAGTTCGGCACGCCCATCGCCGACTTCCAGGCGACGCAGTTCACGCTGGCCGACATGGAGACCGAGCTGCAGGCCTCGCGTTACCTGCTCTATGTTGCTGCGGCGAAGGTGACCGCCAATGCGTCGGACAAGACGCGCTTTGCCGCGATGGCGAAGCGCCTAGCGACCGACACCGGCTCGTCGGTGGTCGATCGCGCGCTGCAGCTGCACGGCGGCTACGGCTATTTGCAGGATTATCCGATCGAGCGCTTCTGGCGCGACCTGCGCGTCCATTCGATCCTGGAAGGCACCAACCAGATCATGCGGGTGATCGTCAGCCGCGACATGCTGCGCCAGTAGCATGGCCAGCCGCAAGCCGACGCTCCCGTTCGACCCGTTCGCGCTCGCCCAGGCGGCGGGCGAGACGGCGCTGGGTTTTGCGACCCGACCGACCGAGCTGCTCAATGTCCAGCTGAACGCCGCCAGGCAGTGGGGCGACTTCTGGACCAACGCCCTGTCGGGCAAGCCGACGGAAAAGCCGCGGGACCGTCGCTTCTCCGCTGCCGAGTGGCAGGACGATCCTTATTATCGCGCCATCCGCGATGCCTATCTGCTGGCGTCGAAGCAGTTGCGCGACACGGTCGAGACGACGACCGGTGACACCTCGCAAGGCGCGATGGCGCGCTTCATGCTCGATCAGTATCTGAACGCGATCGCGCCCACGAACTTCGCGGCGACCAATCCCGAGGTCGTAAAGCGGACGAAGGAAACGGGGGGCCAGAACCTCGTCCAGGGCTTCGCGCACCTGATGGAGGATATCGGCAGCGGCAAGGGTATCGTCCAGCGCCGCACCGATCCCAACGCGTTCCAGAAGGGCGAGACGATCGCCGCGACGCCGGGCGCCGTCGTGTTCGAGAACGACCTGTTCCAGCTGATCCAATACACGCCGACGACCGAGAAGGTTGCTGCAGAGCCGCTGCTTTACGTGCCGCCGCTGGTGAACCGCTTCTACATGATCGACCTCGTCCCGCGGCAGAGCCTGGTAAAGTGGCTGGTCGACGAGGGCCGCACCGTGTTCGTCATCAGCTGGGTCAATCCAGGCAACGCGCACAAGGACAAGGACGTCGGCAGCTATGTCGTCGAAGGCATCGTCGAGGCAATCGGCGCCGTCCGCGAGCGCACCAGCGCTGCGCCCGACCTGTTCTCTTTCTGCCTTGGCGGAACGCTGGCGGCGATCGCGCTCGCCTATCTGGCGGCGAAGGGGCGCGGAAACGAGGTTAACAGTGCCACCCTGATCGGGTCGCTCGTCGACTTCTCCGACATGCGCGACTGGGCCGCGTTCGTGCACGAGAGCCATTTATCGGCGCTCGAGGACCATCTCGATGAGCAAGGCTATGTCGACAGCCTGGAGCTGCAGCGCCTGTTCGCGGCGATGCGGGCGAACGATCTGATCTGGTCGTCGGTGGTGAACCATTATCTGCTCGACCGCCCTGCCCCGCCGTCCGACTTGCTCTACTGGTTCGAGGATGGTGCACGGATCCCCGCCGCGTTCCTCAAGAGCTACAATCGGGACCTGCTGCTCGACAACAAGCTGAAGGACCCCGCGGGGTTTGAGGTCGAAGGCACGCCAATCGATCTCGGCGCGATCGAGACGCCGATGTTCGTCATCGCGCTCAAGGACGATCACGTGTCGGCGTGGGACGCGGTCTATCGCGGCGCGCGCCACCTCGGCGCCGACTTCGTGCTTGGCGGGTCCGGGCATAACGCTGGGGTCATCAACCCGCCGGCCGCCAACAAGCATGGGTTCTGGACCGGCGATGACCAGCCTGCGGACGCGAAGGATTGGCTCGAAGTTGCGCAGCACCACGAAGGCAGCTGGTGGCCGTGGTGGACCCAGTGGCTGAGCGCGCACGGGAGCAAGAAAAGCGTAGCCGCGCGTCAGCCGGAGAACCGCATCGAGCCGGCCCCCGGCCGCTATGCGATGATGCCCTGATGGATATGCCGGTGACCAACCAGGACATGCTGACATTCAAGCAAGGGCTCGCCGGGCGTTTGCGGCTCAACCGGCCGCGCGCGTTGCACAGCCTCAACCGCCAAATGGTCCGCGACATGGCGAACGCGCTCATCGAATGGCGCGACGACCCGGACGTCCGCATCATCCTGATCGATCATGCGGAAGGGCGCGGTTTCTGCGCCGGCGGCGACGTGGTGGGGATCAGCCAGGATGTCGAAGGCCATGAAGCGGCCGCGCGCGCCTTCTTCTTCGACGAATATCGGCTCAACCACCTCGAATATACCTACGCCAAGCCGGGCGTCGCCTTCATGGACGGGGTCACGATGGGCGGCGGCGTGGGCATCGCCTGCCCCTGCCGCTATCGCATCGCGACCGAGCGAACGGTGCTGGCGATGCCCGAGACGACGATCGGCATCTTCCCCGACGTCGGCGGCGGTCGGTATCTGTCGCGGCTGCGCGGGCGCCTGGCACAATTCCTTGCGCTCACGGGTGCGCGATTGGACGGCGCGGAGTGCCTGCGGCTGCGGCTCGCGACGCACTATCTGCCTTCGGACCGGCTCGAAGAAGCCAAGGAACGCATGATCGAGCAGCCGTTCCGGGTGCAGGCCGTCCTCGACGAGCTCAGCGAGGAATATGTCCCCGAAGCCCGCATCATGGGAAATCTGCAAAAGATCGACCGCTATTTCGCGTCCGACCGGCTGGAGGACATTCTCGACGCGCTCGACGGCGGGGCGGCGGAAGGAGATGCCTGGGCGGAGAAGGAAGCCGCGACCATCCGCGGCAAGTCGCCGATGGCCTGCAAGGTCAGCCTGCGGCTGCTCCAGGAAAGCCCGTATCAGCTGCATTTCGTCGACGAGATGCGGATGGAGTATGGCATCATGGTCCGCCTGATCCACCATCCGGATTTCAAGGAAGGCGTGCGCGCGCTCCTGATCGACAAGGACAACAAGCCCAATTGGCGACCGGCGCGGCCCGAGGTGATCGGCGACCGCGACGTCAAAGCCTTTTTCGAGCCGCTGCCGACCGAGGAGCAGTGGCGTCCGTTCGATTTCTAGGGAGCGACGATGAGTTACGAGACGGTTCTAGTCGAGCGGCGGGGTGCTGTGACTTTGGTCACGCTCAACCGCCCGCAGGCACTGAATGCCCTCAACAGCCAGGTGCTGAAGGATCTGATCGACGTATTCGCCGACTATGACGCCGACGCCGGGCAACGCTGTCTGGTGCTGACGGGAAGCGGCGACAAGGCCTTTGCGGCCGGGGCCGACATCAAAGAAATGCAGCCCCAAGGGTTCGCCGACATGTATTCCGCGAACTTCTTCGCCGGATGGGAACAGGTGACGCGCACCCGCAAGCCGTGGATCGCGGCGGTGAACGGCTTCGCGCTTGGCGGGGGCTGCGAAGTCGCGATGATGGCCGATTTTATTATTGCCGCCGACACCGCCAAATTCGGTCAGCCGGAAATCAAGCTCGGTGTCACGCCGGGAATGGGCGGATCGCAGCGGCTGACGCTGGCGGTCGGCAAGGCCAAGGCCATGGAAATGTGCCTGACCGGGCGGATGATGGACGCCGCCGAGGCCGAGAGCTCAGGTTTGGTTGCCAAGGTCGTGCCCGCCGCCGAACTGCTGGACGAGGCGCTCAAGGTCGCCGAACAGATTGCCGGCATGGCTCCCCTGGCGGCGGTCGCGACCAAGGAAATGGTCAACGCAACGTTCGAAATGCCGCTGGGCCAAGGCATCAATTTCGAGCGCCGCCTGTTCCACGGCCTTTTCGGGACTGAGGATCAGAAGGAAGGCATGGCCGCCTTCGTCGAGAAGCGGCCGGGCAATTGGAAGGGTCGTTAAAGCATGGCGAAGATTGCGTTCATCGGCTTGGGTCACATGGGTGGTGGGATGGCGCCGAACCTCGCCAAGGCCGGCCATGAGGTTGGCGCGTTCGACCTCGTTCCCGAGGCGGTGCACAAAGCGATGGAAGCCGGTTGCAGCGCCGCAGCGTCGGCGGCTGACGCGGTTAAGGACGCGGATGTTGTCATCACCATGCTCCCGGCGGCCAAGCATGTGCGCGCCGTCTACAACGACGATGTCGCGCCGAATGCCAAGCGAGGCGCATTGCTGATCGATTGCTCAACCATCGACGTGGACAGCGCCCGCGACGTTGGTGCGCAGATGGCGGCCAAGGGTTTCGACTTCCTAGATGCGCCAGTGTCCGGCGGCATCGCCGCGGCCGCGGCGGGGCAGCTAGCCCTGATGGTCGGCGGCACTGACGAGCAATTCGAGCGCGCAAAGCCTTTCCTCGAGCCGATGGCCAAGGCCGTAATTCACGCAGGCCAGCTCGGCGCCGGCCAGGCGGCGAAAATCTGCAACAACATGATCCTCGGCGCGACGATGGTCGCGACCTGCGAGGCTTTCGTGCTGGCGCAGAAGCTCGGCCTCGACCCGCAGGTATTCTTCGACATTTCGTCCAAGGCGTCCGGCCAGAGCTGGTCGATGACTAGCTATGCCCCCGTCCCCGGCGTCGGTCCGGAAACGCCGGCCGACCGCGATTACGAGGGCGGTTTCGCGGCGGCGTTGATGCTCAAGGACCTAAAGCTCGCCGCCGATGCGGCCCGGAGCGTCGGCGCCTACACGCCGATGGGCGCGGAAGCCGAGGAGCTATACCAGCGCTTCGTGGACCGCGGCGGCGCCAACAAGGATTTTTCCGGCATCATCAAAATGATCGACGACAGCTGGAAAGTCCCCCAAGACTAAGGCTGTTTCTTACGAGGAGTGCCCATGCGCATCGTTCCGATTGCAGTTGCAACCCTTGCGGCGATCGCCGCGACGGCCGGTGTCGCCGCGGTTAGCGGCACCAAGGCCAAGCAAATTGCGCATGAGCGCCACGAAGGCATGGAGAATATCGGCAAGCAGTTCAAAGCGCTTCGCCGCGAGTTCGATTCGCCGGCGCCGAATGCCGCGGCGGTGAAGGCGTCGGCCGATCAGGTCGCTTCGCTTGCCGCCAAATCCTCAACCTGGTTTGCCAAGGGCAGCGGACCCGAAGTCGGCAAGAATGGCGCAAAGCCCGAAATCTGGCAGAACTGGCCCGACTTCGTCGCGAAGAACCGCGCCTTCCAGCAATCGGCACAGGCGTTCAAAGCCATTGCGGCGAAGGGCGACTTGACGGCAGCGAAGGCCAGCTACGGCGACCTCGCCGGTACCTGCAAGGCCTGTCATGACAAGTATCGTGCGGAGATGAAGCACTGAGCGCTAAGCGGCAGCCGGTCTGGGATCTTCCGGTCCGGCTCGTCCACTGGCTCCTCGCCGCGCTGATCGCCTTTAGCTGGTGGTCGGCGGAATATCATCACGGCGACTGGCACATCTGGTCGGGTTGCGGCGTGCTCACGCTGCTGATCTTTCGCTTGCTGTGGGGCTTCGTCGGCAGCTCGACGGCTCGCTTCGCGAGCTTCGTCCGCGGACCCAGGGCGATCGCCGGCTATTTGCGCGGCAGCTGGGATGGCATCGGGCACAATCCACTCGGCGCGATCAGCGTGCTGGCCTTGCTCGGAGCCACTGCCGTCCAGGTAGGACTTGGGCTCATCGCGGAGGACGAGGATGGGATCGTCACGGGTCCCCTTTACAAGCTCGTCAGCGTCGAGACGTCGGACTGGGCGCGGGAACTACATGAGGGCTGGTTCTATGTCCTGCTCGCGCTGATCGTCCTCCATCTGGCAGCGATCGTCTTTTATCATGTGCGCGGTCGCAGACTGTTGCCGGCAATGCTTAGTGGGCGCAGCGATGTGGACGCCAACCTGCCCGTCATGCGCCCGGGAAAGTGGTGGGTGGCCGTTGTCTGCCTGCTCATCGCAATCGGCATCACGCGCTGGGTGATTGCCGGCGCCCCGCCATTCAGTGGTTGATTGACCAACCGTCGATGACCACATCGCCAGCATGTTGATTCGCACCGAGCAAACGCCAAACCCCGCCACCCGCAAGTTCCTCCCGGGACAGGCCGTCATGGACAACGGCACCCGTGATTTCGCGGATACCGAGAGCGCCGAGGCATCGCCGCTCGCCCGGGCCTTGTTCGACAGCGGGATGGTTGAGGGCGTGTTCTACGGGAGCGACTTCGTGTCAGTTACCGCCGCGCCCGGCGTTTCGTGGACCGATCTCGAGCCGCTGGTGCTGGAAACCCTGCTCGATCATTTTGTCACGGGTGCGCCCCTGTTCGCGGCGGGGTCGGCGGCAGCAATCCACGTCGACGCGGACTTCGAGGAAGACCCCGCCGATGCGGATATCGTCGACCAGATCAAGGAACTGATCGAAACGCGTGTGCGTCCCGCCGTTGCTCAGGACGGTGGCGACATCGTCTACAAGGGCTATCGTGACGGCCACCTGTACCTGTCGATGCATGGCGCCTGCGCGGGCTGCCCTTCATCGACCATTACGCTCAAGCGCGGGATCGAGAGCCTGATCCGCCATTACGTGCCTGAAGTCGAAAGCGTCGAAGCCGTCTGAGCTTTTGCAGGGGTTGCAGCGATGACGCGCTTGTGACCACTATCACGCCACCAATGCTGCTCGCTTTCGACACGTCCAGCGCCGCCTGCACCGTTGCCCTGTTCGACGGCGAAGGACGCTGCGTGGCATCGGCCGATGAAGTGATCGGACGCGGACACGCCGAGCGGTTGATGCCGCTGATTGCCGAGGTCATGGGAGGTCGAGCGGCGACGCACATTCTGGTCGGCGTGGGCCCGGGGAGTTTTACCGGCATCCGCGTCGCCATCGCGGCGGCTCATGGGTTAGCGATCGGGTGGAACGCTCATCTTGCAGGAATGAGCTCGCTGGCGCTGATTGCAGCCGGTGCAGCAACTGACGAGCAAGTCGCCGCCGCCGTGCTTGGTGGCCACGGGGAAATCTTCGTGCAGCAATTCAACGGCGAAACCCTGGCCCCGACCACGGAAGTCGTTAACGCGCAGCCCGCCGATGCCGGCCAAGTGACCAGCGCTCCTCTGGTTCTCGGGTCAGGCGCGGGGGCTCTTGTCAGCGCGAGGGGGTTTGGCTCATCGCGCGAGGCTTGGCCCGCCGCCGCCAATGCCCTGAGACTGCCTACGGAGTTGCGCACGCTCAATCCTCGACCTGTATACGCTCGCGCGCCCGACGCGCGCCTGCCGGCCGCCGCCTGATGGCCACCGTCGAAAGCGACGTCCGGATCAACGAGGGAACTTCGGCGGATCTGGACGCGGTGATGACCGTGATGGAAGCCGCATTCGGGAGAACCTACGGCGAGGCCTGGACCCGCTCGCAACTTGCGGGGATCCTGCCCATGACCGGTGTGTCCCTAAGCGTCGCCTGCGATATGCGCGATCATCAGATCGTCGGCTTCGCGTTGGACCGGCGCGTTGCCGACGAAGCCGAATTGCTCTTGCTTGCCGTCTTGCCCGAGCGTCATCGCCGCGGCGTCGGCCGCAACCTGCTTGAAGATTTTCTGGCGCGCTCCAGGAATTGCGGCTTGAGCAAAGTGCATCTGGAAGTCCGCGACGGTAATCCAGCGACGGTCATGTATCGTCAGGGCGGCTTCGAAGCGGTTGGCCGCCGCCGCAATTATTATCATTCGCCGGGCGGCGAACGCCACGACGCGATTACGCTTGCTTTACAACTTTAGTTAAACTTTCGAAACTCTCCTTAGCACTCGCCGTCCATTGCTAAGAACTGCCGTATTCATTATCCTGAACATTGTGCTGTTAGTTAATTACTGGACAGCCTCTGCTCGGAGAGAATTTCGAAATGGCCGATACTGACAATTTTGACGATACGCTGCTGACGCTGACTGCCGACATCGTTGCAGCGCACGTCAGCAACAATAGTGTTGCGGTCAATGACTTGCCGAACCTGATCCAGAACGTGCACGCGGCCTTGTCTGGTATTTCCGGTGGAAGCACAGTTCACGAAGAAAAGCCTGAACCGAAGGTCTCTATCCGTGCTTCGATCAAGCCTGATTATATTGTCTGTCTCGAAGACGGGAAAAAGCTCAAGATGCTCAAGCGGCATTTGATGACGCACTATAACATGACCCCCGACCAGTATCGGCAGAAGTGGGGACTTGCCGCCGATTATCCGATGGTCGCGCCCAATTATGCGGAGCAGCGCCGTACATTGGCCAAGTCGATCGGTCTGGGAACCAAGCGGCGGCGTACGCGCGGCGCAAAGTGATCGGCGCGCTGGACGGACGCCCTACGCGTACCTAGTTTGGCGTCATGGCGCGAACGATCGACATTGAGGCCCTGTGCGCGGACAAGGGTCTGCGCATCACCGAGCAGCGCAAGGTCATTGCGCGGGTGCTCGGCGACAGCGAGGACCATCCGGACGTCGAGACGCTGCATGCCCGCGCGGCCGCGGTGGATCCCAACATCTCGATCGCCACGGTGTACCGGACAGTCCGTCTGTTCGAGGAAGCGGGCATCCTGGCACGGCACGAGTTCGGCGACGGCCGGTCGCGGTACGAGGCAGCTTCCGATGCGCACCACGATCATTTGATCGACGTGGAGACGGGCAAGGTCATCGAATTCGTCGATGACGAGCTGGAGGCGTTGCAGAAGCGGATCGCGGAAAAGCTCGGCTTCCGGCTCGTCGACCACCGCATGGAGCTGTACGGCGTCGCCGTCGACCGCGATCGATAGTCATCCCGCAGCGCGGCTGAACGGGCGCGCAATGCTGCGCATCGGCGGCCTAATCGGCTTGTTTATTTGCCTAGCGCCAGTTCACCTGATCACGAAGGCCTTACTTCGCCGGTCTTCATGGCCCTCGCGCTTTTTGGCAATTGCAGCCTGGATCGTCGGGGCCCGCGTGCAACGATCAGGCGAACCAATCGCACCTCACACGTTGCTAATCGCAAATCACGTCAGTTGGCTCGACATTCTCATTCTGTGCGCTGCGACCAGGTGTCGCTTCGTATCGAAGGACACGCTCGGACATTCATTTATCCATTGGCTCGCCGATCAGAACGCGACGGTTTACGTCAAGCGCAGCCATGTGAAAGGCGCGAAGGACCAGGCGATCACGATTGCGCGCGCGCTGGAAGATGAGCAGCCGGTCGCGCTTTTCCCCGAAGGAACCACAGGGCCCGGCACCCACATGTTGCCTTTCCGGTCGACGCTTCTGGAGGCCGCCAATTACGCCGCAAGGGATGTGGCGATCCGGCCGGTTGCGATCGATTATGGCGAGACAGCGCGAGAAGTCGGCTGGTGGCATGAGGCAGGCAAAAACAACGTCCTGCGCATCCTCGGCAGGCCCGGGATCATCCAAGTTACCGTCAATGTCCTTGAACCGCTCGATCGCACCGGCGGCCGCAAGGCCCTAGCGGCAGCCGCTCACGGCGCAATTGCCGAAAGGCTTCGCTTAACGTCTGCGGGGCAGTCGCCTATAGGTGACGACAAATGACGCCCAAGACCTTTAAGATCAAAAGCTTCGGTTGCCAGATGAACGTCTACGACGGCGACCGCATGGCCGAGTTGCTGTCGCAGCAGGGCCTAACCGTGACCGAAGACACGGAAGCGGCGGACCTCGTCGTGCTGAACACCTGCCACATTCGCGAGAAAGCGGCCGACAAGGCCTATTCGGACGTGGGCCGGTTGCGGCGCGAGGATGGGTCGAGACCGCTAGTCGCCTTGGCGGGCTGTGTCGCGCAGGCGGAAGGCGCCGAGGCGAAGCGCCGCTCGCCGATGATCGACATCGTCGTCGGCCCGCAGGCCTATCACCGGCTGCCCGAGATGGTCGCGCAGGTGGCGCGCGGCGCGCGCCCGGTGGACACGGACATGCCGGCGATCAGCAAGTTCGATGCGCTACCGCCGCGCCGGCAGGCGACGCCGTCGTCGTTCCTTACGATCCAGGAAGGCTGCGATAAATTCTGCACCTATTGCGTCGTGCCTTACACGCGGGGCGCGGAGATCTCCCGCCCGTGGCAGGACATCGTCGCCGAAGCGCATGAGCTGGTTGACGGCGGCGCGCGTGAGCTTGTTCTGCTCGGCCAGAACGTCAACGCCTGGGCGTACGACGGTAGGGATTTCGCCGACCTGATCCGCGAGCTGGCGCGGATCGATGACCTTCACCGCATCCGCTACACCACCAGCCATCCGGCCGACATGAACGAGGCGCTGATCGCTGCGCACGCCGAAGTCGACAAGTTGATGCCTTATCTGCACCTCCCCGTGCAGTCGGGCAGCAACCGCATTCTTAAAGCCATGAATCGCAGTCACACGGTCGAGAGCTATCTCGCCACGCTGGAAAAGATGCGCGCAGTCCGGCCCGGCATCGCGCTTTCCGGCGACTTCATCGTCGGTTTCCCCGGCGAGACCGAGCAGGACTTCGAGGACACGCTGCGGCTGGTCGATGCCGTCGGCTACGCATCGGCTTACTCATTCAAATATAGTCCGCGGCCCGGCACGCCAGCCGCCACGATGGAGGACCAGATCCCGCGCGAAATCATGGACGATCGCCTGCAACGGCTGCAGGCACGGATCATCGAGCAGCAACTGGCGTTCAACCGGACGAAAGTGGGCCGCGACACGCAAATTTTGATTGAGCGCCAGGGACGTCACGGCATGCAGATGATCGGCCGTTCGCCGTGGTTGCAGTCCGTCCATGTCGAAACCAGCGCTGTTCCCGGCGACATCATCGACGTCGCGATCGTCGGCGCAGGCCAGAACAGCCTGACGGGCGCCGAGCTGCGGCGGGTGGCCGCCTGATGGCCCGCCGCGACCTCGCCGCCGTCCCTGCCAATGAGGAGGGTCGCGCCAGGCTCGAGCTGGAGTTCGACCAGCCCTATCTGCTCGGCCCCTTGTTCGGCGACTACGACCGCCATCTGATCAATATCGAGAATCGGCTGGGCGTGCACATCAATGCGCGCGGCAATCGGGTGCAGATCGAAGGCGAGCCCGACGCGGCTTCGCGCGCCCGCGACGTGCTGGTCGGGCTCTACAACCGGCTTGATCAGGGTCACGATGTCGATGCTGAAGCAGTCGAAGCCGTTCTCGGCATGGCCGCGCAACCTAATCTGGACGGGATCATCAAAGACGAGGTTACCTCCGCGCCCAAGGTGATGATCCGCACGCGCAAGAAGACGATCGTTCCGCGCTCGCCGGTCCAGACCGTCTATATGGAAGCGCTGGCCCGCGACGACATGATCTTCGCGCTCGGCCCCGCGGGGACGGGTAAGACCTACTTGGCGGTCGCGCAGGCGGTAGCGATGCTGATCACCGGTCAGGTCGACCGGCTGATCCTGTCACGCCCGGCGGTCGAGGCTGGCGAGCGGCTGGGCTTCCTGCCCGGCGACATGAAGGAAAAGGTCGATCCCTATCTGCGTCCGCTCTACGACGCGCTGTACGACATGCTGCCGACCGAGCAGGTCGAGCGCCGCATCGCATCCGGCGAGATCGAGATCGCCCCGATCGCCTTCATGCGTGGACGGACGCTGAGCGACGCCTTCATCATCCTCGACGAGGCGCAAAACACCACGCCGCAGCAGATGAAGATGTTTCTCACCCGCTTCGGCATGCGTAGCCGCATGGTAATCTGCGGCGATCCCAACCAGACCGACCTTCCGCGCGGCGTGGAATCGGGACTCGCCGATGCGGTCGCAAAGCTGGAAGGTATTCCGAAGCTCAGCATGGTTCGATTTGGCGCGGCCGACGTCGTACGCCACCCCCTCGTCGGGCGCATCGTCGAAGCCTATGAAGGCCCGGAGGCATAGGGACGATGCTGGAGATCGACGTCGAAGCCGACGAGGAATGGGACAGTAGCAGGCCTTGGGCCGAGCTCGTCCGCGGCGCCGCCGAAGCGGCTATCGCCGAAAGCGCTTACCTTCATCTCGCGGAAACCGAGCGGCCGATCGAACTGTCGGTTCGGCTGACCAGCGACGAGGAAGTGCGGGCGCTCAACGACACCTGGCGCGATAAGGACAAGCCGACTAACGTCCTCTCATTCCCGCTCGCGGAGCCTGAGCAATTCAGGCAGGCAATGGTTGCCGGTCCCGAACTATTGCTTGGCGATATCGTCCTTGCTCGCGGCGTTTGCGTTGCCGAAGCCGCCGACAAGGGCATTAGCGTCGATCACCACGCCACGCATCTTCTGATCCATGGGACGCTTCATCTGCTGGGCTATGATCATCTGGATGATGAAACCGCCGAGGACATGGAAGCGCGCGAAGTCCGCGCCCTGAGCCGGCTTGGCATTGCTGATCCCTACAAGGTCGCGGCCTGATGGCGACGCGCAACGACGAAGCGGGCGGTTCCCGACTATGGCGCGGCATGCGTCACCTGATCTTCGGTGAGGACAGCGAGTCCACGCTCCGCGAGGAGATCGAGGAAGCGATCGACGAGGCGGAGGACGCCCGCCCCGTCGCGGGTGACCTTTCCCCGGCCGAGCGGCAGATGCTGCGCAACCTGCTGCACTTCGGCGAGCAGACCGCCGGCGATATCGGCGTCACACGCGGAGATATCATCGCCGTGCCGGACACGATCAGCTTCGAAGCATTGGTCGCGGCGTTCGCCGACGCCGGTCACAGCCGCCTGCCCGTCTATGGCGACAGCCTCGATAAGGTCGTCGGCATGATCCACATCAAGGATGTGTTCGTGGCCAGCGTCGATGCCGAACGCGACCGCTCGATCGCCGCGCTGATGCGCGACCCTTTGTTCGTGCCCGAATCGATGGGCGTTATTGAACTGCTCGCCCGCATGCGCAGCCAACGAATCCACCTCGCGATCGTGGTCGACGAATTCGGGGGTACCGAAGGCCTGGTCACCATCGAGGACGTGGTCGAGGAAATCGTTGGCGAGATCGAGGACGAGCATGACGAGGATGCGGTTGGTCAGCTCACCATGCTCGACGACGGTGTGTGGGAAGCGGATGCGCGGATCGAGCTCGAAGAACTGGCGCAGGCCGTCGACCCCCGACTCTCATCCGATGAAGACGAAGTCGACACGCTTGGCGGTCTGATGTTCCTGCTTGCCGGTCACATCCCGGCGAAAGGCGAATGCCTCGTCCATTCCTCGGGATGGAGACTGGAGTCCGTCGATTCCGATCCGCGGCGGATCATCCGTGTGCGGTTGCACGCGCCCGAAAGTGAGCCGGTCGAAGAAGCTTAGTTCTTCGCGAAAAGGTTGGCGGGATCGGCCATTGCCTTGAACTCGAGCGCATTGCCCGCGGGATCGAGCAGGAACATGGTCGCCTGCTCGCCACGCTCGCCCGCGAAGCGAACGGTTGGAGCTATCACGAAATCGACCTCTGCAGCCTGCAGGCGATCCGCGAGCGCGCGCCAGTCGCTCATCGGCAACACGACCCCGAAATGCGGGACCGGGACTGCTTCGCCATCGACGGGGTTCGTGGCCCGGCCTGGCGCCGCGTCGGGCGCGAGGTGCGCAACAATCTGATGCCCGTAGAGATTGAAGTCGATCCAGTGATCCGCGCTGCGCCCTTCCGGACAGCCGAATAGTTCCCCGTAGAAGCGTCGTGCCGCTTCCAAATCGTCGACGGGGAACGCGATGTGGAATGGTGGCAAAGACATGGCCGTGCACTGCCGCGAGAAAGCGTCGGTTGTCGAGGCTTTCGTAACGGCGCGCCAACGGCTAGCCGTCTTCGCCGATGAAGTTCGTCCTTTACGCCTTCCTGGCCGGCGCCGCCTCGGCTTTCGCATTCGAGCCCATGGCGCTCTGGCCGCTGCTGCCCGTCGCCTTCGCGGTTCTTTGCGAGCTCATCTGCCGCGCAAAGAGCCTCGGCCGCGGCCTGTTGCTCGGCTGGGCGTTCGGGCTCGGCCAGTTCGTGGTCGGCCTTAACTGGATCGCGACCGCATTCACCTTTCAGGCAGCGATGCCGGCCTGGCTTGGCTGGATCGCGGTCGTTCTTCTGTCCATCTATCTCGCCATCTATCCGGCAATGGCCGCGGGCATTGCCTGGCGCTTCGGGCGCGACAACCGGGTCGCCCTCGTTCTGACGCTTGGTGGGGCTTGGGCGATTACCGAATGGCTGCGAGGCACGATGTTCACCGGCTTCCCGTGGAACCCCGCCGCCGCGTCTTTGGCGCCGACAACCTTGATCAGCATTACCGCGATGATCGGCACCTATGGGCTGTCGGGCCTGGTGGTGCTGCTCGGCGGCGCAATCTGGCTGGAATATCGCAAGCAATGGTTACCTCTCGTCCTGATCGTCGCGGCGACCGGCCTGCTGTGGCTCCTTCCGGCGGACGTCGTCCCAGCCGATCCGCTGACCGTGCGCAATGTTCGCATCGTGCAACCGAATATCGGTCAGGAAGATAAGTGGCGCCCCGGGTTCGACCAGGAAGCCGCCCGGCGGCTAGCGTTGCTGTCCGGACGGCCCGGCGACGATAGGCTTCTTCTGTGGCCCGAGGCTGCGATCACCGATCCGCTGCAGGACAATCGGCCGGGCGATCCGCAGGCATTCGCCGCCTTCCAGCGTGCGCAGGCGGCTTCGCTTCTTGGGCCGAACGACAAGTTGCTGACCGGCGGGATCGCAGTGTGGTCGCGCGATGGTCAGCATCTGAACGGAGCGGCAAACAGCATTTACGCGCTGGCGCCGGGCGGCAGGATCGTGGGCCGCTACGACAAGGCGCACCTCGTCCCCTACGGAGAATATCTGCCGATGCGTCCGCTGCTGTCGGCTATCGGCCTGTCGCGGCTCGCGCCTGGGGACGTCGACTTCACCTCCGGTTCAGGCCCCCGCTCGATCGACCTCGGCGAACCTTGGGGCAGGGTCGGACTGCAGCTCTGTTACGAAATCATTTTCTCCGGCCATGTGGTCGATGAGCGCAATCGGCCCAGCTTCATTTTCAACCCGTCGAACGATGCGTGGTTCGGCCGCTGGGGTCCACCGCAACACCTTGCTCAGGCGAGATTGCGAGCGGCGGAAGAAGGTGTGCCCGTTATTCGTTCGACCCCGACGGGCATCAGCGCGGTGATCGATGCCCGTGGTAATCTTGTGAAGTCGCTGCCGTGGCGGACCTCCGGCGCGATCGACGCGGTGATCCCGGCCGCATCGCTGGCCCCGCCCCCCTTCGCGCGTTTCGGCAACGCGATCCCGATCCTGCTCGGTTTCCTGCTGATCATCGGCGGCATTGCGGTGGGCCGCCGCCGCCGCTAGAGGCGACATATAAAGCTTTCCTTATATCCCACATTTTGAGGACTCGCCTCGCTCATGCGCAGCTCGTACCTGTTCACCTCCGAATCCGTTTCCGAAGGCCACCCGGACAAGGTCGCCGACCAGATTTCCGACGCGATCGTGGACTTGTTCCTGTCGAAAGATCCCGAAGCGCGCGTCGCATGTGAGACGATGACCACGACAAACCGCGTGGTGCTGGCTGGCGAAATCCGCGGTCAGGGAATCATGGACGAAGCGGGCAATTGGGCGCCAGGCGTCCGCGATGAGATCGAGCACGCCGTCCGCAATACCGTGAAGCGGATTGGCTATGAGCAAGACGGCTTCCATTGGGACCGTCTCGACTTCGCCAACCACCTGCACCCGCAGTCGGCCCATATCGCGCAGGGCGTTGATGCCGGTGACGACAAGGACGAAGGCGCTGGCGATCAGGGCATCATGTTCGGTTTCGCCTGCGACGAGACCCCCGACCTGATGCCGGCGACGCTCTACTACAGCCACAAGATCCTGATGGAGATGGCCAAGGACCGCCACAGCGGCGCCGCGCCGTTCCTGGAGCCCGACGCCAAAAGCCAGGTTACGTTCCGCTTTGAAGACGGCAAGCCGGCCAAGGCCACGGCGATCGTTGTCTCGACCCAGCACAAGCCGGGCTACGACCGTGGCGAGAAGCAGGCCGAGCTCCACGCCTACGTAAAGGACGTGGTCGCCCGCGTGATGCCGCAGCAGCTACTCGGCAACGAGACGGTCTACCACATCAATCCGACCGGCAGCTTCGAGATCGGTGGGCCAGACGGCGACGCGGGCGTCACCGGCCGCAAGATCATCGTCGATACGTACGGCGGGGCGGCTCCGCACGGCGGCGGCGCCTTCTCGGGCAAGGACCCGACCAAGGTCGACCGCTCCGCGGCTTATGCCGCGCGCTACCTCGCCAAGAACATCGTCGCGGCCGGCCTTGCCAAGCGCTGCACGATCCAGCTTGCCTACGCGATCGGCGTGTCCGAGCCGCTATCGCTCTATGTCGATACGCACGGCACAGGCACGGTCGGCGACGACCGCATCGAGGCTGCAATCGGCAGCATCGGCAAGCTCGGCAAGTTGACGCCGCGCGGCATACGCACGCACCTCGGCCTCAACAAGCCGATCTATCAGGCGACCGCGGCTTATGGTCACTTCGGCCGCGATGCCGACGGCGACCACTTCCCGTGGGAACGCGTCGACCTGGTCGACGACCTGAAGGCGGCCGTTGCCTGACGATCAGGCGGCGGGCTTGGGAGTGCCGCCGCCCGTATAGGTCACACGCCACACCGTGTTGCCGGCATCGTCGGCAACCAGCAGGGCACCCGTGCGATCGACCGCAACGCCGACCGGGCGTCCGCGCGCTTCGCCTTTGCCGTTGAGGAAGCCGCCGACGAATTCCATCGGTAGGCCGACAGGGCGACCTTGGGCGAACCGCACGAAGACGACGTGATAGCCGTTGTACTGGTTGCGGTTCCAGCTGCCATGTTCACCGACGAACGCTCCGCCGCGGAAACCCGCAGGGAACGTATTGCCGGTGTAGAAGGCCAGACCCAGCGCCGCCACGTGCGAGCTGAGCGCATAATCGGGTGGGATGGCCTTCGCGACCATGTCGGGCCGCTGCGGACGCGGTCGCGGATCTACGTGCTGCCCATAATAGCTCCATGGCCAACCGTAGAACGCGCCCGGGCGAACCGAAGTCATATAGTCTGGCACGGCATTGGGACCGAGCTCATCACGCTCGTTGACCACGGTCCACAGCACATTGGTGCCGGGGTAAAAGGTCAGGCCGTTCGGGTTGCGCAGCCCGCTGGCGAAGACTCGGAAGGCACCGGTGCTGGGATCGATTTCCCAGATCGCGGCGCGATTAGTCTCGGCTTCGGGGCCCCGTTCCTGGACGTTGCTGTTTGAACCAACGCCGGCATAGAGCTTCGATCCGTCAGGACTCGCGACGAGGCTTTTCGTCCAATGATGGTCGATCAGGCCGCCAGGCAGGTCGATGACCTTCTGCGGTCGCTCCGCAATCTGCGCCTGGCCCGGCGTGAACGCATAACGGACAATCGAATCCGTGTTCGCCACGTACAGGTTGTTGCCGACCACTGCGACGCCGAACGGCGCATTGAGGTGGTCAACGAGGACTGATCGCAGTTCCGGTTTGCCATCGCCGTTCGCATCGCGGAGCAACGTAATCCGTTGCGGCGGACCGCTGTTGTTGCCCGACGTTTCTTTCGCCCCGCCACCACCGTGCGCGATGGACATGATGAAGTCGCGGATCGGATCTTTCGGCCGGTCCACCGGCTCCGACCCGGTGCGCTGACCCTCGACCACAAGGACATCCCCATTAGCCAAAGGCAGAATGGTGCGTGGATTGACCAGTCCCGTCGCCATCGCTTCGATGTGGAAGCCTGCCGGCACTGTTGGCGTCTCGCCTGCTTTCCAGCCTACGACCTTGGGTACGCCGACGTCGGCGATCAGCCCTTGCGCCGGCTTGGGCAGCAAGGGGTTCCGGCCCATCTGCTGCGAAGGCTCAATCTTGTCCTGAGGATTTCCGCAAGCAGCAAGCGGAGCGGTGATGAGCGCGGCGAGGATCAGCCTGTTCATGGCCGGCCTCCCACCCCGTAGCGGGATTCGTGCCAAAGCCACCCGTGCGACATGATGAGGATCGTGCCGATTGCCGACAGGATGAGGCCGGCCGGGACGACTGCCGTCCAGCCATCGCGCGCGTGGATCAGGTTGTTGATGAATTCGACGATGCCGGCCGCTGCAAGCAGGCCGAGCGAGCCCCAGCCGATGTTCGTCCGCAATTGCGGGAGCCGTGCGAGATCGATCAGCATCAGGATGCCGGCAATCACCGCGAACAGCATCCCGGCGGCGAGCAGCCAGCTGGAGAAGTTCAGCCACAGCAAATTGCCTTCGCTATTCACGTACGCGATGTCGGTAAGCAGCGCTCCGGTGAAACATACGATGGGCACCGGCAGGAACAGCGCGCTGTACGGATGACCCGCGATCCCGACGCGCCGCGCCGGTCGTTCTTCGACGATTTCGGCCATGGCTTTCCTCTCTTTCGGTAGCGTGACGCGAGAGCACGCCGAACGGTTCCGAACGTTGCGGGAAGTTCATGAACGGCCTAGGCGCGCTCGCCTGATGACCGCGTTCAAATCCGGCGATCCGCTGACTCTCAACCGGCTTTATGGTCGTTCCAGTGGGCACAAGCTTCGGCAGGGCCAGCAAGAGCTGATCGACCGGCTGTTGCCGCAGCTCGAGATACCAGCTGACGGCGAGCTGACCGCGCTTGGGCTATTCGGCGAAGACCGTCCGCTGCACTTCGAAATCGGCTTCGGTTCCGGTGAGCACCTGGCTGACCGCGCCGACATGCTGCCCGACCACGGCTTCATCGCCGTCGAGCCGTTCCTCAACGGCGTCGCCACTGCACTCGGGCATGTGCGCGACAAGCATCTGGCCAATGTGCGCTTATGGCGTGGCGACGCCTTGGAAGTTTTGCCGCGGGTGCCCGACGGCACGCTCAGCTTCATCTATCTGCTGCACCCCGACCCCTGGCCCAAAGCGCGGCACGCGAAGCGGCGGATGATGAACGACGGTCCAGTCGACCTGTTTGCGGCCAAGCTGCGTCCCGGTGGCGAGTTCCGGTTGGCGACCGACGATCCGACCTACCTGACCTGGTCGCTGATGGTCATGCAGCGGCACACGAAGCAATTCGAATGGCTTGCCGAGCGGCCCAAGGATTTCCTCGGTCCGCCCGGCGGCTGGATCGAGACCCGCTACGGCGCCAAGTCACGCCGCGAGGGTCGCCAACCCTATTATCTCCGTTACCGCCGCGCCTGAGTGGGGGTCAGCTTGAGGAGGCGGGCGCCCGCTTCATCCTCCAGCAGATAAACCGCGCCGTCCGGCCCCTGGTCGACCGCGCGGATGCGCTTGCCCATGTCCCATTGCTCCGCTTTGCCGGCCCGATCCCCGCGCAGCGGAACGTGGATCAGTGCCTGCCCCGATAGCGCCGGAATAAGCGCATCGCCCGTCCATTGCGGGAACATCGTGCCCGAATAAATCAGCAAGTCGGCCGGAGAGATCGAGGGGTTCCACCACGCCTTGGGCGCTTCGAAGCCGTCGCCCGGTTTGTGATCGGGAATATCGACGCCGTTGTAATTGGTGCCGTTCGAAACCCGAGGATAGCCGTAGTTGCGGCCCTTGAGGATGAGGTTCAGTTCGTCGCCCCCCTTCGGCCCCATCTCGATCTCCCACAGCCTGCCATCGGGCGCGAAGGCCAAGCCGAGCGGGTTGCGGTGTCCGGACGTCCACGTCTCCGCTAGCGTATTGTTCGTCCCGGGCCATGTAACCGTGCGCCCCGTGGCCTGCTTCGCGACCTCGCTGTCTGTCGGCGGATCGATTACGGTTACGCTCGAGGCGCCGGGCCGCCCCGCCGCAACTGGCTTGCCGTCGAGCGTCAGGTGCAGGATCTTGCCCATCGGCAGGTTCGGATCCTGCGCGGGCATGAAGCGCTGCCGTTCGCCGGCGCTAAGGAACAGCGACTTGCCATCGGGCGCGATGGCGATGCGCGCACCGAAATGCCCGCCCTTGCCGCCGGTCGGGTTGCGCCAGATGACCTGCACCTTGTCGAGCCGGGCGGCGCCGGTCCCATCGATCAGATTGCCGCGAGCCAAAGCGAGCTGGCTTCCGCCATTCTGCGAAGCTTCCGAAAAGGTGAAATAGATCCCGCCGTCCCGTGCAAAGCCTGGACCCACCTTGACGTCCAGAAGCCCGCCCTGCCCATCGGAAACGACGGCCGGCACGCCCGCGACGGATTTCTTCGCGCCGCCGTTGACGTCAATCAGCCACAGGCGGCCAGCCTTTTCCGTGACTAACGCGCGGGACGAGCCGGGCAGGAAATCCATGGCCCAGGGTGCATCGAACGTGGCGATCGGGGTTGTCATGAAGGGCGCCGCGGCCGGTTCGGCATTGGCCCTGCCGACGGAGGCTTCCTGGGCATCGCTTGGCGTCGCGCTGCTGCACGCAGCGAGAAACAACAGCCCTATTGCGTGCACCGGATGCGGCTTCATATCCTCTCCCTTAGACCGTACTGTTGAACTTAAACGCGCTTCCACCGCTCTAGGAGGCATGGTGCAACATTCCAGCCTGCTTTCAGTGGCGACCGCGGTTCCCCCGTTCTTCATCGAGCAGGCGGAGGCCAAGGCGCTTGGCCGCGACGCGTTCCGCCGCAAGAACCTGTTCGACCGGCTTTCCGGCGTGTTCGACAATGCGGGGATCGCCAGGCGTCATATTGTCGCGCCCGCCGAGTGGTATTCGACGAGCCACGGCTGGGAGGAACGCAATACCGTCTACCTAGACGCCGCGGAAGCATTGTTCCTCGAAGCAGCCGCGTCGGCGATCGACAAGGCGGGCCTAAGGCCAGCCGATATCGACGGCGTCGTGACCGTATCGACCACCGGAATCGCAACGCCCAGCCTCGAAGCACGCGTGGCCGGTCGTCTCGGGTTGCGCGAGAATGTTCGCCGCGTGCCCGTGTTCGGTCTCGGCTGCGCGGGCGGGGTCAATGGGCTGTCGCTGGCTTCCCGTCTCGCCGCCGCCGATCCGGGCAGCGTATGGCTGTTCGTCACGGTCGAGACCTGCTCGATCTCCATCCGCCTCGACAGTGACGATCCCGCCGCAGTCGTTGCAACCGCGCTCTTCGGCGACGGCGCGGCCGCGGCGGTGATCACTAGCGGTGAGCAGAGCAAAAACCTGATTACCGGCTCTGCCGAGAAGCTGTGGCCCGATACGCTGCGGATCATGGGCTGGGACGTCGAGGACCCCGGTCTGTCGGTCGTCTTCGACCGTGCAATTCCGCCCTTCATCGAGCAGGAACTGGCTAGCGCGATCGACGCCATGTGCGCCGAGCTTGGCACCAGGCGCGGCGCGATCGACCGCTTCTGCTGCCACCCAGGCGGGGTGAAAGTCATCGACGCCATCGAAAGTGCGCTCGAGCTGCCGCAGGGCGAGCTCAATCTCGAGCGCGAAGTGCTCCACGACTACGGCAACATGAGCGCACCGACCGTGTTGTTCGTACTCGATCGGCTGATGAAGGAGGGCCTGCCCGATCGCGTGATGATGACCGCCTTCGGGCCGGGCTTCACCTGCGGCGGCCTCATGCTCGAAGCCGCGTGACGCTCAACATCATCATCTTAACGCTGGTCACGGCGCAGCGGTTGGGTGAGTTGTGGCTGTCCAAGCGCAATACCGCGCGGCTGCTTGCCAACGGCGCTCGCGAGCATGCACCCGGCCATTACCCGCTGATCGTCGCGCTCCACACCGCCTGGCTGCTGGCGCTCTGGCTCTTCGCGCTGCCGCGTCCCGTGGACGGCTTCTGGCTGGGAATGTTCGTCCTGATCGAGCTGGCGCGGATCTGGGTTCTTTATTCGATCGGCTCCCGCTGGACGACGCGGATCATCGTGCCGCCGGAAGAAGTCCTCGTCCGGCGTGGTCCCTATCGCTGGGTGAACCATCCCAATTACCTCGTCGTCATCGCCGAGATCGCGGTCCTGCCGCTGGTGTTTGGCCTGTGGCAGGTGGCGCTGATCTTCTCGCTTCTCAACGCCGCGATCCTGACCGTCCGCATCCGCGCGGAGAACACGGCGCTCGGCCGCTAAGCCGCCGCTTGCGGCCCCGGCGACTCGCGCCTATATCGCGGCTCTCTCCTCGACATCGCTAGATGCCTGAGGCTGGGGCCCACCGGCTCCGGTCCGAGAGAGGTTTTGAATTTCCACGGAGTGTGCGTGAACGACATCGCGGCCATCGCCAAGCAGATCGAGCCCGAGGTGAAGAGCCTCGGCTACGAGCTCGTGCGCGTCGCGATGATCGGCGGCACGTCCGACCCGACGCTTCAGATCATGGCCGAGAAGCCCGACACGCGGCAACTCGACCTCAGCGACTGCGAGATCATCTCGCGCCGCTTGTCCGACTGGCTCGACGCCAACGACCCGATCGACGGCGCCTTCCGCCTCGAGGTCAGCTCGCCGGGCATCGACCGTCCGCTCACCCGGCTGCAGGATTATACCGACTGGGCCGGCCACGAAGCGCGCATCACGCTCGCCGAACCCAGTGAGGGCCGGAAGCAATATTCCGGCATTCTCAACGGCATCGACGGCCAGACCGTGCAATTCACCGACAAGAGCGGACGCGAGCATACGCTTCCGTTCGACGCCATTTCGTCGGCCAAGCTGCTCTTGACCGACAAGCTCATCAACGCCACCGCGCCGCTCAGCACCGAGGGCGCCGACTCAATCCAGACGATAGAGGAATAATTTCCATGGCCACCGCACCCGCTGCCGTCAGCGCCAACAAGGCCGAGCTGATCGCGATCGCCGACGCCGTCGCGCGCGAGAAGCTGATCGACAAGGGCATCGTGATCGAGGCGATGGAAGACGCCATCCAGCGCGCCGCCCGCGCCCGCTACGGCGCCGAGAACGACATCCGCGCCAAGCTGGACGCCAACACCGGCGACCTCCGCCTGTGGCGCGTCCTCGAAGTCGTCGAGGAGCCCGAGGATCACTTCAAGCAGATCGACCCCAAGGGTGCCGAGAAGCTTCAGAAGGGCGCGTCGATCGGCGACTTCATCGTCGACCCGCTGCCCCCGATCGAATTCGGCCGCATTGCCGCCCAAGCCGCCAAGCAGGTGATCTTCCAGAAGGTTCGCGACGCCGAGCGCGAGCGCCAGTATGAAGAGTTCAAGGAGCGCGCGAACGAGGTCATCACCGGCGTCGTCAAGCGCGTCGAGTTCGGCCACGTCGTCGTCGACCTTGGCCGAGCCGAAGGCGTCATCCGGCGCGACCAGCAGATTCCGCGCGAAATGGTCCGCGTCGGCGACCGCATTCGTTCGCTGATCATGGCCGTCCGCCGCGAAGCGCGCGGCCCGCAAATCTTCCTGAGCCGCGCGCACCCCGAGTTCATGAAGAAGCTGTTCGCGCAGGAAGTGCCCGAGATTTACGACGGCATCATCGAGATCAAGGCCGCCGCCCGCGACCCGGGAAGCCGCGCCAAGATCGGCGTCATCAGCCATGACAGCTCGATCGACCCGGTCGGCGCCTGCGTCGGCATGAAGGGCAGCCGCGTCCAGGCCGTCGTCCAGGAACTGCAGGGCGAGAAGATCGACATCATTCCGTGGAGCCAGGACACGGCGACCTTCGTCGTCAACGCGCTCCAGCCGGCGACCGTCAGCCGCGTCGTCATCGACGAGGAAGAGAGCCGCATCGAAGTCGTCGTTCCCGACGACCAGCTGAGCCTCGCCATCGGCCGCCGCGGCCAGAACGTCCGCCTGGCCTCGCAGCTCACCGCCTCGCAGATCGACATCCTAACCGAGGCCGATGCCAGCGAGAAGCGCCAGCGCGAATTCGTCGAGCGCTCGTCGCTGTTCCAGAACGAGCTGGACGTCGATGAGACGCTGTCGCAGCTGCTGGTCGCCGAAGGCTTTACCAGCCTTGAGGAAGTGGCCTACGTCGACATCGACGAAATCGCGTCGATCGAAGGCCTCGACGACGACATCGCCGCCGAGCTGCAGAGCCGCGCGACCGAAGCGCTCGACAAGCGCGAAGCCGCCGCCCGCGAAGAGCGTCGTGCCCTCGGCGTCGAGGACGCGTTGGCCGAGATGCCACACCTGACCGAAGCAATGCTCGTGACGCTCGGCAAGGCCGGCATCAAAACGCTGGACGATCTCGCCGATCTCGCCACCGATGAACTGGTGCAGAAGAAGCGCCCCGAACAGCGCCGTCAGCGCGAGCCGAGCAACCGGCCCGAGGACAAGGGCGGCATCCTCGCCGACTATGGCCTGAGCGACGAGCAGGGCAACGAGATCATCATGGCCGCTCGCGCGCACTGGTTCGAAGACGAAGAAGCGCCGGCCCAAACTGAGGAGGCCGCCGATGCGGAGTCCTCGCAATGACGATCTAAGCCCCGACAATCCGGAAGCGCGCGACCGGCACGTCGCCGAGCGCACCTGCATCCTGTCGCGCCGAACCGCGTCGCGCGACGAGCTGATCCGCCTCGCGCTCGGCCCGGACGGCTCGGTAGCGCCGGATGTCCGTGCCCGTGCGCCGGGCCGCGGTGCCTGGATTGGCGTAACCCGCGGCGAGATCGATCTGGCCAACGCCAAGGGCAAGCTGAAGCCGGCGCTGCAGCGTGCGTTCAAGACGAACGAGGTGTCGGTCCCCGCCGATCTCGGCGAACGGACCGAGGCCGCGCTTCGCCAGTCGGCGCTCGACCGCCTCGGCATGGAAGCGCGCGCCGGCAACCTCATCAACGGCTCCGACAAGGTCGAGGTCGCCGCACGCTCCGGCAAGGTCGCGTTGCTGATCCATGCCGCCGATGCTGGCGACGACGGCAACCGCAAGCTCGACCAGGCCTGGCGCGTGGGCGGCGGCGCGGCGCAGGGGGTGATATTCCCCGCGTCGCGCACTATCTTGTCCATGGCACTTGGGCGCGACAATGTGGTACATGTCGCCCTGACCGATCCCGCCGCCGCTTCGCGTGTCCAGCACGCGCTCAAGCGTTGGCGGGCTTTTACTGGCCCCGATCGTGGTCCTGAAGGCGGCGAACCCGCCTTGGAAGACGGCTCGGCTGAAGCAAATTGACGAAGGAATAGAATGAGCGATCAGACCGACAAACCGAAGCTTGGCACCCGGCCGCCGCTGGGCCTCAAGCGCACGGTTGAGACCGGCAAGGTCAAGCAAAGCTTCAGCCACGGCCGCTCCAATACGGTGGTCGTGGAGGTCAAGAAGCGCCGCATCCTGGGCAAGCCGGGCGAGGCCGCGCCGGTCGAGGCGCCCAAGCCCGAGCCCGTCGCCGAAGCGCCCAAGCCGGCGCCGAAGCCGGCTGCGCCCGCCGCGCCGCCGCAGCGCCGCCTGTCCGAAGCCGAGCAGATCGCGCAGCGTCGCGCCGACCTTGAGCGCATGCAGCGCGAGGCCGAGGAAGACCGCCTGCGCCTGGCGCAGGAAGCGCGCCAGCGCGAGGAGCGCTCGAAAACTGCCCAGAGCGAGGACGAGAAGCGCCGCGCCGAGGAGAATCGCAAAGCCGAGGAAGCCGCCGCCGAGCAGGCGCGCCTGGCTGCCGAGGAAGAAGCGCGCCGCGCCGCCGAAGCGCCGGCCGAACCCGAGCAGCCGGCGGCTCCCGCTGCCCGCGAAAGCACGGGGGGTGCGCCGGTTCGCCGCCCGGTCGGCGGTCATGCCCCCGCCCCGCGCCGTCCCGAGCCCGCGCGCCCGAGCCGCGGCCGCGGCGACGACCAACGCCAGCGCGGCAAACTCACTGTCACCCGTGCCCTTTCGGGCGAGGACGACAGCCGCGCCCGCTCGCTGGCCGCGCTCCGCCGTGCGCGCGAAAAGGAAAAGCGGCACCACATGGAATCCGGCCCGTCGGCCAAGCAGGTCCGCGACGTCGTCGTCCCCGAGGCGATCACGGTGCAGGAACTCGCCAATCGCATGGCCGAACGCGGCGCCGATCTGGTGAAGGCCCTGTTCAAGATGGGCTCGCCGGTCACGCTGACCCAGACCATCGACCAGGACACGGCCGAGCTGCTGGTCACCGAATTTGGTCACCGCATCAAGCGCGTCAGCGAAAGCGACGTCGACATCGACCAGTCCGAGGACGTCGATGCGGCGGAGACGCTGAAGGCGCGCCCGCCGGTGGTGACCATCATGGGCCACGTCGACCACGGCAAGACGTCGCTGCTTGACGCGATCCGCGGCGCTTCCGTGCAATCGGGCGAAGCCGGCGGCATTACGCAGCACATCGGCGCCTATCAGGTTGCGCTGCCCGACAAGTCGAAGGTCACCTTCCTCGACACGCCGGGCCACGAAGCCTTCTCCGACATGCGCGCCCGCGGCGCCAACGTCACCGACATCGTCATCCTGGTGGTGGCGGCGGACGATGGCCTGCGCCCGCAGACGGTCGAGGCGATCAACCACACCAAGGCCGCCGGCGTGCCGATGATCATCGCGATCAACAAGATCGACAAGCCGGAAGCCAAGCCGCAGAAGGTCCGCGAAGAGCTGCTGCAGCACGAGATCATCGTCGAAGATCTGGGCGGTGACGTGCAGGACGTCGAAGTCTCGGCGCTCAAGAAGACCAACCTCGATAAGCTGCTCGAGGCAATTCAGCTCCAGGCGGAAATTCTCGAGCTCAAGGCCAATCCCGACCGCGCCGCCGACGGCACCGTCATTGAAGCCCGGCTCGACAAGGGCCGCGGTCCGCTGGCGACCGTGCTGGTCGAGCGCGGCACGCTGCGCGTCGGCGACGTGTTCGTGGCGGGCGCGTCAAGCGGCAAGGTCCGCGCGCTGATCGACGACCATGGCAAGCAGGTGAAGGAAGCCGGCCCGTCGGTTCCCGTCGAAGTGCTCGGCTTGTCCGCCGTGCCGTCAGCCGGCGATCCGTTCACGGTGGTCGAGAACGAGGCCCGCGCCCGCGAAGTCGCGTCCTACCGCCAGGGCGTGCTCGACCGGAAGCGCACCACCAGTGCTCCGGTCAGCCTGGAGAACATGTTCGCGGCGCATGCGTCGACCGTGAAGGAAGTGCCGCTGGTCGTGAAGGCCGACGTGCAGGGCTCGGTCGAAGCGATCGTCCAGGCCCTCAATCGCCTCGGCACCGACGAAGTGCGCGTTCGCGTCCTCCACTCGGGCGTCGGCGCCATCACCGAGAGCGATGTCACGCTCGCCAGCGCGAGCGGCGCGCCGATCATCGGCTTCAACGTCCGCCCGAACGCCAAGGCGCGTGAAGTCGCCGAGCGCAACAAGGTCGAGTTCCGCTACTACGACGTCATCTACCACCTCACCGACTGGGTGAAGGGTGCGATGGCGGGCGAGCTCGGTCCGGAGATCATCGAGACGGTGGTCGGCCGTGCGCGGGTCCAGGAAGTCTTCCCGGCCGGCAAGAAGGACAAGGCCGCCGGCCTGCTCGTCCTCGAAGGCCAGATCCGCAAGGGCCTCAATGCCCGCCTCACCCGCGAAGACGTCATCGTCAGCAAGACGACGATCAGTTCGCTGCGGCGCTTCAAGGACGACGTCGCGCAGGTGGTCGCGGGTCTCGAATGCGGCGTGCTGCTCGCCGACACGAACGACATCAAGGCTGGCGACAGCCTCGAAGTGTTCGAGGTCGAGGAACGCGCGCGGACGCTCTAAATGCGCCGCACCGAAACTCAGGAAGGCCGCAGCGTTCGCCTGCTTCGCGTGGGCGAGCAGGTGCGGCACATCCTGAGCGAGCTGCTTGCCCGCGGCGACGTGCATGACGACACGCTGCAATCGCACCTCGTCAGCGTGACGGAAGTCCGCATGTCGCCCGACCTTCGCCACGCGACGGTGTTCGTGAAGCCGCTGCTCGGCCAGGACGAGCAGGCGGTGCTAAAGGCGCTGCGCCAAAACACCGCCTTCCTGCAGCGCGAAGTCGCGCACCGCGTGCGCATGAAATATGCCGCGCGCCTGAAATTCATCATCGACGAGAGCTTCGACGAAAGCAGCCACATCGATCGCATATTGCGGTCGGACAAGGTGGCGCAGGACCTCGGCGAGGAATGAGCCGTGGCGCCGCGAACGGCGGCACCATCGACATTGGGTTCATCGCCATTTCCCAGGCGCATCAGTTCGCGCACTGGCTGCCCGCCGCGCTCCGTCTCGCGCGGGAGCCCGGCGTGCGTGTGACCGTCCTGTCTTCTACACACGTCGGTGCCGATTATGTCCGCTCGTTCGATCCGGATGGGAGCCTTCGAATCAGGCTCCTGCGTGGCGCGGGCGGCGGCCTGTTCGACCCGCCCTGGCGCCTGAAGGTTCTGC
The DNA here is from genome assembly GCF_030866745.1 of Sphingomonas flavescens. NCBI lineage: Bacteria > Pseudomonadati > Pseudomonadota > Alphaproteobacteria > Sphingomonadales > Sphingomonadaceae > Sphingomonas > Sphingomonas flavescens. Next base: position 2,422,840 of record NZ_CP133016.1, on the reverse strand, counting down.
TACTGAATGCAGCGACTTTTGCTCGCTTTCCGGTGCTGGTCACCACGGAGACGACCAGTTCCTGGTTGCGGCATCTGCCAGGCTTCCACCCGCGAATGATCCACCTCAAGCATGGCGCAGGCGACCGCGAGGGTGGTTACGACCCGAAGCACGCCAATTTCGACCTGACGCTGGTCAATGGGCCCAAAGACAAGCAACGCCTGATCGACCGCGGCCTGGGGACCGACCAAAACATCAAGGTCGTCGGCTACGGCAAGTTCGAGCTGGTGCGGCCGACCCCCGCGCGCCTGTTCGCCAACGACCACCCGATCGCGCTCTACAACCCGCATTTCGACGCCGAGGTCGCCACCTGGATCAAGCACGGCGCCGAGGTCGTGCGCGCGATGGAAACCATTGCCGACTGGAATTTCGTCGCTGCCCCCCACGTGCGGCTTCGCGGCGGCCCCGTTGTCGCATCAAGCGCGCCCAACATCATCATCGACCGCGGCAGCGTTCGCTCGATCGACATGACATATACGCAGGGCGCGAGTGTCTACATGGGCGACGTGTCGAGCCAGGTCTACGAGTTCATCTGCACCCCGCGCCCGTGCATTTTCCTCAACCTCGATCGCCGCGACTGGCAAGACGACCCGGCCTACGCTCACTGGCATTTCGGCCAAGTCATCGACGACCTGGCCGATCTGCCCGCCGCACTGTCCCGCGCGGACGAGGTCCAACCGCAGTTCGAAGCCTTGCAACGCGAGCGCCTCGCCGCGTCCATAGATGAAAGCCCCGTTCCCGCCTCGGAACGTCAGGCACAAGCGATCCTGGAGTTCGCGCGCAATGGCTGAGCTGGATCTAGCCGCCCTCGCCGCCCCCATGTTCGGCGAGAATTGCCGCGCCGAGCCATTTGCCGAGCCGCAGCGCGAAGCCCTGAAGGCCGCTTGTGCCGAGGACCGCGACATCTGGCAGATCTACGCCAACAACTTCGGTCCCGATAGCTTCGACGCCAGCATCGACCGCTACGTCGCCAGTCCCGCCAACCGCACCTTCGTCCTGTTCGATGGCGACGAGCTTGCCGGCATGTCGAGTTTTCTCGGCATCGATCCCGGCCGGCAGGTGCTGGAGATCGGCGGCACCTATTACCGTCCAAACTTGCGCGGCACCGGCTTCAACCGCCGCGTTAAAGCCATGATGCTCGAACGCGCGTTCAGCGCGGGCATCCGTCGCGTCGAGTTTCGAGTCGACCATCGCAACGCGCGCAGTCAGGCGGCGATGAAGAAACTCGGTGCCGTCCGCGAAGGCCTGCTTCGCGCGGATCGCATCACCTGGACCGGCCACGTCCGCGACACGGTCCTTTTCGCAATCCTGCGCGACGAATGGGAAGGTTTCGCGGGCTAGAACCGCATCGACATCGCCATGCCGCCGCCGTGCGCGTCTCCCCACGGCAGCCACTGGACGCGATCGTTCTTGCGCCTGGTCAGTAGCCAGCCTGAGGCCTCGCCGATCGCCGCGCCGGCAACGACGTCATGCACGAAATGCTTGTCCGCCTTGACCCGCGCAACACCGACCAGTGCGGCGACGATGTGCGCCGGTATCCCCGCCGCCCAACCGTAGCGCTTTTCCAGCGTCGCCGCTGCCGCGAAGCTCACCGACGTGTGACCCGACGGGAAGCTCTGAATGTCGCTGCCATCGGGCCGCCGCTCATTGATCGAACGTTTTAGGGCGAACGTGACGATGCTTGCCGCGCCCATCGACAGGCCCGACCGTTCCGCGCCTCGCCAGTCGCGCTGGACGACCGGCAGACCGAGCGCGGCCACCACCAACCCGTCCCGGCCGATATTGCTGACGGTGTTCCAGCTTTTCGGATCCGCATGCGCAGGCGTGGTGATCAGAGCAGCCCCACAAAGCGGGAGCAGCCAATAGTGCCTCATGCCGCCGCGGCGACGCCGATCTCGCGACGTATCGGTGACCCTGGCGTCGCGCGTTGATCGTTCCACCAGCATCCGAACATGGCGATGGCGTAAAGCAGGCGCCCATGGTTCGCGAAGCCCTGGCGATGCTCGTCGAACAGCCGTTCCACCTCCCGCTCGTCGAGAAAACCTGCCTGCGACGCGCCGGACTGGGTCCACGCTTCCAAGGCGAAATTGCTGAATCCGCCGGTAAACCAGTCGGCCAGCGGCATCTGGAAACCCATCTTCGGACCCTTTCGCACCCGCTGCGGCAACCAAGGCCGCACAGCCTGGCGAAGCGCATATTTTCCGACGCCGTGGCGCATCTTCATCGATGCGGGCATGGTCAGCGCCCAGTCGACAAACTTGTGCGATAGGAATGGAACTCGCGCTTCCAGCGAATGCGCCATTGAAGCGCGGTCGAGCCGCTGCAACAGCGACGATGGCATGTGCACCGTAATGTCGCCCAGCATGAACTGGTCGATCTCGCTGGGTGCCGAAGCACAGAGCGCCGCACATTCCGCGTGCGCCACGCGATGCTGCCGCTCGCGAAAGTCGTGATCGTAAAGTCGATCCTGCACGGCAGGCGGCGTGATCGTGACCGCCGCGAAGAACCGATCGCATCCGCCGGGTAGCAGTGCTCCATCCCGGAACCGGACAGCATAATCGCGCAGGTAATTCATCTTGCGGGAGCCGAACTGCAATCGGTCGAGAAAGCCCAACCCTCCCGCACCGCGGACGATCGGCGCCGCGCGGCGCATCCGCTCCGCCCATCGCTGCCGGTTGTAGCCGAGGAATACCTCGTCCCCGCCCTCACCGCACAGCACCGTCTTCACATGCTGGGCGGCGGTTCGCGAGAGATACCACAGGGGCACCGCCGAATTGGCGGCCGTCGGCTCGTCGAAGGCACGCTGGACTGCGGGCAGGATGTCGGCCGCCGTCTCCGGCTCGATGGGCAGCACGACGTGGTTGCATCCGAGATGCTGAGCCACCTCGCGCGCGGCCTCGGTTTCATCGATCTTCGACCCGGGGAAGCCGGCAGTGAACACGGTCACGCCGCGGCCCGCGGACGCGGTCATCGCAGCCGCGATCGCGCCGGAATCCACGCCGCCCGACAGAAAGGCGCCGATCGGCACGTCCGCGATCATGTGTCGGTCGACCGTCTCCAGAACGCGCGCTCGCGTTTCCTCGATCCAGGCGCCGTCGCTGCGGCCCGCCAGCGGCGCGATCCGCGGTGACCAGAATCGCGTTTCAGTCGCCTCGCCCACGGGACCCAGGCGGAGGAGGTGGCCGGGCGGCACCGAACGAACCTGCCGAAAGATCGAGCGCGGGCTGAGCACGTGACCGAAGCGGAAGAAGTCGTCGACCCCGGCTTCATCGACATCGAACTGAAAGCCGGGCACCGCGCGCAGCGCGGGGATCTCGGACCCGAATGCGATACCGCCCTGCTGCTCGCTCACGAACAACGGCTTGATGCCCAGCGGATCGCGCGCCAGCAGCAGCGTCCGCGTCGCCCGGTCCCAGATCGCGGCCGCATACATTCCTTCGGCTTGCAGCCAGACGTCGTCGCCCCACGCCGCGTAACCGGCAAGCAATGTCTCGACATCGCTGCCGCTGCGGAACGGATAGTCGTCCAGCGCGCGGCGAAGTTCGAGGTGGTTTACGATCTCGCCGTTGCAGACGATCGCGTATCGGCCGTCCGCACTGTCGATAGGCTGATGCCCGCCCGCAACGTCGATGATGCTAAGGCGTCGCATCCCGAAGCCGAAGTCGCCGTCAATCAAATAGCCAGCGTCATCGGGGCCACGATGGATGAGGCGATCGCACTGCGCGCCCACAACCGGTTGTGTCACGGGTCGCGATTGTCGGCGATACCAGCCTGCAATGCCGCACATGTTGGCGCCCTCCGCCCTGGCCAGTTCGCTGAGCAGCATACTGACAGGGATGTCAGGGACCGAATTACAGTTTGTTCATGTTAACGGCGTATCAGCCCCTTCTGGCGCCGCAGTCTCGACCCTCAGTGGCGGTACCCCGACGATTTCGTAGGTGCCCGAAGCGATGCCGATACCCGCTTTGGTCAGGTCCGCCAGAATCTCCCGGCTCATAGCATCCTTGATGGGCCGTATTGCATGGTCCGGCGCTAAGAAACGCACCGTGAGCTCGAGCCAGTTGTCCGTGACCCGCCAGTAGACCCGAGGATCGATTTCCCCGGGCTGGATGCCGAACCGCTCGCGTAGGCGACCGACTTCCTCATCGCCGAGCTGCCGACCGGACAACGCGTGCTTTCGAGCCGACTTCAGCAGGATTTCCTCGGCTCGACCGCACTGGTCTCCATATTTGATCGGGAGGTTAAGCTCGTCCCAGATGTAGGGGAACTCGCGCGTGTAATTGTACACGGCCTCGTCGAAGACCTTGTCATTGGTCACAGTGACAATGCGCCCCGTGAACTGGCGGCTTCGCACCCACATGGACGGAGCGTCCCCCTGCTCTTTCGCGGATTGCCCCATTTCCATGATGCTCGTCTGCATGAAGCTGAGGTCGATCACGTCGCCGCGAACGCCCCCCATGACGATCCGATCGCCAACATTGAACGTCTTGCCACGCAGGATCACGAAGTAGCCGGCGATCGCGGTGATTACGCGCTGCATGGCAAAGGCGATGCCAGCGCCGATGATGCCGACTACGCTGGCTAGCCGCGTCGGATTGTCGAACCAGATTGAAGCGATGCCGATCAGCACGGCTGCCGCGATGATTAGGCTGACACCCTGCTTGGCCCAGAACCTAAAACGAGTGCCGGTCCGGGTTCTGATAAACTGCGCAAGTATCAGTCGCAGAAGCTTCGAGATTATCCAGGCGACGAGCACGAAGACAATCGTCAACAGCAGCTTGCGGCCGTTCTCGGCCGTCGCGCCAATTAGTGTCACGCCGAACAGTTGGAACGGCTGGTCGTGATGCATCTATACGCAACAGCCGCCAGCAAACCGCGTTCCAACAGCCGTTTCGATAGGCTCAGTTCATTGATCTAACCCCGCCGCCCGTTCGTCGCGCGACATTTGTAGCGCAGTTGAAGCGCGTCACGATGTGCATCCGGACAGGAGACGATTCATGTTTGTTCGCGTAGGCCTTCTGGCATTGCTGATGATTGCCACGTCGGCTCGGGCCACACCGGTTGCGGGCAATTGGGAAGGCGAAGCCGCTTCCGATCTCTGGCCTACCTTTCTCCGGCTGGAGATCCAGCCGGGAGATCACGGTCACGCGACGTTGTTCGTTCTGGGCCAGACCATCGATCTTAAGCAAACGCTGGACGTATCCACCCTCGACACGACAATCGGCAAAGATCGCGATGCGCTGCGCGTAACCGGTCACGTTGAAGGCGACCGGCTCGTCGGGAGCATGAGCCAGTCCGGCAAGACGTTCGCATTCAGCCTGCAGCGCATCGCGAGCTATCCGCCAACCGAAGACAGGGTCGTCCGCTGGTCGCGCGACCTCGACGCCATCCGCGATCGCGTCCTCGCCTTCGACCGTAGCTTCGACGCGGCGGAGAAAGCGGCGGCGAAGCGCGCGATCGAACAATTGCGCAGGGAACTGCCGCGGCTTTCCGATGACGCAATCGTCGTTCAGATCGCGCGCATCGCCGCATTGGCGAACAATGCTCACACTCGGCTTTACATCCTTCGCAACCGCACGGAAGTCCGCCGGATGCCGATCCGCGCGTGGTGGTTCGGCAAGGAGCTGCGCGTCGTCCGCGCGGCGCCCGAATATGCGCGCTATCTTGGCTGCCGGATCGACCGCGTCGGTGGCCAGGCAGCCTTGGCGGCGAAGGCCAAAGTCGACGATCTGTTCGCCGGCTCGCCAACGTGGCGGACGTACATGAGCGCTTACTCGCTCACGTCGTCGGATGTCCTGCACGGCGCGGGCATCGTTCCGACCGCCGATCAGGTCCGATACCAATTCAGCGGCTGCAAGGCTTCCGGCACAGCAGAGATCGCCCCGCTGCCACTCGCCAAATCCGCGAAGCCGCTCGAAAGTTGGTGGGATCTCGCGCCGAAATATGCTGGCCCGCCGGATGACTGGAAGCAGCAGCTCGCCGGATCTGCGCCGCCGCTATACCTAAGCCATCCCGACAAGAACTACTGGTTCGACGACCAGTCGACCGACGGGATGCTGTTCATCCAGTACAACCGCGCGGCCGACGCGCCTGACGAGAAGCTTTCGGCTTTCGCATCGCGCGTTGCAGCGGCCATCACCGCGAAGCGTCCGCGCGTGATCGTCGTTGACGTCCGCTTCAACACCGGGGGCAATGGGTCGATAACGCCGAAGCTGGTCGATGCAGTGAAGAGCGCGCCTGCCGATGTGCCGGTCTACATCGTTACCGGTCGAGCCACTTTCTCCGCTGGTATCGTCGCGGCGGCGGTGTTGCGCGAGGCGCGGCCGGTGAGGATTGTTGGCGAGCCGGTAGGCGACGGCCTCGATTTCTGGGCCGAAGGCGGCAACATCATCCTGCCCTATTCGGGCCTCTACGTTCACTTCGCCAACGGGGCGCACAGCCTGTCGCCCAAGCCCTGTCCAACCAGGGATTATTGCGACGATATGAACGTCGCGAGCCTGGCTCCGGACATCGCTGCGCCGCCGACCTGGGCAAGCTATGTGGCCCGGCGAGATCCCGCGCTGGACGCCATCCGGCAGGATATGGACAGACGCCGCTAAACCGAAGTGGCCGGTCGGAAGCGACCGCGCTAAACAGCCACGCGCATGGCCAAGCTCTATTTCTACTACGCCGCGATGAATGCGGGGAAATCGACCACGCTGCTGCAGGCCGATTACAATTATCGCGAGCGCGGGATGGAGACGATGCTGTGGACGGCGCGGCTCGACGATCGCGCCGGGGCGGGCGTCATCGGCTCGCGGATCGCGCTGTCGGCGCCGGCGCACGTCTACGACGAAAGGGTCGACCTGTTCGAGGCCATCACCGACGAGCTGAAGCGCCGCAAGCTCGACTGCATTCTGGTCGACGAAGCGCAATTCCTCACGCAGCGCCATGTGCTGCAGCTCTGCGACGTCGCGGACAAACTCGGCATTCCAGTGCTCTGCTACGGCCTGCGCACCGACTTCCAGGGCAAGTTGTTTCCCGGTTCCGCCGCGCTCCTCGCGCTGGCGGATTCGCTAGTCGAGCTGAAGGCCGTGTGCGAATGCGGGCGCAAGGCGACGATGAACCTGCGCGTCGATGCGGAAGGCCACGCGGTCGCGGCCGGCGCGCAGACCGAAATCGGTGGCAACGACCGTTACATCGCCCTCTGCCGCAAGCATTTCCTCGAGCGGCTTCGCGAAAGCGAAGCCCGCCAGCTGAGCCTCAAGCTCCCGCGCTTCTGATGCTCCACGGCTGGATCGTTCTCGACAAGCCGCTCGGGCTTGGATCGACGACCTGCGTGTCGGCGTTGAAGCGCATCCTGCGCCAGGCCAGCGAGCCGAAGACCAAGATCGGCCACGGCGGAACGCTCGATCCACTGGCCAGCGGCGTGCTGCCGATCGCGCTCGGTGAAGCGACCAAGCTTGCCGGGCGAATGCTGGATGCCACCAAGGTCTATGACTTCACGATCAAGTTTGGCGAACAGACCGACACCCTCGACGCGGAAGGCGCGGTGATCGCGACGAGCGACGTGCGTCCTGCAGGCGACCAGATCGAGGCGGTGCTGCCGCGCTTCACCGGACCGTTCGAACAGGTCCCCCCGGCTTATTCCGCGCTGAAGATCGACGGCAAAGCCGCCTACGCCCGTGCTCGCGCCGGCGAGGAAGTGGAGATGAGGCCACGCAGCGTTACGATCCAGTCCCTCTCAATTCGTCACCCCAGCGAAGGCTGGGGTCCATGTCGGCCCGAGGCAGAAATTCTCGAGAACATGGATGCCAGCCTTCGCTGGCACGACGAAAAAATGGAGGAAATCACCCTCTCGGCCACCGTCTCCAAGGGCACCTACATCCGCTCGCTCGCCCGCGACATCGCGCATGCGCTTGGAACCGTGGGCCACGTTTCCTATCTAAGGCGTACGCGCGCCGGGCCGTTCGGGCTCGAACAGGCCGTTTCGCTGGACTTTCTGGAAGAAACCGCTAAGGCGCGCGCACTGACGAGGACGGTACTGCCGCTGACCGCGGCGCTGGACGACATCCCGGCCCTCCCCGTCACCCCCGACCAGGCTCAGTTGCTCCGTCATGGGCAAAGGCTTGCCGGGTTCCCCGCAACGCCGGGGCTTCAGCTTGCGATGCTGGGCGAAACCCCGGTCGCGCTGGTCGAAGCAACGGCCGACGGCCTGAAGGTCGTCAGGGGGTTCAACCTTTAAAAGAATAGGAGTGAAACGATGTCGATTACCGCCGAGCGCAAGCAGGAAGTGATCAAGGAACATGCCCGCGACAAGAACGACACGGGTTCGCCCGAGGTCCAGATCGCGATCCTGACAAGCCGCATCCAGACGCTTACCGAGCATTTCAAGAGCCACGCCAAAGACAACCATTCGCGTCGCGGCCTTTTGATGATGGTCAACAAGCGCCGGTCGCTGCTCGATTACCTCCGCAAGGAAGACGCGCAGCGTTACACCGATCTCATCGCGAAGCTCGGTCTCCGTAAGTAACAAATCCCTGAGGCGGCCCGTTAAGCGGGCCGCTTCGCACATGTTCAGTCCCGCAATTCGGCGGGGCGTCCATGGGGCAGCTTAGACGCCCCGAACCGCAGCAGGCCGGCTAGCCTGCAAATGCTGAACCGGTCGGCATCCGGCCGCCGGGACTGAAGGAACAAGAATGTTCAATATCAAAACTGCTGAAATCGATCTTGGCGGCAAGACCCTCAAGCTCGAAACGGGCCGCGTTGCCCGCCAGGCCGACGGTGCGGTGCTCGCGACCCTCGGCGAAACGGTCGTGCTGTGCGCCGTCACCGCCGCCAAGTCGGTGAAGCCGGGTCAGGATTTCTTCCCGCTGACCGTCCACTACCAGGAAAAATTCTCGGCCGCCGGGCGCATCCCGGGCGGCTTCTTCAAGCGTGAGCGCGGGGCGACCGAAAAGGAAACGCTGACGAGCCGCCTGATCGACCGTCCGATCCGCCCGCTGTTCCCCGAAGGCTTCTACAATGAAGTCCTCGTGATCGCGCAGGTCCTCTCCTACGATGGCGAGAACGAGCCCGACATCCTGGCGATGATCGCCGCGTCGGCCGCGCTCACCATTTCGGGCGTTCCGTTCATGGGCCCGATCGGCGCCGCCCGCGTCGGTTACAAGGACGGCGAATACATCCTCAATCCGACCAGCACCGAAGTCGCCGAGGGCAACCTCGACCTCGTCATGGCCGGCACGCCGGGCGCGGTGATGATGGTCGAATCCGAAGCCAAGGAGCTGTCGGAAGACGTCATGCTCGGCGCCGTGATGTTCGGCCACGAAGCCAGCCGCAAGGTTTGCGACGCGATCATCAGCCTCGCCGAAAAGGCCGCCAAGGACCCGTGGGAACTGGCGCAGGCCGACGACAAGAGCGCGGTCAAGGCCAAGCTCAAGGACCTCATCGGCAAGGACGTCGAGGCCGCCTACAAACTGACCAACAAGTCGGAGCGTTCGGCTGCCCTCAACGCCGCCCGCGACAAGGCCAAGGAAGCCTTCGCCGACGCCGAGCCGCAGGAGCAGCTCGTCGCCTCCAAGCTCGTGAAGAGCCTCGAAGCGGACATCGTCCGCGGCGCGATCCTCAAGGAAGGCCGCCGCATCGACGGCCGCGACACGAAGACCGTCCGGCCGATCGAGGCGATGGTCGGCTTCCTGCCGCGTACCCACGGTTCGGCGTTGTTTACCCGCGGCGAAACGCAGGCGATCTGCACCACCACGCTTGGCACCAAGGACGCCGAGCAGATGATCGACGGCCTCGACGGCCTGTCCTATCAGCGCTTCATGCTGCACTATAACTTCCCGCCCTATTCGGTCGGTGAAGTGGGCCGCTTCGGTGCGCCGGGCCGCCGCGAAGTCGGCCACGGCAAGCTCGCCTGGCGCGCGCTGCACCCGATGCTGCCGAGCCTGGAAGAATTCCCCTACACGATCCGCGTCCTCTCCGACATCACCGAGTCCAACGGCTCGTCATCGATGGCGACGGTTTGCGGCGGTTCGCTCAGCATGATGGACGCGGGCGTTCCGCTGAAGGCGCCGGTCGCGGGCATCGCCATGGGCCTGATCCTCGAAGGCAAGGATTTCGCGGTCATCAGCGACATCCTGGGCGACGAGGACCATCTCGGCGACATGGACTTCAAGGTCGCCGGCACCAGCGACGGCATCACCTCGCTGCAGATGGACATCAAGATCGCCGGCATCACCGAGGAAATCATGAAGACCGCCCTCGCCCAGGCGAAGGACGGCCGCGCGCACATCCTCGGCGAAATGGCCAAGGCGCTCGACCACACCCGTGAAGAGCTCAGCGCCCACGCGCCGCGCATCGAAACGCTGCAGATCGCCAAGGACAAGATCCGCGAAGTGATCGGCACCGGCGGCAAGGTCATCCGCGAGATTGTCGCCACGACCGGCGCCAAGGTCGACATCGACGACGAAGGCCTGATCAAGATCAGCTCGTCCGACCTGTCGCAGATCGAGGCCGCGCGCCAGTGGATCCAGGGCATCGTCCAGGAACCGGAAGTCGGCACCATCTACACCGGCAAGGTCGCCAGCATCGTCGATTTCGGCGCCTTCGTGACCTTCATGCCCGGCAAGGACGGGCTGGTGCACGTGTCCGAGATCAAGAACGAGCGCGTCGAGAACGTCCGCGACGTCCTCAGCGAAGGCCAGGAGGTCAAGGTCAAGCTGCTCGAGGTCGATCAGCGCGGCAAGGTTCGCCTGTCGATGCGCCTCGTCGACCAGGAAACCGGCGCCGAGCTCGAAGACACCCGCCCCCCGCGCGAACCGCGCGAGGGTGGTGATCGCGGCCCGCGCGGCGAAGGCCGTGGCGACCGTCATCGCGGCGGTGGCCGTGGCGGCGACCGTGGTCCGCGGCGCGAAGGCGGCGGACGCGGCGGCGACCGTGACCGTAGTCCCCGCGGCGAAGGCCGGGGTGATCGGGGCCCGCGCCGTGACCGTGAGGGTGGTGGCGACGACAACGGCCCAGCGCCCGAGTTCGCCCCCGCGTTCCTGACGGGCAACGACGACTAAACGTCAGACCAAATGCCCATGAAGACGGCCTCGCGGCATGACCGCGGGGCCGTTTTTTTATATGCGATCTGTCGGGGGCCGAAGCCGTACGTTTACGCGGAATAAACCACGATTGCGTACTGCCTCCCGATGTTGGTCGCGACGATCATCGAAGAGCAGCGGCGGTCGCGGGACTTCGGTCGGCTACAAGCCGCGACATTCATCGTCGTTGCTGCGTGCATCCTAACATTGCCGCTGGCCATTGGACCGGCGCGGCTCAACGACTCCTTCTGGATCGATCAGGTTTGGCTAGAGCAGTTCGCGCGTGAGATTGGCCGCGGCGTTGCTTACCCCCGGTGGTTGCCCCAATCGCATGGCGGCCTCGGATCCCCTGTTTTCTATTATTATCCGCCCTTGGCCTTCTACGCCGGTACGCCATTCCTATTGCTTGGGTTGAAGGTCAGCGATGCGCTGGCAGCAACCTTCTTCGCCGGATATCTTGCGTCGGGCGCCGCCATGTATTTCTGGCTTCGACGCGACACCGAAAACCCGTTTCTTGGAACCTTGGTGTTCATGGTCGCGCCCTACCATACGTTCAACTGCTACAATCGAGGCGCCCTCGCGGAGTTCATGGCAACGGCCATCATCCCGCTTCTTGCGGCGGGCGTATGGCGCGTAAACCAGACACGATCCGGATCGTTTATCCTGGTTGCCCTTGGCTACGCGGCCCTCATTGCGACCCATCTTCCACTGGCACTGCTGACGTCCCTATTTCTTGTCGCTCCAATGGCTGCCGCCCGCATCCATCGCGAACGCGCCAATGCGCTGCCGATCGCTTTGGCCCTCGCGACGGGGATCGGCTTGGCGGCGGTTTACTGGGTCCCCGCCTTCTGGCTCGAACCGTACCGCGACTCCGCCAGCCTTTGGTCGAATCCGATCTTAAAGCCCAGCAACTGGACCTTCTGGAATCCGGAGTTCCGCGCCAGTCGCGCCTACATCGGGATTCTCGTGATCTCCGCTTCGCTGGCGCTGCCGCTTTCCATGCTCGCCTGTCGAAATCGCAGCGCATGGGCCGTGCTTGGATTGCTGTGTCTGTTGCTGACGATCGGCACCATACCGCTCGTTTGGGAATTGCCGATGCTAAGATCGGTTCAGTTCCCATTCCGGTTGCTGCCCATCGCCGAATTCGGCCTCGCCACAGCGATAGCCCGATTGCCCTGGGCGTCGGAGGGTTTGGCACTGCGACTGTTGCCGCTTCTCACGATCAGCGCCTTCACGATCGCCGCGAAGCCGGTCGATCAAGGCGTCACGGCGGCGGATGTTCGCGCGCATGCGGACGTGCCGGACAACCTTCCTCCCGGCCATCGTCCCTACAGCTGGCCGTCGACTTGGGCCCGCGACGTCGCCCGGAAGCATCCGGCAAAAACGGTCACGGGCGACATGACGACGGAGGCCCGCTTCTACTTCCCCGCATGGCAGGTTAGTTGCGGCAATCGTCGGACCGCCGGGTTTCCAGCGCCGGAGTCCAAGTTGTTGAGCTACCGGGGAAAAGACTGCGTCGCGGAGTTAGGTTCGACCCCTGCCGAGGCGGCAGGCAAGGCCGTGAGCCTCATTAACTTGTTTCTCTTGGTGCTGATCATGCTGCCAGCCCTGCGGGATCGGTTAGCGAGCCGACCCAAGTGGCAGTTCCGCTGGGTCTAAGCGACTAGCGTCCGCCTTCCCTTCCAAGCGCAAAACGACAGCTTTTGGTGTAGCCGCGCCTTCGGCGCCCGGTCACCAGCTTTCCCCATCCTCGGTTCATCGCTCTCCGCGTATTGATCACCCTCTATCGACCATTCGAACCAAGATCGAAGGTTGACACAATATCAGCGTATTCTAATTTAGCTAAGTCTGATTTTTTCAGGAGTTGTTTGCGTGAGTAAAAGCGTCGTCGGTGCCCTAGCCTTGTTCCTGTCAATCCCGGCAATTGCCTGGACGTCCCCGACGACGCTCGACGACAATGCACCCGTCGAGGAACAGCGCCGTTATTTTACCGACGACGCCGTAGCGCCCTCTGTCACGCCAAAGTCCTACGACGTCACGATCGTCGAATATATGGACTATCAATGTCCCTATTGCCGGGCGACGCACGGCCCGTTGAAGCAATTGCTCGCAAGCGATTACAAGGTCCGCGTGATTTACCGCGATTGGCCCAATTTCGGCGCCGCTTCGTCCAAAGCCGCACTGATCGCTATCGGAAGCAAGTATCAGGGCAAGCACGAGGCCGTCCACGATGCGCTGATGCAAACGCCGCTTCCCCTAAACGATGAGAAGATCAGGGCAGCAGTCAAGCTCGCGGGGGCCGATTGGGACCGCATCCAGCGAGATATTTCCGCGCATAGCGAGGAGATCGAAGACCTACTGGCGCGCAACGACAAGCAGGCTCAGTTGATCGCGCTGGAGGGCACACCCGGCTTCATCATCGGCGATGTTCAAAGCTTCGGGGGAATGACGTTGAAGCAATTGCAAGAGTCGGTCGCCAACGCGAGAGCGAAGTTGAAGGGCGCCGCGAGCGCGAAGTGACCATCTTTCCACGGATGGCAGTATCTGCCGCGGCAGCAGCGGCACTGACTCTGACGACGCCAGCGACGGCCGCGATCCCGCCGCAGATGAAGGTCGAGCTGATCGCCTCCACCCTGTCGCCGCGCCCGGGATCGACGGTGCTGGTTGGATTCCGCATGGATCCCAAACCCGGTTGGCATGGCTATTGGAGCAACGCCGGCGGCAACGGGATCGCGCCGGAAGTCCGATGGACCGCTCCCAAGGGCGTCACGTTCGGCCCGTTGCTCCACCCGGCTCCGACCCTGTTCAAGTCGATGGGGGTGGTCAGCTATGTCCACGCGGGACAGCATATCCTCGTGGCGCGCATGAAGGTGCCGTCCAGTGTGACCCCTGGGGCGACGCTTCCCGTTCGCGCCGACCTGACTTGGGCAGTTTGCTCCAACGACCTTTGTGTACCGGGAGGCGCGCAGTTCTCACTGGACATGATCGCGGGCAACGGCACCCCCGCAGCCGACGCGCCGATGCTGCGGCGAGCCTCTGACGAGGTGCCACGCAAGCTTGCCGGAGGACGATACTGGATTGCCGGCAACATAATAACGCTGGCGATGCCGGACTTGGCTCGCCTCCGTCCACGGACCGCCCACTTCTTTCCAGACGAGAACGGCCTGTTCGATCCATCGCAAGCTCGAATTTCCAATGCGCAGCCAGTGGAAATTTCGATCCCGGGGGGCACGAAGATCGGGCGCATCGACGGTGTCGTTACGGATGGCCTTTCAAGCTATCGCGTCTCGCTGATCCGGTCCGCCCCGCCGCCGAAGCCGGAAGCACGCGCAAAAGCCGACGCCTCTTTATCCCCAGCCTCGCCCACCGCTGGACTGTCGGCGCAGGCCCCGACGGAGCCGCCTCTCGCCAAGCCGAAGAACGCTAGCCAGGCGGCACCGCTTCCCAATTTGCGGTTGGGAATGATCATTGCATTGGCCGCCGCGGTCATTGCCGGGGCGTTGCTCATCAAACGGCGCAGTCGTCGCCCTTGAATGTATATTAGAATATGCTAAATAACTCAACGAAGGGAGTGTCGATGGCTGAGGCGGATACAAATCTCTCGGACTTTTCGCTGCAGGCCGCAGAAGCCGCGGGCGTCTTGCGATCGCTCAGCAATGTGTCGCGGCTTCTCGTTCTGTGCCATCTCAGCGAGCGCTATGAGCTTTCAGCCGGTGAGCTGACGCGTCGCGTCGGACTGAGCCAGTCGGCGCTTTCGCAGCACTTGGCCCGGCTCCGCGAGGATGGCCTCGTTGCGACCCGCAAGGATGCGCAAACGGTCTTCTATCGGGTCGCCGATCCGAAGGTCCATCGCGTCCTCGCGGTTTTACATGAACTTTATTGCCCAGAATTGGGAAACGGAGACCGATGATGAATCGAGACCGGTCACTGGCTGCAGATCCCGCCCTTCGCGACGCCAACGTGCTCGTTGAGCGAACGATTACCGGCGTTCTCCCGCAGCCCCAGGTGAAGACCTTTTTCGACGAGCCGACATTTACGGCTACACACGTCGTTCACGACCCGATGACCCGCAAAGCGGCAGTCATCGACAGCGTCCTCGACTTTGACCAGCCGTCTGGGAAAATCGGTTTTTCCTCCGCGGACGCGCTGATTGCGTATGTGGAAGAAAGCGGTCTCGAGCTTGAATGGATTCTCGAGACTCATGCGCATGCGGATCACATGTCGGCGGCACCCTATCTGCAAGAGCGGCTTGGCGGAAAAATCGCGATCGGAGCAGATATCATCGCAGTTCAGGGAGTCTTCGGCAAAATCTTCAACGAGGGGTCTGAGTTCGCGCGCGACGGATCGCAGTTCGATCTGCTCCTCAAGGACGGCGACCGACTGGCGATCGGCGAGTTGGCGCTCGTGGCACTCCACGTGCCCGGCCACACGCCTGCCGATATGGCTTACGTCATCGGTGATGCCGCCTTCGTTGGCGACACCATCTTCATGCCCGACTACGGATCGGCACGGGCCGATTTCCCGGGCGGAGATGCGCGGCAGCTGTATCGCTCGGTGCGCCGCTTGCTGTCGCTGCCGGACGAGACGCGGGTGTTCCTCTGCCATGACTACAAGGCGCCAAATCGCGACGAATACGTCTGGCAAACGACTGTGATCGCCGAGCGGGCTGGCAACGTCCATTTGCACGACGGCGTCAGCGAGGACGATTTTGTCCGCATGCGCACCGAGCGTGACGCCACGCTGTCGATGCCGAAGCTCATCCTGCCATCGCTGCAGGTGAACATCAACGCCGGTCACCTGCCCGAGCCGGAGTCTAACGGCACCCGCTACCTCAAGCTCCCGATCAACCTGTTCTGAGTAGAGGACGTGACTAGCCACGACATCATCTGGGCGAGCGCTGGTGGTCTGCTGATCGGCAGCGCAGCCGGTCTTCTGCTGATACTGTCGGGGCGCATTGCGGGCGTCAGCGGCATAGCGGCGACTGCTGTTCGAATCGCCGATCGCGGGCCTCCCTGGCTCCAGGCAGCCAATTTCATTCTTGGTCTCCTCGCCGGTACTTCATTAGTCGTCGCGGCGCTTGGCCGGCCTTCCGTAACCATCAGTTCCTCAATGCCTGTGCTGATCGTTGCCGGCTTGCTGGTGGGATTCGGCACGCGCCTGGGTAACGGATGTACGAGCGGTCACGGCGTCTGCGGTTTAGCCCGTCTGTCGCCCCGTTCCCTCGCCGCCACCGGTACGTTCATGACGGCCGGCTTCGTCACCGTTTACGTCGTCCGTCACCTGCCGGGGGCGAGCTGATGCGCCACGGACTGCCTGGGCTGATCGTTGGCGTGCTCTTTGGCGCGGGTCTAGCGCTGTCGGGCATGATCGATCCCGCGCGCGTGCTGGGTTTCCTCGATCTTGCCGGTAACTGGAACCCTGCGCTCGCCTTCGTTCTTGCTGCCGCCCTCGTTCCTTCCGCCATTGCCTACGCAATCGTTCGCCGGATGAGCGCGCCCCTGATGGCAACCGAATTCTGCATTCCGCAGAACCGCGAGATCGAACCGCGCCTGCTTGCCGGCGCAGCCCTCTTCGGCATCGGCTGGGGGCTGGCCGGCCTCTGTCCCGGACCGGCGATCGCGGGTCTGGTACTTGGCTATTGGCAGAACTGGCTGTTCGTCGCCGCCATGCTTGCCGGCATGTGGCTGCACCAGCGCTACGCCGAGGCTCGCGACGGTTTCCCTCCCAACATCGCAGGAGCGCGTCAATGACCGTGAAAAAGCTGACCGAGACCTTGTCCGTATCGACGTTCGTTCCACCGGCCGAACTTGCGCGCGCGGCGGCTGGCTTCCGGACGGTCATCAACAATCGCCCCGACGGTGAGGAACCCGGCCAACCCTCCTCCGAGTCCATCGCCCATGCCGCCCGCGAGGTCGGGCTCGATTATGTCCACATTCCAGTCGTCCCTGGGCAAATCGGCGCCTCCGACGTGGACAAATTTGCCGGGGCGCTAGACCAGCACGAGGGACCAGTGCTTGCATTTTGCCGCACCGGCACCCGGTCCACCATGCTGTGGGCCCTTTCGCAGGCCGGTCAGCGCAGTGCCGACGAGATTATCTCGACAGTGAAGGAAGCCGGGTACGACATCGAAGCCCTCAGGCCCAGGCTTGAGCAGGGCGCCGCGGCCTAATGGCGCTGGAGCCCATTCAGTATCTGCTTGGCGCATTTTCCGGCGCGCTGGTTGGGTTTGTTCTCGGCCTTGTCGGCGGAGGCGGATCGATCCTCGCCGTGCCGCTGATGGTTTACCTTGTTCGCGTGCCACAGCCGCACGTCGCCATTGGCACCAGCGCGCTCGCGGTGGCTGCCAACGCAGCGATGGGCCTGGTCAGTCACCACCGGATCGGCAACGTCAAGTGGCGCTGCGCGGCGTTATTTGCCGTCGCGGGGATTGTCGGTGCCGCGATCGGCTCGACCCTCGGCAAGGCGTTCGATGGTCAAAAGCTGCTCTTCCTGTTTGCACTGGTCATGATCGTCGTGGGCGTGCTGATGCTCCGCCGCCGCGCGCATACCGGCAATGCCGGCGTGCGCCTCGGGCGCGACAATGCGCTAAAGCTTTTGCTGTTCGGCTTCGGCGCTGGCCTTTTTTCCGGCTTTTTTGGAATCGGCGGCGGCTTCCTGATCGTGCCCGGCCTGATCGCGGCCACCGGCATGCCAATGTTAAACGCGGTCGGCTCATCGCTCGTGGCGGTCACGGCTTTTGGCCTGACGACGGCAGCCAATTATGCGCTGTCGGGCTTGGTCGACTGGCCCCTCGCAGGCTTGTTCATCGCCGGCGGTTTCCTCGGTAGCATGGCGGGCACCCGAGCGGCCAAGCGCCTGTCGGGCGGCGGTCACCTTTCGACCGTCTTTGCCGCCCTCATCTTCCTCGTTGCCGCCTACATGCTCTGGAAGACCGGTCTCGCCGTCTAGTTGGCGCGACCCGGGCTCAGCGCCGCGCGCCGCTAAATACGATCCCGCGACGATCTTCTGCTGCCCAGACGACCTCGCCCAGCAACGCCTGGCTGCCGCGACGAAGCAGAATTTCGGCGCCTTCGCGCGGCAAGTTGCGGCCCATTACGCGAGCACCGTTGAGGCAAATGTCCTCGATGATCAGTCCGCGCGTGGCGTCTCCAACACTGGATGCGGTGGCCTGGATGCTTACCGGCCGCCGCTTGATCCGCCGGCGTCCACCAATGCCATCGATCCGCTTTCCAAAATTCCGCATCGCAACGCTCCTACTGATTGCACCGATCAATGGCCGCGTCTCGCGGTCAGGCAATCGCAAAGACGCCGCTGTGCTTAAGCGGGACACTGACCGCACCCCACCTAAGCCCTTCATTCGCATTGATTTAAGTTATTCGAGACCGTATCGGCTGCAGAATTATCCGAGCTATTGCCCCTTGAAATCTCGCTTCACTCTCAAAGCCGCGACCGACGACGTTCACCGTGAGTTGGACGACCGTCTGTCGCGCCTCGATCTCGGGAGGCGCGAAGACTACTGCCAGTTCCTCCGCGTCCAGGCGCGCGCCGTGCCGCCAATTGAGGCAGCGCTCGCAGCGGGCGGCCTCGGTGATTTGATCGAGGGGTGGGAAGGCGCACGACGCACGACGGCACTAAAATCCGACCTCGCGGCCCTTGGCGAGCCAATGCCCTCGCCATGCGAACCGCCGCCGGTTTCAAGTGTGGCCGCTTTGCTTGGCACCGCCTACGTTCTTGAAGGCTCGCGCCTGGGCGGCCGCGTTTTGCGGAAGCAGGTGGGCGACGGAATGCCAGCCGATTTCCTCAAGGACGAGGATACGCTCGGTGCCTGGCCGGCCGTAGTTGCCGCATTGGACCGGCACCTCTATTCGGATGCTCTGATCGGTGAAGCAGAAAGTGCCGCGCGTCGCTGCTTCACCCTGTTCTTAAGCGTAGCGGTTGAGGCCGGGATCTGATGAGTACCAAGGCGCTCGTTGAAAACAGCAATGTCGACCTCACCAATTGCGATCGCGAGCCGATCCATCAGCTTGGTGAAATTCAGCCAATCGGTTTCCTGGTCGTCCTCACGGCCGATTGGATGATTTCGAACGTCTCCGCCAACATCGG
This sequence comes from Sphingomonas flavescens, assembly GCF_030866745.1. NCBI lineage: Bacteria > Pseudomonadati > Pseudomonadota > Alphaproteobacteria > Sphingomonadales > Sphingomonadaceae > Sphingomonas > Sphingomonas flavescens. The sequence goes on along the minus strand of NZ_CP133016.1, from coordinate 2,403,632 downwards.
GGAATTCCTAGACATTGATGAAGAGACGCTGATCGGCCGCCCGGCCACGGAGGTCTTCACCAAAAACGCCATTCACACACTGCGCAACCGCCTGGCACTTCTTCGCGGCAAGGATGCCCTCGAACGGGTGTTCAGGATGTCGCTGCAGGACAACGACCGCGTGTTCGATGTCGCGCTGCACATGTCGGGATCGCGCATCATCCTCGAGGCCGAAGAAAGCGCGGAGCACGACTACGGCGACGCGACCGGCACCGTTCGCGGCATGATCGGCCGCCTGGAGCAGGCCGATGACATGGCCGCCTTTTTCAACGAAGGTGCGCGCCAGATTCGCGCGCTGACCGGCTTCGACCGTGTCATGGTCTATCGTTTCTCGGAAGACGGGTCCGGCGAAGTCGTCGCTGAAAGCGCCAAGGGCGGCATTGGCCGTTTCCTGGGGCTTCACTACCCAGCATCAGACATTCCGCGGCAGGCGCGAGAGCTATATCTTCGAAGCTTGCTGCGCATCATCACGGATATCGACGCCGTGCCAGTGCCCATCCTTCCTGCGACGGACGAAAAGGGCGAGCCAGTCGATTTGTCGCTGTCGGTCCTGCGGTCGGTGTCGCGAATCCACATCGAATATTTGCGCAATATGGGCGTCCGCGCATCGATGTCGATTTCGATTGTCGTCGAAGGCAAGTTGTGGGGGCTCATCGCTTGCCACCATTATGCGCCGCGCTGCCCGAGCTTTGAACGTCGTTCAGTCGCCGAGCTGTTCGCTCAGATGTTCGCACTTCGGATTGAATCGCGCGAACGAAAGATGGTCGTCGAGTATGAGCGGCGCGCCCGTGATATCTCCGACCAGCTGCTTGGCGCGGTGGCGTCGGATGAGACGCTGCTCAACGATCCCGAATGGCTGTCTTCCATCCTGACGAGTGCAATTCCCGCGGACGGTGTCGGCGTCTGGATCAACGGCAATTATGCGTTCAGCGGCCTCACTCCCACGACCGGCGAATTCGCGCGGATCGTGCAAGCGCTAAATGCGACGGCCGCCGGGCGCGTCTACGCTACCGAGCGGATTGCGGCGCTGGTGCCGGAAATGGAGAATAACAAGTCGCCCGTCGCGGGCGTGCTGGCGATTCCAATCTCGCGCGCGCCACGCGATTACGTCATCCTCTTTCGGCAGGAACTCGTCCGATCGGTCCGCTGGGGCGGCGATCCACACAAGCCGGTCGAATACGGCCCCAACGGCCCGCGCCTCAGTCCTCGCCAGAGCTTCGAGGAGTGGAAAGAGACGGTCGTGGGCAAGTCCCTGCCCTTCTCCGCTTCGGAGATCCGCGTGGCTGAGACGTTGCGCGCGACCTTGATCGAGGTCGTCTTGCGGTTGTCCGACGAGGCGGATGCCGACCGGCGCGAAGCGACCAGCCGGCAGGAATTGCTCATCGCCGAGCTCAACCACCGCGTCCGCAACATCCTGTCACTGATCCGCGGCCTGATCCGCCAGTCGAAGCCTGCCGACGGCACTACCGTGGAGGATTTCGTCGCCGTGATCGACGGGCGGGTCCACGCACTGGCGCGCGCGCACAATCAGATCACTGACGACCACTGGGGTCCCGCACCGGTCAAGAATCTGCTTGAAGCCGAGGCCGCTGCGTTCTTAACGACGCAGAAGGACCGCCTGATCCTCGATGGGCCGCCTGTGCTGCTCAATCCGCAGGCTTATTCGACCCTCGCTCTCGTGGTCCATGAACTCGTCACCAATTCCGTGAAATATGGCAGCTTATCCGTTTCAGGCGGGGAGGCGTTGGCTGAATGGTCGGTCAAGGAGAATGGCGACCTGGACTTCTGTTGGCGGGAACAAGGCGGCCCGGAAGTTTGGCCTCCCCAACGCAAAGGTTTCGGCACGACCATTATCGAGCATAGCGTGCCCTACGATCTCGGCGGGACAGCCAAGGTCGATTATGCTCGAGAGGGTCTCCGTGCCGATTTTCTCATCCCGGCTAAACACGTCGTGCAGACCAAATCGCCGGCCGGCAACAAGATCAATCTGCCCGGCACGCCGCCGGTTGAAGCGCGGGAAGTGAGCGCATTGCTTCGCGGCAAGAACGTCCTGCTCGTCGAAGACAGTCTCATCATCGCCCTCGACGCCGAGGACCTCCTCGACCGTCTCGGTGCGGCTTCGGTGCACACGGAGTCGTCAGCGGTGGGCGCAATCGCCGCCGTCGAGACGCGGCGCCCGGACATCGCGATCCTCGACATCAATCTTGGCGATCACGACAGCGTGCCGATCGCGAACCGTCTCAGCGAGCTTGGCATCCCGTATATATTTGCCACCGGTTACGGCGAGCAAAGCCAGTTGCCGGACAAGCATCGCTCTCGGCCGGTGCTGCAGAAACCGTACACTCTCGCATCGTTGACCCGCCGATTGAGTGATCTGGCGGAACTCCAGGACTAACGCGCAGCGGTTCATTCAGGGACGACTCCGCGCGCGCAGCGTGACTTCAGCTGCCAGAAGGCGCATAATTGCGTCGAGAGTCACAGGAGTTCGGGGCAATGAACGCCATTCTCGCCATCGCGGTTACGGCAACACGGCTAGCGCAACCCAAGGTTCTTCGGCCAAAGGCGGCCCAGGGCACGGCGCGCCCCCGTTAAGTCTAAGCATGGGCTGGTGGAGCTGAGGGGAATCGAACCCCTGACCTCTGCAGTGCGATTGCAGCGCTCTCCCATCTGAGCTACAGCCCCGCGCCTTCCAGCCTGGCATCGGGCCGATGGGATCGGACCCGCGAGGAAGCGGCTCCCTAGCCGCGATTTTCCGGCCTTGCAATCGCCTGGCCCGCGCATCCCTCACCTCATCGAATAAGCGTCCTTGCCGAGCCGTCACGATAGGAACGGCGAGCCACGGCTGTTCGTTTCAAAACCTGTGCCTGGCCGATCCCCTGCGGCCAGTCCGAGTACAGGAGACATTTCATGGCTTATGACCGTTACGACCGCGGCGACGACCGCCAGCGCTGGCGAGACGACAGCAATTCCGAACGTGCTTGGCGCGGCAACGACCGCAGCGGCCGCCGTGATGAGCGCGGCTTTTTCGAACGTGCCGGCGACGAGATTTCGTCCTGGTTCGGCGATGACGATGCCGAACGCCGCCGCCGCGAAGACCAGATGCGCGATCAGCGCGAGCGCGGGTTCAGCGGCCAGGACCGCGACCGCGACCGCGGTCGCGACTGGAACGAGAACCGCGGTCTGTTTTCCCGCGGCGGCTCGAGCGAACGCGACTACGGCCGCGGCTCGTTGAGCGGCATGTGGAGCCGCGGCCGCGATGACGATCGTTCGGACCGCTTCGGCGAACGCGACCGCGATTACCGGCCGATGACCGGCGATTACGGCCGCGGATATGAATCCGACCGGTTCTCGTCGAACAGGAACTTCGATCGCGCTGAGCGCAGCGGCAGCTATGATCTTGGCGGCGACAACGCCCGCACCCCCTGGGGCCGCGACGATTATCGCAACACCAGCCGCGCCGGGACGTGGGACCAGTCCGACCGCTCGCGTCATGACCGCGATACGGACCCGCACTATCGCAACTGGCGCGATCGCCAGATGAGTGAGCTCGACCGCGACTATGACGACTATCGCCGCGAGCATCAGTCGAAGTTCGAGAGCGAATTCGGCAGCTGGCGCGAAACTCGTCAGCAGAAGCGCGGTCTGCTCGGTCAAGTCCGCGAGCACATGGAAGTCGTCGGCAACGATGATCAGCACGTCGGCACGGTCGACAAGGTCGCGGGCGATCGCATCATCCTGACCAAGTCCGACCCGGACGCCGGCGGAGCTCACCATTCGCTCAGTTGCTCGACTATCGACCGGATCGAAGAGAATCGCGTCATCCTGGACTGCTCGGCGGACCAGGCGCGCAAGAACTGGCGCGACGAAAGCCGTAGCCGCGCGCTGTTCGAGCGTGACGACCAGGGCGAGATGGGCCCGCGTATTCTCGATCGAAGCTTCGAGGGCACCTACCGCTAATCCGGTAGCACGCAAGCCTCCGGTCAGCGGGGGCTGACACGAGACCCGGCGGCATCCCCTTCCGCCGGGTCTTTTGTATCTGGAGTACAGCCCGTAAGGCCGACCGCGATCCTTGAGGAGAAGAGCGATGGCCCGCGCCTGGCACCTGAAGAGCCGCCCCAGCGGCATGCCGACCCCCGACAATTTCGAGCTGAAGGACCTCTCGCTACCCGAACTCGGCGAAGGCCAGGTGCGCGTGCGCAACCGCTGGCTGTCGGTCGATCCTTATATGCGGGGGCGGATGAACGACGTGAAAAGCTACGTCCCTCCGTTTCAGGTCGGCGAGCCCCTTGAGGGCGGCGCGATTGGCGAAGTGGTCGACAGCAAGGCAGACGGTCTGAAAGCCGGCGATCTGGTTCAGCACATGGCTGGCTGGCGGGACGAGGCGGTCATCGATGCCCGCACCGCGCAGAAGCTGCCCGAGCTAGGCGCACCTCCCGAGATGTTTCTCGGACTGCTTGGAGTGACGGGCGCCACGGCTTATTTCGGCTTGCTCGAAACCGCCGCAGCCAAGGCTGGTGACGTCGTGTTCGTTTCCGCCGCAGCAGGTGCTGTGGGCTCCGCGGTCGTGCAGATTGCCAAGGCGAAGGGCATGACCGTCATCGGCTCGGCCGGCGGACCGGAAAAATGCGAGTTCGTCCGCTCGCTCGGGGCCGATCATGTGATCGATTACAAAGGCGGCTCGGTCCTCAAGGGTCTAGCCGCAGCCGCTCCAGAAGGCATCGACGTCTATTTCGATAACGTTGGCGGGGACCATCTGGATGCGGCGCTGGCGGTGGCGCGTCAGAACGCCCGCTTCGCGATCTGCGGCATGATCGACAGCTACAACGCCGCCGAGCCGATGAGCTTGCGCTTCATCCAGCGCATCATCGCCGCGCGGATCATGCTGAAAGGCTTCATAGTCTTCGACTTCTTCCCGAAAATGGCGGACTTCTACGCCGAAATGGGCCCGTGGGTGGCGAACGGCACGGTCAAGTCACGCGAGACCGTGATGGACGGCCTCGACAGTACGCGCGACGCCTTTCTTGGCCTCTTCACAGGCCAGAACACCGGAAAGATGCTCGTCCGGCTTTAGCCGTTGAACTTGCAGGCGGCCGGGTCGCCCGACTGGAGACCCGTCCGTAAGGCATTCATCCGCTGGGCCGAGGTGCCGTGCGTGAAGCTTTCCGGAACGACCACGCCCTGCGTCTGCTTTTGCAAGGTATCGTCGCCGATCGCTTCGGCGGCACGCATACCCTCTTCGACATCGCCCGGTTCGATCGCTCGCTGCCCCTGAGGATCCTTAGCGTTTGCGGCCCACACGCCGGCGTAGCAGTCGGCTTGCAGCTCAACCTTGACCTGCTCCGCATTGCCTTGCGCCTCACTCATGCGCGCCTGTGAATTGTGCGCCTGGTCGAGCGTCCCTTCCAGATTTTGGATGTGGTGGCCGACCTCGTGAGCAACGACATAATATTGCGCGAAGTCACCAGGTGCGCCGAAGCGTTGACTTAGCTCCGTGAAGAATTCCGGATCGATGTAGATGCGTTGGTCATTCGGGCAGTAAAATGGACCCATTGCCGCTTGGCCCATCCCACACGCGGTTTGCTCACGGCTCGTATACGCAACCAGCCGCGGCGGCGTGTACCGCTCGCCCGCACGCTGGAAGAGTTGGCCCCACACTTGATTGGTCGATGCGACCGCGCTGGACAAGATGTGGCGCTGATCCGGCGTCAGCGTTGATTGGCCGTTCGGAGCGCTTTGTGTCGTGCTCGGTCCCGATGGGATCAGTCCACCGCCGCCACCCCCAAGCTGTGTCAGCGCGCAGTAGCCGAGCAGGAGGATGACCACTCCGACGATGCCAAAGCGGCTAGCGACTAGCGGAAGCAGGCAGCCAAGCGCATTGCCGCCGCCGCCACCCAGTCCAAATCCGCCACCGCTCTGTCCCGTGCGATCGTCGAAATTGTCGCCACCGTCGCCTAGCCGCATGGGTAACCCTCCTGTTGCACAGCCGTAATGCTTAAGCGCGGCGGCGGTTGCAATCGACCGGCATCGCGGCAAGGGATCGCTGCAAAGGAGATCATTCGCATGCTGCTCGAAGGCAAAGTCGCACTCGTCACCGGATCGACCTCGGGCATTGGGCTCGCCATCGCCAAAGCGCTCGCGGCGGAAGGCGCGAAGCTCATGATCAACGGCTTCGGCGACCAGGCGGCGATCGACCGCGAGTGCGCAGAGCTCGGCGCGATCCACGACGGTGCCGACATGTCCAAGGCTGACGACATCGCCCGGATGATGGAGCGCTGCGCATCGGAGCTCGGCGGACCCGACATCCTCGTCAACAATGCCGGCATCCAGCACGTCTCGCCGGTCCAGGATTTCCCGCCGGAGAAGTGGGACGCGATCATCGCCATCAATCTGACCGCGGCGTTCCACACGACGCGCCTCGCGGTCCCTGGCATGAAGGCCAAGGGCTGGGGGCGGATCATCAACACGGCGAGCGCGCATAGCCTGATCGCCTCGCCCAACAAGAGCGCCTACGTCGCGGCCAAGCACGGCATCGCCGGCTTCACCAAAAGCGTCGCGCTGGAGATGGCGCGCGACGGCATCACCGCCAATTGCATTTCGCCCGGCTATGTCTGGACGCCGCTGGTCGAGGCGCAGATCCCCGACACGATGAAGACGCGCGGCCTCACCCGCGAGCAGGTGATGAACGACGTGCTGCTGGCGGCTCAGCCGACCAAGCAGTTCGTGACGCCCGAACAGGTCGCCGCATTGGCGCTGTTCCTCTGCCGCGACGAGGCTTCGGCGATGACGGGGACGAACGTCAGCATGGACGGTGGCTGGACCGCCGCTTAAGCTCGCCGCCATGCGCCTCGCCCTGCTCCTCCCTGCCGCTTCGGTCCTTGCGAGTTGCAGCGTCGTCGAGCAGCCGTCGGGACTCATCCCGCGCTGGACCACCGCCTATCGCCAGATCATCCACGACGACGATCGCGTGCGCCTGCGCGACTGGCGAACCAGCTTCACCGAAGCGCTGGCGAGCGCTCGCGCGACCGGCCACAGCGCCGAGATCGACCGCGAAGGCGCGCTGCTCAATCCGGATGCGGCGCTGACCCAGCCCGGTTTGCCGAACGGTATTTACCGCTGCCGCGTGATCAAGCTCGGCGCGAGGCAGCCCGAGAATCTCACCTTCGTCAGCTATCCCGCATTTACCTGCCGGGTCCGCGCCGAGCGTGAACTGCAACGGCTGACCAAGCTGACGGGATCGCAGCGCTACGTTGGTCTGATCTTCCCGGGCGACGCGCTCCGCAACGTCTTTCTCGGCACGCTCGTCCTGGGCGATGAGACGCGGGCCATGCAATATGGCCAGGACGAGCAGCGCGACGTCGCCGCTTATGTTGAACGGATCGGCCCGCAGCGCTGGCGGCTGATCATGCCCGAGCCGCGGTTCGAATCGCGCATCGATGTGATGGAACTCGTTCCCGCAGGAGCAACGCCTTGAAGTCCATGCTATGGCTCGCCGCTGCCATGACCGCTTTTCCCGTCCCCGCCGGCGCCGCCGCGCTCTCCGACGCCATCCGCGCGGACATGCCGATGCTGATGAACCTTTATCGGGACCTGCACGCCAATCCCGAACTGTCGATGCAGGAGGTGCGCACGCCCGCAAAGCTTGCGCCGGAAATGCGCAAGCTCGGCTTCGAGGTCACTGAGCATGTCGGCAAGACGGGTGTGGTAGCGGTCATGAAGAACGGTCCTGGCCCGGTGCTCATGCTCCGCGCGGACATGGACGCGCTCCCGGTCAAGGAGCAGACCGGTTTGCCCTTCGCCTCCAAGGCCATGGGCAAGCTTCCGGACGGTACCGAGACGCCCGTCATGCATGCCTGCGGGCACGATACGCACGTGACCACCTGGCTAGGGACCGCTCGCCGTCTCGCTGCCATGAAGAACCAATGGTCAGGCACTCTCGTCATGGTCCTGCAGCCGGGCGAAGAGCGAGTCCTCGGCGCCAAGGCCATGCTCGACGACGGCTTGTTCACGCGCTTTCCGAAGCCGGATTACATGGTCGCGTTCCACGATGCGGCGGCCCTTCCGGCTGGGCAAATTGGCATTACACCCCGCTACGCCCTGGCTAACTCTTCGAGCGTCAACATCACCATCCACGGCGTCGGCGGGCACGGTGCCTATCCGCACACGACCAAGGATCCGATCGTGCTCGGCGCGCGCATCGTCGAAGCGCTGCAGACATTGGTCAGTCGCGAGAACAATCCGTTCGAACCCGCGGTGGTGACGGTCGGCAGCTTCCATGCGGGCACGAAGAACAACATCATCTCCGACGAGGCCAAGCTGCAGCTGACCGTCCGCTCTTATCCGGCCGAAGTGCAGGAGAAACTGATCGCCGGCATCCGCCGCATTGTCCGCGGCGAGGCCATCGCCGCCGGCATTCCCGAGGACAAGATGCCCGAGGTGACTGTGCCGGAATCGGCGCCCTCGACCTTCAACACCGACGAACTCGGCCAGCGTATGCGCGGCGTCTTCAGCCAGCATTTCGGCGCCGATCGGGTGGTCGAATCCAGGCCGATCATGGCGAGTGAAGACTTCAGCCGCTACTGGCTTGCCGACAAGAGCAAGCAGTCACTGCTGTTCTGGGTCGGCGGCACGCCGCGCGACAAATGGGACGCCGCAAAGGGCGACGAGACCAAGCTGCCCTCGCTGCACTCACCCTTCTGGGCACCCGACGCCGAAGCCGTGATCTCCACCGCTACAGAAGCAATGACCGTGGCCACGCTCGACATCCTGAAGAAGGGCTGATTCGCCGCTTTCTTTCCGCCGCGTTCACCATTCCTTTGTAAAGTTTAGCGACACCCCGGCACATGTCGGGCGCTTTGACAGCGGATCGCGCATGGACGCGCTGATCACCTTCTGGAGTCACGCCCTCGGCGCGGCCTGCTTTGCTGCGCTGACCTTGTGGCGGCTTGGCGAGGCGGCACGCCGGCCCGAACAGCGGCTGCTGGCTGGCGCTTTTGCGATGACTGCCTGCTGGGCCTGGCTTGCTGCGGTCGTACCCGACGATCAGCTTACATCGCTCGCCGAGAGCGCCCGCAATCTCATCTGGATCAGCGTCCTCTACAGTCTGTCATCCGCCGAAAAGGATCGCCAACAGGCGCTGAAGCTCGTTTACGGCGCCGTCGCCGGCGTCATCGGGCTGCAGCTAATCGGCGGCCTGTTTCAGGCATTCAGTCCAAGCGCGTCCATTGCGCAAACGGCGGTCGTTTTGCGGATTACGACGGCCGCGGGCGCGCTGGTCCTCGTCCACAACGTCTATGGCCAGGCGGCGCCTGCCAGCCGCTCGCACATCCGCTCGGCGATGGTCGGCCTCGCGCTGATCTGGACCTACGACCTCAACCTTTACACGCTGTCCTACATCGCCGGGACGAGCCCGGGTCTACTCCAGTGGCGCGGCATCGCCATTGCATTGGCCGCGCCGCTGTTTGCGGCCTCGATGCGGAACCACGGTCAATGGCGGGTGAGGCTATCACGCGCGGCGACCTTCCAGTCTCTCTCCCTGCTCGCGATCTGCGCTTACTTCGCGCTGATGGCGATCCTGGCAACTGCCCTGCGCGGCAGCAGCGCGGACTGGTCGTCAGTCGCGACGGTTCTGCTCCTTGCCGGCATGACAATTGGAGCAATGGTCTTGCTGCCCAGCGCGAAGGCTCGCGCCTGGTTCAAGGTCAAGCTTGCAAAGCATCTGTTCGAGCACCGCTACGATTATCGCGTCGAATGGCTGCGCTTTACCGAAACGCTCGGCCGGGACGGCGCCGACGCCCCGCCGCTGACCGAGCGGATCGTGACCGCCTTTGCCGACGTGGTCGACGCGCCAGGCGGAATGCTCCTCGTTCGTGAGGGTGCGGGTCTGGCGGTCGCCGACACCAGCAACTGGCCGGGTTTGACGCCGGGACCGGACGCCTTCGACGGCGCACCGGACTTCTGGAATGGAATGGAAGCCAGCGGCCGCGTGATCGAGTTCAAAGGCTTCGGAACGCTGCGCAGCGAGCGCGAACGAACGCCCGTCGTTCCGCAATGGCTGCTAGACGAACCGGCCGCATGGGTCGGCGTGCCGCTGCTTCATCACCAGCGGCCGATCGGCCTCGTCGTGCTCGCCGCGCCGGAATTCCGCCGTCAGCTCGATTGGGAAGATTTCGATCTGTTGAAGACGGCGGGAATTCAGGCCGCCAGTTCGCTTGCCGAAGCACTGGGTCAGGAAGCGCTGAACCACGCGCAGCGGTTCGAGGAGTTCAACCGCCGCTTCGCGTTCATCTTGCACGACATCAAGAATCTGGTGAGCCAGCTGTCGCTGCTTGCGCGCAACGCCGAGCGGCATGCCGACAATCCTGAATTCCGCGCCGACATGGTCGCGACGCTGCGCTCGTCCGTCGGCAAGATGAACGACCTGCTGGCGCGACTGTCGCCGCATTCGGCGACGCGCGTGCAGCGCGTGGACTCGCAGATCCTTCGCCCCATCCTGACAGCCGCAATCGCCGCCAAGCGCCGCGACCGGGAAGTCCAACTACTCGGCGACGCCAATGTGGAAGCGCTGGTCGATCCGGTCGCGCTCGAACAAGCCGTTGGGCACCTGCTGCAGAACGCGCTGGATGCAAGCAGCGGCGAGGCGGTGACGGCGCGTGTCGATCGGCATCCATCGGGCGTCACTATCGCCATTGCTGACAAGGGCATCGGCATGGACGGCGACTTCGTCCGTAATCGTCTGTTCGAGCCATTCGCCTCGACCAAGCCCGGCGGCTTTGGCATCGGCGCCTTCGAAGCGCGATCGCTCGTCGCTGCCATGGGCGGCCGCTTGTCCGTCGACAGCCGTCCGGGCCGGGGCACCACCTTCACCATCTTGCTCCCCGCCCCCGAGGCACTGGCTGAGCCAATTAGGAAAAGCGCATGACCGACCAATCCAAAGTCCTGCTGATCGTCGAGGACGACGAGGGCCTGCAGCGCCAGCTTAAATGGGCTTACGACGGCTATCAGGTCGTCGTCGCCAGCGACCGCGCAAGCGCCATCGAAATGCTGCGCGCCTACGAGCCGGCGGTCGTCACGCTCGACCTCGGCCTGCCGCCCGATCCCGACGGTACGGACGAGGGTTTCGCGACGCTGGCTGAGATTCTGCAGCTCAAGCCGGACACCAAGGTCGTCGTCGCCACCGGCCACGGCGCGCGCGAAAGCGCCACCCGCGCTGTCGCCATGGGTGCCTACGATTTTTACAAGAAGCCGGTCGATATCGACGAACTCGGCTTCATCGTCGCCCGCGCGTTCCACCTGCACGAGATCGAGAGCGAGAACCGCCGCCTGGAGACCGGTGCCGCGACCGTGCTCGGCTCGATCATCACCGCCGCTCCGGAAATGCAGAAGGTCGCCAAGACCATCGAGCGTGTCGCGTCGGCCGATGTCTCCGTCATGCTCCTCGGCGCGAGCGGCACCGGCAAGGAACTGCTCGCCCGTGCGGTCCATGAGAAGAGCGGCCGAAAGGGCGAATTCGTCGCCATCAACTGCGCCGCCATCCCCGAAAACCTGCTCGAAGCCGAGTTGTTCGGTTATGAGCGCGGTGCGTTCACCGGCGCGGTTAAGTCGAACATCGGCAAGATCGAAGTCGCGCAGGGTGGCACGCTCTTTCTCGACGAGGTCGGCGACATCCCGCTGCCGCTGCAGGTCAAGCTGCTGCGCTTTCTGCAGGAGCGCGTGATCGAACGGATCGGCGGGCGTCAGCCGATCGCGGTCGACACGCGCATCGTCTGCGCGACGCACCAGGATCTTGCCGCGATGCAGGCCGACGGGCGCTTCCGCGAAGACCTTTACTACCGCCTCGCCGAGATCGTGGTGAAGATCCCATCCCTCGCGGAGCGCGCGGGCGATGCGGTGCTGCTGGCGCGCCACTTCATCAACCGCTTCGGCCGCGAGCTGAATGTCGGGCCTCTGTCGCTCAGCCCCGAAGCCGCCGAAGCGATCGACGTCTACGGCTGGCCAGGCAACGTTCGCGAGCTGGAGAACCGCATCAAGCGCGCGGTGATCATGGCCGACGGCAAGAGCATCACCGCGGGCGATCTCGACCTTCAGGCTGGCGTCGTGCCGAGTGACGATGTGCTACCGATCAACCTGCGCGCCGCGCGCGAAGTGGCCGACCGCAAGGCGATCCGTCAGGCAATGACGCGGACCGAGAACAATATCTCGGGCGCCGCGAAGCTTCTCGGCATCAGCCGGCCGACGCTTTACGACTTGCTGAAACAATATCGTCTGCAAGCGTAAGGACCTTTTCGACCGGCGGAGTTTGCGCGGCGAAACGGCGGCGGTAAGTGTCCTTCCACAAGAAGGGGACTCTCGATGGATCGTCGTTCATTTCTCGCCAGCAGCGCGACGCTTGCGCTGCTCCCGCTGATCGACACGCGTGCCATCGCGCAAGCGGCAAAGGGCGCGAACGACGCCAAGCTCAACGCTCTGTTCGACCAGATCTTTCAGCGGCAGGTCCGTGAATCCCCGACGTTCGCGACCTATCTTGGGCTCGACAACGGCGCGAATGCGAAGCTGCGCTCGACCTTCGACATGCGCCCGCCCAATGTGCAGCGGAAGGCCAATGCCGCGCGTGATCGGGCCGCCCTCGCCGCCGTCCGCGCGATCGCGCCATCGACGCTTTCGCCGACCGCGCAGCTCAATCGCGAAATCGTCATCTACGACCTCGAAACCAACCTCTCGTCCTACGACAAGTTCAAGATCGATTCCGTCCAGCAGCCCTACATCATCTCGCAGCAGAGCGGCGCCTACTTCTCGATCCCCGACTTCCTCAACAGCGCGCATCCGATCGAGACCCGCAGCGACGCGGAAGCTTACCTCACCCGCCTCGGCCAGTTCGGGAAGCTGCTCGACTTCGACACCCAGGATCAGATCGAGATGGCGCAGCGCGGCTTCCTCGCCCCGGCATGGTCGCTCGACCTCGCGCTTGGTCAGATGGAAGCGTTGCGCAAACCGGCGGCCGCCGAGAGCGACATGGTGCAGTCGCTCGTGCGCCGAACGAAGGCGAAGAACCTTGCCGGCGATTGGGGCGCCCGCGCTGCAAAAATCGTCGAGCAGCAAGTATACCCCGCGCTCGACCGGCAGATGGCCGCCGTCCGCAAGCTTAAGCCGACGACCAGGCCGGGCGATGGCGCGACCCGCTTGCCCCGCGGCGCGGAAATCTATGCGGCCGCACTCGCGCAGGCGACAACCAGCAGCATGACGCCGGAGGAGGTGCACCAGCTCGGCCTGTCCCAGGTCGCCGAATATACGGCGCAGCTCGACTCCGTTCTCAAGCAGGCGGGCTTCGCGACCGGCACGGTCGGTGAGCGCCTCGCGACGCTGAACAATTCTCCAGCGCAACTTTATCCGAATACCGATCCAGGCCGCGTCGAGCTGATCGCCAGCCTCAATGCGAACGTGAAGGAAATGATGGGCCTGCTGCCCAAGGCCTTCGCCACCCTGCCCGGCCAGCCGCTGGAAATCCGCCGTGTACCGCCGGAAATTCAGGACGGCGCGTCGAACGGCTATTACCGCCCCGCGACGCTCGATGGCTCACGCCCGGCGATCTATTTCATCAACCTCAAGTCGACCGGCGACTGGCCCAAATATTCGCTGCCCTCGCTAACCTATCACGAGGGCGTCCCTGGACATCACCTGCAGATCAGCCTGGCGCAGGAGTCGAAAGATATCCCGATGCTGCGCAAGCTCAGTTTCTACTCGTCCTACATCGAAGGCTGGGCGCTCTATTCGGAGCAGCTCGCTGACGAGCTCGGCGGCTACAAGGGAATCGAAAAGGGCGGCTACTTGCAGTCCTTCCTTTTCCGCTCGGCGCGTCTCGTCGTCGACACCGGCCTCAACAGCAAAGGCTGGAGCCGTGAGCAGGCGGTCGATTACATGACCAAAACCACCGGCTTCCCGCGCGCCCGCGTTCAACGCGAAGTCGAGCGCTACTGCATCTCGATCGGCCAGGCCTGCAGCTACAAGGTCGGTCACCTCGCTTGGCTCCGCGCGCGAGAGAAAGCGAAGAGCATCCTCGGCGCCAAGTTCGACATCAAGCAGTTCCACGAGGTGCTCAAGGACGGCTCGATGCCGCTGACGATCCTGGAACGGCGTGTCGAAGAGCGGGCGCGAGCGCTGGCCTAAGCGCCCAGCGCCTCGGCCATTTCCGCGACTTCGAGCCAGCGCAACTCTGCGGCCTCGATCTCGGCGCGGTTGCGCGCGATTTGCTCCGTCAGCTTGGCGAAGCGGTCGGGATCGCGGGTGTACAGGTCGGCGTCATTCAGTGCCGCCTCGTCGGCCGCGACCGCTGCCTGCAGGCGATCAATCTCGCCCGGCAACCGGTCGTAATCCCGCTGATCCTTGTAGGTCAGCTTCTTTGCGACCGCCGGTGCTCGCGCTTCCGCAGCTGCAGCCTTTGACGGCGCTTTGGCCGGCGCACGCGCCGCCTCGTACCGCTGTTTGATCCAGTCCTCGTAACCGCCTGCGACGACATCCACCCTGCCCGAGCCGTCGAGGCCAAGCGTGATCGTCACCGTGCGGTCGAGGAAGTCGCGGTCGTGGCTGACGATCAGCACCGTGCCGTCATAATCCGCGATCACCTCCTGCAGCAGGTCGAGCGTTTCGAGGTCGAGGTCGTTGGTCGGCTCGTCCAGCACCAGCAGGTTCGCCTCACGCGCGAACTCTCGCGCCAGCAAAAGCCGCGACCGCTCGCCGCCCGATAGCGAACCGATCGGCGCATCGGTCAGCGACGGATCGAACAGGAATTCCTTGAGATAGCCCTTGATGTGCTTCTTGGCTCCGCGCACCTCGATCCAGTCGCCGCCATTGGCGAGCACGTCCTTCACGCGCTTGGCCGGGTCCATCAACTTGCGCTGCTGGTCGATGACGATGCCGCTGAGGGTTTTCGCCTGCGTCACCGTGCCTTTGTCCGGCTTCATCTCCCCGGTCAGCAGCTTGAGTAGCGTCGTCTTACCCGCCCCGTTCGGGCCGACGACACCGATCCGGTCGCCACGCTGGATGCGCAGCGTGAAGTCGCGGATGATCGGCCGCTCGCCAAAGCTCTTCGACACCTGCTCTGCGTCGATGACCGTCTTGGACCGGACGTCGTCCTTCGCCAGCGCCAGCTTTGCAGACCCCGCGGGCCCCAGCATCGCTGCCCGCTGTGCCCGCATTTCGTGCAGTTTCGTCAGCCGCCCTTGGTTGCGCCGCCGCCGCGCGGTCACGCCCCGCTGCAACCAGTGCAGCTCCAGCTTCAGCTTTGCGTCCAGCTTCTCCGCCGCGCGCGCTTCTTCGTCATAGACGCGCTCGGTCCACGCCTCGAACCCGCCGAATCCGATCTCGGCGCGGCGCAGGCCGCCGCGGTCCAGCCAGATGCAGCTACGCGTCAGCCGGGTCAGGAACGTGCGGTCGTGGCTGATGACGATGAAAGCGCCTTTGAAACGCTTCAGCCATTCTTCCAGCCATTCGATCGCACCGAGGTCGAGATGGTTGGTCGGCTCGTCGAGCAGCAGCACGTCCGGGTTTTGCGCCAGCGCCCGCGCAATTGCCGCGCGCCGCCGTTCGCCGCCGCTGGCCGTCGCCGTCGGACGCGACAGGTCGATACCGAGCTGGTCGGCAATCGCCGCCGCCTCATGCGCTTCCGGCGCATCCTTGCCGCCGAGCACCCACGCCTCCAGCGTATCGAAGCCGGCCATGTTCGGATCCTGCTCCAGCATGACGACATGCGTCCCGGGCTTGATCGTGCGCTTGCCCTCGTCGGTATCGATCGTCCCGGCGAGGCACTTGAGCAACGTCGTCTTGCCCGCGCCGTTGCGGCCGATCAGCGCCAGCCGGTCGCGCTCGCCGATGTACAGATCCAAACCGCGGAACAGCCAGCCTTCACCTTGGATCAAGCCAAGGTCTTCATAAGATAATACAGGCGCGGCCATGGCGGGCGCTTAAGCGAGCACTGCCGGTGCCTCAAGCGATGAACGCGGCACGACGGCAGTATTCATAGCCTATTCAATGCAAGGTGTTAGAAACGCTTCCGAACTGAGAGTCGGTCAATGAAACTGTTGCGTACCATCTTTCTTGCCGCGGCCGTCGCCGGTGGCCTGACCAGCGCTCCGGCGCTGGCCGATCCCCCGCGCGATGCGGACCGGGCTTTCCGCTCGCGTGAGCAGGGCCGGTCGATGCCGCTGCCGCAGCTCGAGCGTCGGGTCATGCCGATGATGGGCAGCGGTGCCGATTATCTCGGTCCCGAGATGAACGGCGACACCTATCGCTTCAAGTTCATGCAGAACGGCCGCGTGATCTGGGTCGATGTTGACGGCCAGGGCCGCGTCGTCCGCCGTTCGCGCGACCACTAAAGCCTTCGCGGTTGACTTCTCGGCCGCAGTTCCCAGTTGTTCCGGATAAGCAACTTCTCGTCGCAACAACGGTTGACGGCGCGAATATGAACAGCTCCGGGGACCTTCCATGCGCATTCTGATCGTCGAAGACGAACCCAATCTGGGCCGCCAACTGCGCTCGACGCTGGAAGGCGCCGGCTATGCGGTCGATCTCGCCACCGATGGCGAGGACGGCCATTATCTCGGCTCGACCGAGAATTACGATGCGGTGATCCTCGATCTCGGCCTGCCCGAGGTCGACGGGCTCACAGTGCTCGACCGCTGGCGCAAGGAAGCGCGCAAGATGCCGGTGCTCGTGCTGACCGCGCGCGACAGCTGGTCGGACAAGGTGGCCGGGCTCGATGCCGGCGCTGACGATTATTTGGCTAAGCCGTTCCAGACCGAAGAGCTGATCGCCCGCCTGCGCGCGCTCATCCGCCGATCCTCGGGCAATGCGTCGAGCGAGCTGATCGCCGGCGACATCCGCCTCGACACTCGCTCGGGTAAGGTCACCAAGGATGGTGAGCCGGTCAAATTGACCGCTCAGGAATACAAGCTCCTCTCTTACCTGATGCACCACAAAGGCAAGGTCGTCAGCCGGACAGAATTGATCGAGCACATTTACGATCAGGATTTCGACCGGGATTCTAACACTATCGAAGTGTTCGTGACGCGTATCCGCAAGAAGCTCGGCGCCGACGTCATCACGACCATCCGCGGCCTCGGCTACAGCCTAGAAGAACCGACGAGTTGAACGACCAAGCCGCCCCGGTGACGGCGGCGGCCGAAAAGAGGCCAGCCGCCAGGCGGCGGGTAACGGGCTCGCTCAACCGCCGCATGATCGGCATCGCCGGCGTGTGGATCGGCGCGCTCTTGCTGATCGGCGGCTTCGCGCTCGACCGAGTGCTGACCCGCTCGATCGTCGACAGCTTCGACAATCAGCTCGTCTTCGTGCTCAATTCGATGATCGCGTCGTCGGAGATCGGTCCATCCGATACCGGCGATCAGGGCGAGGTTCGCTTTAACCGAGCGCCGGCCGATCAACGCTTTGTCGAACCCTATTCAGGGCTTTATTTTCAGATCAGCGGCTCCGGCGCCGAAACCTTCCCGTCCCGATCGCTCTGGGACCGGCGGCTCCGCGTCAGCGACAGCCATGCCGACGTGAAGCCGCACCTTTACGATAGCGATGAATTCTCGACCCGCGACCATGCCGAGCCGATCCGTGTCGCGGAACGGGACGCCATCCTTCCCGGCTCGAACGTGCGCTGGCGTTTTCAGGTGGCGCAGTCGCGCGAGACGATCGACGATCAGATCCGCCGACTCCGTTCGACCTTGATCTGGAGTTTCTCCGCCTTGGGCGTAGGCCTGCTCGTCCTGGCCGCTTTGCAGACCTTCTATGGCCTGTGGCCGCTGCGCCGCGTCCGCGACGAGGTTTCGGCGATCCGGTCTGGCGACAAAACCCGGATCAGCGATGAATTCCCGACCGAGATCCGGCCTCTGACGGAAGAGATCAATCAGCTATTGGCCCATAGCGAGGCGCAGGCGGAAGAAGCGCGGCGCCACGCCGGCAATCTTGCCCATGCGCTCAAAACGCCGCTTACCGTGATCACCAACGCCGCCACGGCCAGCGACCCCGATCTCGTTCGCACCGTCGTTCGCGAGGCGTCCGTCATGCGGCGGCAAGTCGACCATCACCTCGCGCGCGCGCGCGCCATCGGACGCCGTGCCGCCGCGCAATCGCGCGCTCGCGTTTGGGACAGCCTTGAAGCAGTGCAGCGGGCGGTCGACCGGCTGCACGATGGCGTGACGATCGACATCGCGGGCGATCACGCGGCGCAGGTTCGGGTCGAGCGCCAGGACCTTGATGAAATGCTTGGCAACCTCGTCGAGAATGCTGCGAAATACGGGGGCGGCCGGGTGTTCGTAACGGTCGAGCCAAAGGGCAAGATGATCGACATTCTCGTCGAAGACGATGGGCCCGGTATACCGGAAGACAGGCGCGGAGAGTTGTTCACACGCGGCGCTCGCCTGGACACCACTGGCAAGCCGGGGACAGGCCTTGGCCTGGCAATCGTGCGAGACGTCGCGGAAATATACGGCGGCACGATCCATCTCGAAGAGAGTGAGGACCTCGGTGGCCTTCTCGCTCGGCTGAGCCTGCCCGCGGGTTAGCGCAGACGGCCCTTTCGTCGAATTGGCGATTGCACGGCCAAGCGCCGCGATTAGGGTTCGCGCCAATGATTCGGGGAGGAAGTTTCCTATGCGTTTCCGCCACTTGTTGCTGACTGGCGCGCTTGCCGCTGCAATTCCGTCGATCCTGCTTGCCGCCGGACCGCGCTACGGCACCTGGGGCGTCGAAACCAAGGACATGAACAAGAACGTGAAGCCGGGCGACGGCTTCTTCGAATATGCCGAAGGCACCTGGCTGAAGAACTATCAGATTCCGGCCGACAAGACGGGCGCTGGTTATAATTACGAGTTGCCGGACGAGATCGAGCAGCAGGTCAAGAAGATGGTCGAGGCCGAGACGGCCAAGCCCGGCTCGCCGATCGCGCAGAAGATTGGCAATGCCTACGCCGCGTGGATGGACGAGAAGGGTATCGAGGCCCGCGGCCTCGATCCGGCCAAGCCCTACCTTGCCAAGATCGACGCTGTTGCGAACCGTGCCGAGTTGGTGAAGCTCATGGCGCAGCCTTCCTATGCCGCGCCCATCTACCTCGGCATCTCCACGGATCAGGACGATCCCACCCGTTACACGGCCGTGGCCGGCCAGGCGCGCCTTGGCCTTCCCACACGCGATTATTACCTGCTGACGGGCGAGAAGTACGACAAGATCCGCAAGGCCTATCGTCAGTACATCATCGATCTCAGCACGCTCGCTGGCCTGCCCGACGCCGCCGGCCGCGCGGACCGCATCATCGCGCTCGAGACGCGGCTGGCGAAGGACCAGTGGACGCCCGAGCGCCGCCGTGATCCGGTCGCGACGCACAATCCGATGACCCGCGCGCAACTGATGAAGCTCGCGCCGCAGTTTAACTGGGCCGAAACGCTGCAGTCGATGGGCCTCGGCGCGGCAAAAAAGGTCGACGTGGCGGAAACAACCGCGGTCGCCGCCGCGGGTAAGCGCATCGCCGACGTGCCGCTTAGCACCTGGAAGGAATACCTCACCTTCCGGTTCCTCAGCGATCATGCCGACAAGCTGCCGAAGGCGTTCGACGACGCCCGCTTCGGTTTCTACGGCCGCACGTTGAATGACGTTCCCGAGCAGCGTGCCCGCTGGAAGCGAGGCATGGAGTTGCTAGACGAAAGCCTCGGCGAAGCGGTCGGTCAGCTCTACGTCGCGCAATATTGGCCGGCGAACACCTCCCGCATGGCCGACGAGCTCGTCGCCGACATGCGCGAAGCCTATCGTGAGAAGATCAGTGGCGCTTCGTGGATGGACGCGACCACCCGCGCCAAGGCGCTTGAAAAGCTCGGCACCTTCGATCCGCGCATCGGCCACCCGAAGAAGTGGATAGATTATTCCTCTCTGCAGATCAGCCGCACCGATCCGCTCGCCAACGAAATCGCCACGGAAAACTTCCTGTGGCAGCTTCAGTTGAAGCGTTTCCCCAACCCCGTCGATCGCGGATTGTGGGAAATGACGCCGCAGACGGTGAACGCCTATTACGATCCGACCCTGAACCAGATCACCGTTCCCGCGGCGATCCTGCAGCCGCCCTTCTTCGACGCGAACGCCGATCCGGCGGTCAATTACGCCGAGACCGGCGCCACCACGATCGGCCACGAAATGGGCCACGGCTTTGACGACCAAGGTCGCCAATATGACGCCAAGGGACGCCTGCGCGACTGGTGGACGCCCGCGACTGCCGCCAAGTACAAGGTGAAGGCCGACCGCCTCGCCGCCCAGTTCGATCAGTATGAGCCGATCCCCGGCGTGCATATCAAGGGCCGGCTGACGCTAGGCGAGAACCTTGCCGATCTTGGCGGGCTGGAGACGGCTTACGCCGCTTACCGCCGCTACGTCGCGCGTCACGGCGAGCCGCCAATCATCGACGGCTACACCGGCGACCAGCGCTTCTTCATCGCCTACGCGCAAGCATGGCAGGGCAAGCGCCGCGAGGGTGCGCTGAGACAGCAGTTGCTGAGCAACCCGCACAGCCCCGACCAATACCGGGTGGACGGAATCGTCCGCAATTTCGACCCCTGGTACAAGGCGTTCAACGTGCAGCCTGGCGACAAGCTCTACCTGCCGCCCGAGGAGCGCGTGCACGTCTGGTAAGCGGCTTTGATAAAACGGCGCTGTCCGGCTAGGGCGGCGCCGTGTCCGCCACCATTCACGACCTTCCAGTCCGCAAGCCCCCGTCGCTCGAAGCGCTGATGGCGCTGGTCGCCAGCGACATGAACGGCGTCAACGCCGTCATCCTCGACCGCATGCAGAGCAAGGTCGCGCTTATCCCGGAGCTTGCCGGTCACCTGATCGCCGGCGGCGGCAAGCGGATGCGGCCCATGCTGACCCTCGCGAGCGCAGCATTGCTCGGCTACCCCGGCACCCGTCATCACAAGCTCGCGGCCGCCGTCGAATTCATCCACACCGCGACCCTGCTCCACGACGATGTCGTCGATGGCTCTGGCATGCGGCGCGGCAAGCGCACGGCCAACCTCATCTGGGGCAACCCGGCCAGCGTTCTGGTCGGCGATTTCCTGTTCAGTCGCGCTTTCGAGCTTATGGTGGAAGACGGCAGCCTAAAGGTGCTCCGGATCCTCAGCCACGCCTCCGCGGTGATCGCCGAAGGCGAAGTCGATCAGCTCACAGCGCAGCGCCGGATCGAAACCGACGAAGACCATTATCTGCAGATCATCAGCGCCAAGACGGCCGCCCTATTCGCCGCCGCCTGCCGCATCTCGCCGGTGGTCGCGGAAGCGGGCGAAGATGCGGAGCAGGCCCTCGAAGCTTACGGCCGCAATCTCGGCATCGCCTTCCAGCTAAGCGACGACGTGATCGACTACGACTCCGACGCCGCGACCATGGGCAAGGGCGTCGGCGACGACTTTCGCGACGGCAAGATGACGCTGCCGGTCATCCTCGCCTATGCCCGCGGCAGCGACGACGACCGCGACTTCTGGCGCGATGCCATCGGCGGCAAGCGTGTGGACGACGAGGACCTCGCGTTGGCCATTCGGATGCTTCGCCAGACCGACGCGCTCGCCGACACCCTGGAACGCGCGAGGCTCTACGGCCGCCGGGCAATCGATGCGCTCGCCATGTTCCCCGCCGGCAAGGCCAAGGCCGCGCTGACCGAGGCCGCCGAATTCGCGGTCGCCCGCGCTTTCTGAGGCGCTGTCCTACAGGCCCGTGCTTGCGCAACAGCGGCGCCTCGATGAACTCGACCGCCGCGTGATCATGATGGCAGGAAGGCGCGGAAACCGGCCCGTCACTGTGAACATTCGGAACATTCGCGGATGATACTGCCGATCGACCAAGTCCTGCCAGACTTGCTGGCAGCCTTGCAGGGCAACGCGCGTGCGCTGCTGATTGCGCCGCCCGGCGCCGGCAAGACGACAAAAGTCGCTCCGGCGCTGCTGGCAGAGGGCTGGTGCACCGGAGAAGTTCTCCTGCTGGTGCCGAGACGCTTGGCCGCGCGGTCGGCCGCCGAATTCATGGCCGCCCAGCTCGGTGAAGCGCCGGGTCAAACCATTGGATATGCGACGCGGCTCGATTCGAGGATGGGCAAAGGCACACGCGTAGTGGCCATGACCCATGGCGTGTTCCTGGCGCGTATCCAGTCGGATCCGGAGCTGGCCGGCGTGTCGGCCGTCTTGTTCGACGAAGTCCACGAGCGAAGCCTCGACAATGATCTTGCGCTCGCGCTGGCACTGGACGCCGCTTCTGCGTTGCGCCCGGATCTGAAGCTCGTGGCAATGTCGGCAACGCTGGATGTCGAGCGCTTCGAAAGACTCCTCGAGTATCCGCCGACGGTCGTCAGCGAAGGCAACAGCTATCCGCTAGAAATAGAGTACGTCGGCCGCGATGCCGCGGCGCGGCTCGAACCGCAGATGGCGGCGACCATAAGATCAGCCCTTCGCGACCGCGAAGGATCGTTGCTGGCGTTCCTGCCCGGCGTCGCGGAGATCGAACGCGCCGCCGCGGCGTTGGAAAACCTGTCCGCCGATGTCGACCTCCATAAGCTTCACGGCGGGGTCGAACCCGTCTTGCAGCGTACGGCGCTGGCGGCGCCACCGACTGGCCGCCGGAAGGTCGTGCTCGCCACCAGCATCGCCGAAACCAGCGTGACGCTCGAAGATGTTCGCATCGTCGTCGACAGCGGCTTGGCGCGTCGCCCGCGCTATGATCGCGGCGCCGGGCTGACGCGGCTCACCACCGAGCGGGCCAGCCGCGCTGCAGTGACCCAGCGAGCAGGCCGCGCGGCGCGCCAGGCGCCCGGCGTCGCGATCCGCCTGTGGGAGGAAGCGGCCAATGCCTCCCTTCCCGCCCACGATCCGCCGGAGATCCTGGAGGCAAATCTCTCAAGCTTGCTGCTGACGTGCCTGCTGTGGGGTGCAGCCGATCCTCGACAACTGCCGTTCCTTGATCCGCCGACGGATGCGGCGCTCAGCGAGGCCAAGCGGCGGCTCCTTTACCTCGGCGCGGTTGGCGAAGACGGGCGCGTTACGCCGCATGGCCGCGCTCTTGCGCGACTGCCGCTTGAGCCGCGCCTTGCACACATGTTGCTGGAAGCGCGGGATCGCGGCTTCGGCGCGGCGGCAGCGGATGTCGCGGCTTTGCTTAGCGAACGCGGGCTTGGGGGTAACGACCCGGATCTCGAACTCCGCTGGCGGCGCTGGCGTTCGGATCGGTCTGCCCGTGCCGAGGCTGCCCGCAAACTCGCATCAGGCTGGCGCAAGCGGCTGGAGGTAGCTGACGCTAGCGTCAGCGAGCCCCAGCTTGGCACCGCACTCGCACTCGCCTTTCCCGACCGGGTGTCTCGCCGGCGCGATGCATCGGGCGAGCATTGGCAGTCCGTGGGTGGCCGAGGGTTCCGCCTCGACCCCGCCTCCTCACTTGCGGCAAGCCAATGGCTGGCCGTTGGCGAGGTCGCGGGCCATGCGTCCGGGCCACGCATTCTTTCCGCGGTTAGGATAGCTGAGGACGCGGTGCTGGAGTTGTTCGGCGACCGCATCGAAACCAGGCATGAGGGCGACTTCGACGCGGCGACCGGCGCGGTGACGCCGACACGCTCCCGGCGCCTCGGCGCGATCCGACTTACTAGCGGTCCCGATCCGAACCCCGATACCAATGCTATCGAGCAGGCGCTTCTCGGCGGCGTCCGCGAACATGGCTTGGAGATGCTGCCTTGGAACGAACAGACGCCGCAATTCCGCGCCCGCGCCGCTTTTGCCGCTCAGATTGAAGAAACGGTTCCGACTCTCGACGACCAAAGCTTGCTCGATTGCGCCGACGAATGGCTGGCGCCGCTGCTCACGGGAAAGCGACGGCTCAGCGATATTTCGCCGGCTGCACTTCAATCGGGACTCATGGCCCTCTTGAGCTACGCGGCAGCCCGTCGTCTGGAGGCGCTCGCGCCGGCCGATTTCGTCAGCCCGGCGGGAAGCCGTCACGCGATCGACTATACAGCCGCTGGAGGACCCACCGTGGAAGTTCGCCCGCAGGCGTTGTTTGGCCTGTCCGCCCACCCCATGATTGGGGGCGGCGGCGTACCGCTGATTCTTTCGATAACCTCGCCCGCGGGCCGGCCGATCCAGACCACACGCGACCTGCCTGGCTTTTGGGGCGGGAGCTGGCGCGACGTGGCGAAAGACATGCGTGGCCGCTACCCAAGGCATCCGTGGCCCGACGATCCCGCCGCCGCCGCCCCAACGCTCAAGACGAAGCGCGCGTCGGCTAGACCTTGATTCCGCGACCACAGTCAGCCACTCGTCCGTGCATGATCGCGCGCATTTCCGAACTCGAACGCAAGACGACCCAGTCCGGCAAGGCCTACAACGGCCGCTGGCTCCTGGAGTTCGAGCGGCGCGAACCGTTGCGGCCTGATCCGCTCACGGGATGGAACGGCTCTGGCGACACCAACCCACAGGTCCGGATGAATTTCCCAACGAAGGAAGCAGCCGTCGCTTATTGCGAGAAGCACGGGCTGAATTACCACCTGATTCCCTCGCAGCCGGTGCGGCTGAAACTCCAGGCGTACGCCGACAACTTCCGCTGATAGGCAGCGACTAGGCTGACGCTCCTGATCTTTGATTGCCTGCTCCGGCGCGGAGCGGGCTCCTCGATCTTTGGACTCAACGCGTGGCGCGCCGCGGCCTGCGCATCCCTGTTTTCCCTGTTTTGCAGGGAATTTACAGGGAAAGCGGTTCAGAATCGCTCTATTCGGCCGAATTTCGCGGCTGAAAATGTTAGAAATTCGCTGATTTTTACTGATTTCCCTGCTCGTGCGTAACAGGGAATTTGCAGGGACCTAACAGGGAATGAGCTGCTCCGTATCAGGGAAGCAGCCGGTCAGGAATGAAACCTGCCGAACAATGATTTTGTAGGTCGCTCTTTCAGCTTTTGCTTCATGACGTCGCGAAGACGATCAAGGTCCGCTCGCAACTCATCAATGACAGCATCGACCTCCTCATCTGCCGCGCAATCGGCTGCCAGCGGCGTTTGAAGCGCCACAATGCGCATTCCTCTTTCGCCTTCGGTGAAACCAAAATGCATTCTTGTTCTCCACTGATTGCGCGAATGGCTCAACTTTAGGGCAAAGTGGCAGCCCGGCCGCCGATTTACGCCTGAATCCGGTTGAACCGCTAGCTCGGGGGCGCCGAAAATAGCTAAAATCCGGGGCACAACGACGAGCAGCGTTCTCCATCATTGATCGTTGCGGAGGTATCGGTTCGCTGGCATTTTCGCGAAGATGCAATCCCAAGAATTGCCACCTAATCCCGGAAAGGTTCTGTCGGCGCTGCTTAAGGATCTTCGCCTGGCGCCCGTCGGACTCGCGGCAGCCATGGGGATCTCCCGCGCGCGAATGCACTACCTCCTGAAAGGGAAAACGCCGATAACGCCAAACACCGCGATACGGCTGGAAATAGCGACGGGGCTCACGGCGGAGTACTGGCTACAGTTGCAAGCTGCGCGGGACCTATTTGAAGAAAGGCTGCAGAACGCAGCTGAGTTTGAGCAGCTCTGCCGGGTTAATCCAACAGTGCGGCTGTCACATTTACCTGAGCGCCAGCGCGTCTAGCGCGCGCTCGGTCTAGTAGCCAATTCATGAGGTGGCAGGGCGGCCGCGAAGGTCGATTCTGGCCGCCCTGCCGGCATGCGCCTTGGGCAAGCGCACGCTTAGCGCTCCCTTGATCGCAAAAAATGAAAGCGGCCCCGAGTTACCGGGGCCGCTGCTAAAGTTTAGGTGGTGCCTTACGCGACTTGCGCGAGGATCGGCTGACGACGACGACGCATCGCAAAACCGATTCCGCCGAAGCCCATCAGCATCAGGGCCCAAGTCGCCGGTTCCGGAACTGCGCGAAGATTGGCCGTGCCGTTGAAGTTCGAGCCTGGACCACCGCTGAAGTTAAGGCTGTAACGAACCGTCTCTGACCACGGACCGGTGACGTTCAGCGCGTTTGCACCACTGAAAACGCCAGTACCGTTGAATACTGAGCTTTGCAGCAACGTGCCGCCAAAAAGCGCGTTCGTGGTGCTGTAATATGAGCTAATCGTAGCAGACAAACCCTGCAGCGTGTTCGAAGTGAACGCGCTCAGCAAGCTGGAATTGAGCGAAGTGAGATCGCTCTGGGTGACGTAAACGTCGATAATCGCGTTTGCGGCATTAGCTTGCTGAATGTTGATCGACTGGGTCAGCAACTGGGGCATCGTGAGCGCTGGAGCGCCGGTGCCGCCAATGTTGTACAGATAGCCACCGGGACCACTGGTCGATACGTAGCTGGCCGAACCTGTGCCGCCATCACAACCGACATTGGAAATTGCACCGCCATTTACGGCAATGCCGATGCAGACGGCTGCACTGGCAGGCGTCGCGGCGAAAGCAACTGCGGCCGCGGCCGTTGCTGCAAGTAGATAACGCTTCATGAGTAAACTCCCTGTTGCCCCGCGAATCGACTCAACGGTTAAATAATCCTTAAACAAATTAAGGGCCTTTGTTAATCCTGAAAACACTTGGTAATTCCCGCCACTTCGTAAGCTGTCCCCGGTGGTTGCATGCGAACATGACCGGGATGCTTATCTCGGCTATGTGCGGCAGTTCTGATGGAAGAATCTGCGTCCGACCCGACGGAACGGCCTGAACGGGAGACATTGTCGACCGAGCGTTCGCGGCCCCTTCGAAGGACGGTCTACCGTCATGCACTAGCAACCAGGCTGTGGCACTGGATAAACGCGCTTACGGTCATGGTGCTGCTAATGTCCGGAATGATGATCTTCAACGCGCATCCGCACCTGTACTGGGGGCAGTTTGGCGCGAATTTTGATCACCCATGGCTGTCATTCCCGGGACGTCCGTTTCCCGGTTGGGCGACTATTCCTTCAACCTACAATCTAGCAGCTGCACGGCGGTGGCATCTCGCCTTCGCCTGGTTACTGTCAATCGGCCTCATCCTGTTTTTGATAGCCAGTTTTCTGAATCGCCACGCGCAGCGTGATCTCAAGCCAAGCGCTGATGAGATTAAGCCGCGCCACATCTGGCAAGACATTCAGGAGCATGCGCGCCTGCGCTTCCCGACGGGCGAAGCGGCGCTTCGGTATAATATTCTGCAGAAGCTAAGCTATGTTGCGGTAATCTTCGTCCTAATTCCGATGATGGTGCTGACAGGGCTCGCCATGTCTCCCGCCATGGACGCGGCGTGGCCGTGGTTACTCGACGTTTTCCAAGGACGGCAGTCTGCGCGATCCATCCATTTCATCTGCGCGGCTGCGTTGCTGGCGTTTATCATAGTGCATCTCGTGATGGTGCTACTCGCTGGTCCAATGAATGAGATCACGTCGATGATAACAGGACGCTTTCGCGTTCCTCCTGAGGAAACAGTGTCATGATCGAGCGGCGGAGGTTCATCGCAACCGGCGCGGCGGGCCTGATGGTGGGTGGTTGTGACAGACTGAATAACAGTTCCAATTTCCGCGGCGTTTTGCGCTCCGCGGAGAAGCTCACGATGGCAAGCCAGCGGCTGATCTCGTCGCGCGATGCATTGGCGCGCGAGTATGGTGAAGCAGACATGTCGCCGATCTTCCGGTCCAATGGGACCCGCGTGCCTGGCGGAGATGCTTATGCCCGTCATGCCGCTGAGCAGTTCGCCAATTGGCGGCTGGTGGTCGATGGCCTGGTAACGCGGCCACTGTCGGTTCCGATTCAGACGCTTCGCCGCCTCCCCGTTCGTACCCAGATTACCCGTCATGACTGCGTCGAGGGCTGGAGTGCCATCGGCAAGTGGCACGGCGTGCAGCTATCGCGCATCTTGGAGTACGCGGGACTAAGTACTCGAGCGAAGTACATTGTATTCCACTGCGCGGATCGGTTTGGCGACAAGCCCTACTACGAGAGCATCGATCTCGTGGACGCGTTCCACCCGCAGACGATTCTTGCTTGGGGGATGAACGGGCACCTGCTGCCAATCCCGAACGGCGCGCCGCTTCGCCTGCGAGTTGAGCGCCAGCTAGGCTATAAACACGCCAAGTACGTAGAGCGCGTCCAGGCGGTTGAGAGTCTTTCAGACATCTACGGAGGCAAGGGCGGCTACTGGGAAGATAACGTCGACTACGAATGGTACGCGGGCATTTAGCCACCGCCCGCCGTTGGCTCGCGCCAAATAAATGAGAGCTTGATTGGTCTTACTCGAGCGGTGGCGACGGCATCTATTTGAATTCCCTAAAGAAATTAGATTTGAGCTATTTTTAATCGTTCGGTCTTATCGAAGCGGTGCCTTGAATGGCATTCTGCCCACATGAATTATCGTACCGAAAATCTCTCAATCACCTATCGCGACCCAAAATCGCTGACACCCTCTGCGAGCAACTCGAGGACTCATAGCGCCAAGCAGGTCGGTCAACTCGCGAAGTCGATCAAAACTTTCGGCTTCAATAATCCGATCCTACTCGATTCACGGGGAGAAATTGTTGCTGGCCATGGTCGCGTTCTCGCGGCGATCCAGTTGGGCTTGGATACGGTTCCGACTGTGGGACTGCATCACCTGAGTCCCGAAGAGAAGCGGGCCTACTTACTTGCCGACAACAAGCTGGCCGAGCTGGCGGGTTGGGATCAGCAACTGCTAGCGGTCGAATTTAGCGACCTACTCAGTCTCGATTTGGACTTCGACCTTACGGATACAGGTTTTGAAATGCCTGAAATGGAGGTGCTGATCGAACGCGCCCGCCATGACGACGACTCACAAAGTGAAGACTCGAGCATACTAAGCAATGCTCCGGCTGTGACTCGGCCGGGAGACCTATGGGCGCTGGGGAACCACCGAGTATTTTGCGGCGATGCACTCGATCCGATGAGCTATCGCGTGCTTCTAGGCTCCGAAAAATGCCAAATGGTCTTCACTGATCCGCCCTACAACGTCCCGGTAAGAGGGCATGTGTTGGGGCTTGGCAGTCAGCGCCATCCAGATTTTCTAATGGCTTCAGGTGAGATGTCTCGCGGCGAATTCACGAGCTTTCTCAACACGGCGATGCGGAACTCTGCTGACGTTTCTGTTGATGGCGCAATTCACTTTATGTGCATCGACTGGCGACACGTCGGAGAGCTCCTAAACGCGAGCGCCGGCGTCTACTCAGAGTTCAAGAACTTGTGCGTCTGGGTAAAATCCAATTGCGGGATGGGCTCGCTCTACCGATCGCAGCATGAGCTGGTCGGCGTGTTCAAATTTGGAGAAGCAAAGCACGTAAACAACGTTGAGCTCGGCCGGCATGGACGATGCCGCACAAACGTCTGGAACTACGCGGGGATGAACGGATTCCAGAAAGATCGCGACGCGAAGCTTGCAATGCACCCCACCGTCAAACCAACCGAGTTGGTCCGCGACGCAATTTACGATTGTTCCAGTCGCAATGGCATAGTCTTAGATCAATTCGGTGGCTCCGGCACAACGCTGCTGGCAGCCGAGCAGGCAGGTCGACGCGCTCGGCTGATCGAGCTGGAACCACGGTATGTGGATGTTACCTTGCGGCGATACTTCAAGGCGACTGGCGATCCACCCACGAATGTCTGGACAGGGCAGAGTGTCGAAACTGCAGCCAACAAGAGCTATTCCGGAAGCGGGCAGTGACGAAGATACATGGCCCAGGGCACGGCGCGCGTTCGGACAAAGATCGCGTTGGGTACAAACGCCCACCCAAAGCTCACCAATTTCAGAAAGGCATTTCTGGCAATCCGCGGGGTAGAAAGAAAAGAACGTCTGATTTCGCCGCGATCCTACAAGGCGAGCTGACTGAAACCGTCGACCTTAAGGTCGGTGATAAGAGAAAGTCGGTCCCTATCGTTAAAGCTCTCGTGATGCGGTTGTTGCGAGAAGCGGTTTTGGGTCCGCGTACTTTGCTAATTCCAACCCTCCAGTTTATCGAACGACATGCTATTGGAGCCTCCGATTGCGAACCAGATCTCAGTTTGCTTGATGACGAGGAGTTTGATGCACTGGAAAGGTTACTGAAAAAAGCTCACGGGAACAATTTGTGAACTTTACGCACCAGCTTATTGTAGTAGCTGTTGTGAATAGTACTAGTAGTGAAATATAGTCTTGAGACAATCTTCTACCAGAGCAACACAAGTACGCGACTCGCTTGTCTTGTAATCTGTTGGAGGATGTAAGTCTGTGGATAACTTTGAAACTACTTGCGCGGCGGCGGCTGAAAGCCGGCGCGCGGTGCATAACAATCCTACGGTGGACAAATTACTGAGCGAGCCGTCCAAAGAGCGCAGGCGACAAGCGCGAGGCACCTCGCAAAAGCTGCGGTGGCCGGAGATGCATCGCCTTCTTTTGAGCGACCAGCAGCAGCGCGCGCGCAATCGAGGCGTCGGCGGCAGCGATGCCAATGTCATCCTGTCAGGCCATCCGGATAGAATTCGCGAGCTCTGGCTGGAGAAGCGTGGGGAAGCCTCGCCGCCCGACTTATCCGACAAGCTTCACGTCATGCTCGGGTGCTGGACAGAGCCTTTCAATCGAGCTTGGTACGAGCAGCTGACCAATGAAGAGATTGGTGCGGTTGGAGAGAGCTTCGCCTGCGAACGCTATCACTGGCGGCGATGTACGGTGGATGGCTTGGTGAAGCCCGACGGTGCCATATGGGAAGCCAAGCATACGAGCGCATTCGCCAAGAACGACGAAGTGCTGGAGCGGTACATGCCCCAGCTGCAACACAACATGGCAGTCGTTGGCGTCGAGCGCGCGATCCTGTCGGTGATTTTCGGCAACCAGCGGTTCGAGATCTTCGAGATCGCGTCTGACTGGCTTTACCAGCTGGAGCTGCTCGATGCTGAGCATCGCTTCTGGGACTGCGTGATAAGCGGTAAAAAGCCGGTGCCGGCAACTCCACCGCCAGCCCCGCGACCGATCGGCATTCGTGAGGTTTGCCTTGAAGGGAATAACGCCTGGGCATCCGCGGCGTTCGATTGGCTGAAGCATCGCGAGGCGGCCAAGCTGCATTCTTCAGCGTGCGCCTCCATCAAGTCTCTGGTTGAAGATGATGTCGCACGGGCCTTCGGCCATGGCATCGAGGCCAAGCGCAGCAAGTCCGGTGCAATCAGCATCCGGGAGCTCGCATAATGGCTGCTCCGAGCGTCTACGGCGCAATCAACGCCGTTTCTGCCGAGCTAGCGCAGAGCGGTATCGCCAAGACCCACACCAATGCAGTCGATGATTACAAGTACCGGTCCATCGATGATGTGCTCGACAGGCTCGCGCCGCTGTTGGCCAAGCACCGGCTATGCATATCTCCGCGCGTTCTCGAACGCGAAGCGGCAGAGCGGCATGATGAAGCAGATCGCTCGCTGTTCCATACCGTGCTTAGGGTGGCTTTCGAGCTCACGAGCGTTGACGACGGCTCGAAACAAATCGTCGAGGCATTTGGCGAAGCCCTGGACCCAAGCGACAAGGCAACAGCGAAAGCCATGTCCGCTGCTTACAAGAGTGCAATGGTGCAGACTTTCTGTATCCCCTTTGCGGGTTCGGAGGAGCCGGACAAAGCGAGCTACCGGGCTAATGCGCAAAGGCATATCGCGGCGCCTCCCCAAGGTTGGGAGCAATGGGTCCGCGATATTACGGACATCATAGAGGTCTGCGAAAGCGAGCAGGCACTTAGTTTGGTGCAGGAACGCCACCGGGAGTTTCTGACGGCGCTCGCGCGGGAAAGGGATGACCTTTATGCAGATCTCGGCAAATCGTTCGATAGACGTCGGCAGACACTCGCTAAACCAAAACGGCGATCAAAGACCGTCTCCTCACAGCGCGGGTCCAAGGTCCCGACAGGTGAGCTCGAAAATGCCTGAGGTGCGGTTCCCCAGGCGCAAACCTCGGTTGCCCAAAAAATCGCAGCCGGGGAGCATCCCCGCTCACCGCAAGTGGGTTGCAAGCCATCACTGCTCAGTACCGGGATGCAATTCGACGCCAATCGAATGCGCGCACGTCCGGCGAGGATCCGACGGCGGAATGGGCCTCAAGCCGTCCGATATATGGACGGTGAGCCTGTGCCGCGATCACCATGCTGAGCAACACAGGACTGGGGAAACTTCATTCGAGCAGAAGTACGACTTAAGCTTGCTTGATCTTGCGAAAGAGTTCGCTCGTCGTTCGCCTTGTTTAGCGCGCCGCAGACCCTGAGATGGTCAGTGGACGTCTCTTGGCTTAAATATGTCTGCGCAGATAAAATGTACCACAAGCGATTCTAGCGCCACTGTTGCCGCTAGGGTCGCTTCTCTCGTCGTCTTCCGACGCATGAATCACCAATGAAAGAGGCCCGTTAGCTTTTGGGTCCCACTCCCTTGGATCTATAGAAAAGGTCTCCTGGCCTCTTCCGTCCACCCCAACAATTAAATTGCCGAGGTCGCCCGCGTGGTGGCCCGAGGGATTGGCATGACCGTGCTTTTTGCCGCTCCAATTCCAATGAGCGCCCGCGCTCTCGAAATTTGGTCCTTCGCACTTCGCAACCTCGTGGATGTGAACGCCATGCGCGCCTGGTGGTAGTCCAGCGGTGTCGAGGGATACACGTATCACACCCTGTTGAGCTAGCTTGGTGAAGATGGTCCCCACGCGGCGGCCCGAAACATCAAGGATTGGCCAGCCGAACGGATCAGCAGGCTGTTGGAAAGCAGCAGCGCTCTGATTGCTGACGCGGACAGATTCGCCCGCAGGTTGTCGGCTGCAGGCCGTGAATGCGATGGCAGCAGTCCCCAGCAGTATTCGGCCGTATCTCATCACGCCTCTCAGGTCAGTCAGACACTATGATAGTCGCGATTATTGTTGATGACATGCGGCGATAGGTCCAGCCTTCAGTCGTGGCCGGTTCTACTACTCACTGGATTTTACATGTCTCGATAGTCGGAGCGATGATTCAGCTCTCCGCATGCGGTCGGGCGCAAGTTTCGGGGGTTGCACCCCCAGGGAATAATATCGGCGCCAACGTGAGCACGATTGCGTTCTGGGATGGCAGCCGACCCTTCAAGAATCTCATCTACGGTGGAGGCTGGGAGATGAAGACGGCCAATGGCGCTGGGATGACGATCCCAGGTGCCAATCTTGACACCAACGGTTGGGTTAAACTCCTTCCGCCCGGAGCAAAAGCGGTCCGCGCTCTATCAATTCCGGTACAACCTGCAGACATCGTATGTCGCTGGGACGGCGATGACGGCGATACCATGCAAGTGTCAGATTCGAACGGTGCCGTCCGTTTTCGACGGATAGCGGGATCGCGAGAACTCCGCTTCGACTATACCTCCAGTTACGCTGGCACGCTTAGGCCTGCCTACCTTTCCTACACAGTCAACTCAGCCAATTACGTTCGTAACATCGACTGTCGCGAAGACGGGGATAACCCAGCAGCAGTTTTCGATCCGACATTCACAAATTTGCTGAAGGGCTTTTCGGTCATTCGCTTTATGAAGTGGCAGCGGGCCGTCGAGGCCAACACTGCCGTCAATTGGGCGCACCGCAACAAACCGGGGGATGGCGACTTCAGCCTGAACGACGGCGTCCCGGTGGAGCATATGGTCACGCTGGCCAACTCGTTGCGAGCTGATCCGTGGTTCGCAATGCCTTGGAACGCCGACGACGACTATGTCGCAAAGTTCGCGACTTATGTGCGTGACAACCTCGATCTTAACCACCGCGTTTATGTCGAGGTGAGCAACGAGGTGTGGAACGGTGGCTACCCCGTGATGCTCCAAGCTCAGCAGGAAGGCATCAAAGAAGGCCTAGACGCCAGTCACGG
Source organism: Sphingomonas flavescens (assembly GCF_030866745.1). Classification (NCBI taxonomy): domain Bacteria; kingdom Pseudomonadati; phylum Pseudomonadota; class Alphaproteobacteria; order Sphingomonadales; family Sphingomonadaceae; genus Sphingomonas; species Sphingomonas flavescens. The sequence goes on along the minus strand of NZ_CP133016.1, from coordinate 2,369,771 downwards.
CAACTACGGGCAGGCGATGACTCGGTACGCTGAAAAGACCCGTCACGTTATGCAGATCTGGGGCAGCGTATTCGTAGGGCAGATGGACCGCCTCGTTCGGGTGGCTAGCGCGCAGAACGTGAGCCCTTTTTGGTCGGAATACATTCTTTCAACGGCAGGTACCGCAGAGAGCGTGGATGCGCTTGCTTCCGCACCATATTGGGGTGCTGGCGATGAGGATGTTGGCGGCAAAAGCTTGGACGATGTGATGGATAAACTACTGCCAGAAAAATTGTCCGAAAGCCTTGAGTGGGCGAAAAAACAAAAGGCAGTCGCGAATAAATTTCGCAAACGATACATTGCTTATGAAGGCGGTCAGCATGTCTGGCTTAATGATCGCGAGCAACTCGTTGCGCAAATCGAGCGCGACCCTCGAATGTACGCGCTCTACAGGGCGTATCTAAGTAGATGGAACAGTGAGATCGGGGATACAATGGCCTTGTTCACGCTGACTGGCGGCGTCGGAAAGGCAGGGTTTGGCCTTATGGAGTATCAAGGCCAGCTCGAGGCGACCGCACCAAAGCTTCGGGCCGTACGCGAGGTGCTGCGAACAAATGCTCGTTAGCTTGACCGTCCGACCTTCCGAAAAACGCTAGGCAAGACGAGCGCCGGGCTTAAGGGCGGCTTCGATTGCGTCTGCCATTCGAGCGGACGAGCCAGCATTAGACATTTTCTCGAGCGCAAAGCGCCTACCGGCCGTCCCTAATTGATCAGCAAAGTTGGAATCATCGCGAAGCTTGCAGATTGCTTGAGCGACGGCTTGCGCGTCAGACAGAGGAACGCCGATGCCATTGAAGCCGTCGATCAAATAATCCTGAAGCGGAGGGACCTCGGTGAATATCTGGGGCTTGCCGAGTAACATTGCGCTGACGGCGCTGATGTGTCCGGCACCGCGTTTTGCGTCAGTCACCAGAACAAGATGTGCAAATGAGCCAGCGACCAAGCTCAGGCATTCTTCCATGGAACGGTCTGTCAGTATTTTGACGTTCGTCGGTACGCTGAGTGGATTGCGCTCGAGCATGTAACCAGCCGTGACGAGAACACCGCGCACGTCAGCTAGGCGGACCGCCTCACAAAACGCGGCAATATCGCGATTATTTCGGCCGATCATCGTCACATAAGGCGTTGGGTCGCTATAAACCCTCGCTTCACGGAAAGCAGGAAGATCGTAACCCCAGTGCGAGAAGACGAACCGATCGCCAGGAATGTCGTGGACCTTGGCAAACATGTCCGCTTCAGCCCGGGAGTGCACGACGAAAAGCGCCACACGTCGCCAGACGCGGTTCAGAAGCCAGTCGACCGGGCGAATGTGGGTTTCGATCAGCCGCCGCGAAGACTGATTAAAGGAGAGCGCGGCAACCGCAGGTACATTGCGGTTGAGCAATGCGCGCAGACTCAGCGCCCAAGTGAGAAAATATTCGCTGGCAGCAACAACGTCATATTCTGACAAATCGTGCTTCTTGGCGAACACTTCGGGGATGCCCCGAAGAGCTGCCGCATCACTCACCGGCACGCAGTCGACGCGCCATCCGCGACGTTCGAGCTCTGCGCCAAAACCTGGCCGGCCGGAATGCTCGTCGCCGCGAAAGAAATAGAGAAGCTTTGGTCCGCGTTTCACCCGCGCAAATCACTTTTCCTCGTTGATCGAGGCCGTTAGGGCGCGAATTCACTCATTTTCAAGTCATGCGGATTAATTGACCACCAATCCCGGTCGAGACAATCGGCGATCACATCGGCAGCTTAGAAGGGTTTTTGACCATGGCGGACGCCCGGGCTCGGGTCGAGACATCGCCGCAACCGGGGCCGATGCAGGTACAAGCGGTTTTTTGGAATACCCTCGGTCACGGGTCCGTCGCTCACGCCTTAACCGAGCTCCTAAACAACATGCCCGAGAATGGGGTAGGTAAAACCCTTTGGTATCTAGGCGGCAGTCCACTTTCGCCGCGTCCGTATTTCAAATCGGCGCTCTCACCCTTGGTTTATCGGATGCTATGCAAGGTTAAGGCCCCTGCTCACTTTCAAGGCAGGGTAGCCGGCGCCAAAGTGCTGTCCGCGCTGAGCCCGGGCGATATCATGTACGTTTGGCCTCCGTACGACATTCGTCTGATCAAAGACGCGCGGGAGCGAGGCGCCATCGTTGTGGCGGAACGGACCAACTGCATGGCACCAATGGGCCGTGAAAGACTGGTCGCGGCCTTCGCGCGTCGTGGACATGAACTCCCGCCAAGCTGGTACACTCGGGAAGAGATCGCTGAGGAGCATCAACAAATGCTCGCGTGCGACTACATCACCGCACCAAATGCCCTCGTCGCGCAGAGCCTTCTTGAATCTGGAATTGATCAATCACGAATTCTCGACACTTTCTACGGCTTTGACCCTGTGCGCTTGGCGAGCGCTATCGATATTGATCGACCAAAGAGACGCCCAGTCTTTGCGTTTGTCGGCCTCGGCATAGTCCGGAAGGGTTTTGACGTCTTGCTCGAGGCGTGGAAGCGGGCCGACATCGACGGCACATTGCTAATCGCTGGGAATGTCGACGAAGACCTTCGCAATGCTTACGCTGACACACTTTCGCGACCAGACGTCGTAACACTAGGTTACGTCGGGGATATTGCTGAGGTTTATGCCGCAGCCGACGTGTTCGTATTTCCAACGCACGAAGAGGGTGGGCCCCAAGTCGTTTACGAGGCTGCCGGTTGCGGACTGGCCTCAATCGTCAGCCCAATGGGCACAGGACGCATCGTACGCGGGGATATCGAATGTTTACTTGTCGACCCACTCAGTGTCGATCAACTTGCTAATGCAATCACCCGATTAGCAACGAGCGAAGAGCTGCGCCGATCAATGGGAGCGGCAGCTGCGAAGCGAGCACGTTTATTTACTTGGAGCCACGCTGCTTTGCATCTGTATGAAAAGTTTCGCGGGGTAGTTGACCTCGACTTTGATGAGGCCGTCACTTTGCCCACCCCCTCCAAAGTTACTATCGCTTAGATGCCTCGGGTCAGCATTTTGATGCCGGTATTCAACGCGGGAGTTTACCTACCGGACGCCCTAGAAAGTATTCGAGGACAGTCTTTCAAAGATTTCGAGTTGGTAATCGTAAATGACGGGTCTACCGATGGCTCATCGGAGATACTCAGAGCGTTCGCTCAGCAGGACCCTAGAACGCGTCTAATCGAACGCACGAACAGAGGCCTTATCGAAACCCGCAACGAATTGCTGTCAGAGGCAAGCGGCGATCTGATTGCTTGGATGGATGCTGATGACCTCTCGCATCCGGATCGATTGCAAAAGCAGGTCGGTGCCTTCGAAGTCGACACTTCGCTCGTTTGTGTCGGGACCAACGTCGAGCGCATCGATCCTGACGGTCATAGCTTGGGCATCGAGCACTATCCGGCCGAGGATTCGGCAATCCGGTCCGATCAGGCGGCCGGCAATGGTCTCCGCTTCGCCTCGACCATGCAGAAGCGCTCAGTAGCGTTGGATACCGGAGGCTTCCGGCATCCATTTCGCATGGGCGAGGATTTGGACTTCCTACTTCGCGTTGCTGAGCGCGGCCGGGTCAGCAACCTCACCGAAATACTCTACGTCTACCGGCAACATCTTCTTAACACATGCACGGCCTACGGACAGAACTGGCCTGAAATCTGCAGGATAATATTGCAACTCGCAGAAGAACGGCGCGAGCAAGGGAGCGATCGGCTCCAGCTTGGGGAAGAAGTCACCTTACCCCCAGTCCAGAGCGGCGATGAACGCAAGCTCCTTCCGTACGTTCTGCTAACATGGGCGCGGGGAGCCTTTGAGGCCGGCGATCGACGACGTGCCCTGCGCTACGCACTGGCGTCCCTGAAGATGGCGCCCGGGCGAATAGAGAGCTGGCGCGAATTCGCCAAACTGGTCCTCGGCCGATGACTGCTTTCGCTCTTCCGCGGGTTCGGCTTACGGGCAGTTCAGCGCTCGCTCTGAGCACAATCTTCGCAAATATGCTGCGCATCGTCAGCACAGTTTGCCTGACCCGTCTGCTCGCGCCGGAGGTCTACGGCATCACTGGCATTATCATGTCGGTTTTTTACATGATCAACATGGTGACCGATATTGGCTTGCAGGCCTACGTTGTGCGTCACCAGCGCAGCGACGACCCTGACTTTCTGAGTTCTGTGTGGACGATCCACGCGGTGCGCGGTTTTGTTTTAGCCGCAATCGGGATGGCGCTTGCCTGGCCGTTGTCCGTCGCGCTTGCAAAACCGCAGCTCACCTTACCCCTTCTGGTCGCATCGCTTGTACTAATCATCGATGGACAGGTGACGCTGCACCAGTTCCGCGGCCTTCGCGACGGGCGCGTTCAGCGTTATTCGCTCATCGACTTGGTTAGTGCCGCCAGCCAAACGCTGTCCGCGATCATTCTCGCGTTCTTTTTTCGAAACGTCTGGGCCATCGTGGCGTCGATGTTCGTGGCGAGCGCGATGAAGCTTTGGGCCGGCTACATTCTTTTCCCTGGCTCCCGTTTCCGCTTTCGGCCCGACCGGACCGTTGCCGCTGACCTGTGGAAGTTTTCTCAGGTTATTGCTGTCTCAAGTGCGCTCACACTCATCATCGGGCAGGTCGATAAACTCGTCTTGGCTCGGATGCTCCCGCTCAGCCAATTTGGCATCTACGTTATTGCTGCGTCTTTATCGGCGGCACCGATCGCATTCGCTGCAAATTACGCAGGAGCAATCGTTTATCCTGCTGCAGCAGTCGCAACGCGCGGGTCCCGTTCGATAGCGAACGCCTATTACCGCTGCTGGGGCCGCTTCTTCTATTTATATGCATTCGGAGGAGGAGCATTGGTCGGGGTCGCCGACTTGCTGATCCGCATCCTCTATGACCCGCGCTATCTGCCAGCCGCGCATTATCTATCGATCCTCGCTGTCAGTACCGCATTGCAGATGACGACGCGGTCGATGGAATCGGTTCAGGTGGCGAGCGGTCATCAGCGAGTGGCGCTCGAATTCAACGTCTTGCGCGTTGTTTGCCTGCTGGGCGCCGCTGGCCTCGCTTTCTTCCGCGGCCAGCCGGCTGTTCTCGTCTTCACAATTGGGTTACTCGAAATCCCCATCTACGCGTTCGGACTGTTCCGGATGTCGCAGCTTCACCAGATCCGCTGGGGGCGCGAATTATCGCTTGTCGCGACGATCGTGGCGGGGTTGATAGTCGGCCTACTAATCGACATGGCCGCCTTGGCGATCTTCCCAAAACTTTGAAGATCAGACCGTTGCCGGTTTCCCGACCGCCAGTTGGGACGGTCGCAATGGTCGTGACGCCTTTTCTTTCGCTGTGCTCGCGATCGACCCAGCGATGATGAAGATCAATGTAAGCTGGGCGCCGTTTGGAATGGAATCGAGCACATAGACTCCCATTAACAATGCCAGGCCCCCGCGAGTGAGGTTCTCCGGCGTCATCTGCTTTCCGATGTATTTCAAGGCTCGAAATGACGCGACAGCTATCAGGCCGAACAGCGACAGATATCCGAACCAGCCGAAAACGCCGTAATAGATGATCCAGCCGCCATCGGTCACCGAGATGTCTTGCCCGGTCCACTGATCAAAAATGCGATTTCGGCCCCAGCCGCCCCACCCCAGAAACGGCTTCTCATTGGCCTTGGCAAGCAGCGCGTCCTCGTTCTCAACGCGTACGTCGAAGGAAGCGAGCCGATCGGCGCTAACGGAACTCGCGACCTTCGAGACCAAGTCGAGCGGACTCAAATTGTTGTTACGGAGGAATGGGTAAGCGCAGACGAACAAGGATGCGGCACAGACGATCTTGACCCATGATCGCGGCCGCAGGAACATGATCACCGGTGCGAAGATCACGGTGTAGATGACCGGCCCCAGCGATTTGCACAGAATGAGCAAGCCACCGATATAAGGCGCGACCAGCGCCGGCGCTTGCCCGAATATCCGGGCCTTCATTCGCCACAAGACGACGGTCGCCAACAGTGCAAGCGCGATGAAGGTCGCGAGCGCCAGGCCGTGGTTGAGGAACACGACCGGGCGGAAACCGCCCCCCCGGATCTGTTGCGCGAAACTTTCGTGCGGAAAATAGCCGTAAACCCATCGGTGGAGCTGCGGACTCATGCGGATCTCGAAGAGCATAGGCAGGCTGTAGACCAGCGCCACTGCCGGCATCGCCTTGAGAAGGGCCGCCCGCGCATAGTTTGTCGAGAGAAAGCGCGAGCCGATATACATCGGGACCAGAAGAAGAACATTGCGGCCGGCAAATTTCAAACCATCCAATGGATAGTATCCGGGAATACTCTTACCCGCGGTCGACAACTCGTAGCTATTCGTAAAGCTGGTCAGGATCGGCGAGATGATGAACGCCGTGGCGAATAGGTAGAGCATCGGCGATCGCGTCGGTCGAGGCGCTTCCGCGCCATATACCCAGCATAGCAACAGAACTGCCACCGCAGTGATGCTCATCTTGTCGAGAGACGGCAGCAGTGGGAGATCGATGTCCAACGCCGAAGGCAAGAGGAAATAAGCGCCAAGCAAAGACCAGATGACCGCTTTCGCAAACGGCAACTTAGTAAACAGATAAGGGCACACAAGCGGCCACCCGAAAAGGGCGATCACCGCAAACCAATTGGCGTCTGGTCTCATGAGTAGGGGGTGTTTCGCGATATCATTGAATGATGCTAGGTTTCCGCGACGCGCGGCGCAAATTATTGAGTTACGCAGGAGCCTCGCTGCTCTGTGGCTTGCCTATAATTTCGCAATCGTCATTAAGCGAGGTTTGGTGGTTGAGAAATTCATAGGCGGGATCTTCTGGCTGTTCATAGCCTGGGGTTTCTTCAAGGCCGCCAAGCACCGCGATAGCTGACGTCGTGCGCCTGTTTTACGCCACGTCGGCCGGCGCCGATTTTATGGAGGCTCATCGCCATTGGCGGGAGGGCACCGAGGACAGCGTCGCGCTTCCATTCTCCGGTCAAATTGCCACTTTCGCAGATCGAGCAGGCGCTGACTGCATGATGGTTTCGGGGCATCCTGATAGACAATCAACCACTGACGGTCGCTTCGTGATCAAACATGAGCCACGTTGGCCAGCTCACGGCGTGCGCTGGCACCTCGAACATATCCGTTACGGATTGAGACTGCTTCGCTTAGCTCGAAACTTTAACGCTGACACAGCAATCATCGACAGCGGTACCATGCCCCTTCCAATGCTGGCGCTGTTCAGCGCGTCGGGGATGCGTGTTGTGCCTGTTTTTCATAACACCTTGAGGCCTGTGCAGGGACAATCCGCTTTATCACGCCTAACCCTTCCCCTTTCGAAAGCAGCGATCAGGCTGAGTCGTCCGATCAGCGTTTCGCCGGCAGTCTACAGGCAAGTGGGCCGGGGCCACCAAATGCGCGCTCAGTTCACCCGGGAATATTTTGCCCGGATAAGTCCGCCGCAATTCAAGGCACCCTTCAATGTGCTGTATGTCGGTCGCGTCGAAGTAGACAAAGGCGTCTTCGATATTGTGGAGGCAGCGAAAATCTGCGGAAACATAGTTCACTGGACGATATGCGGAGACGGGTCCGCTGTCGATCGATTGCGGCAAGAGGCGAAAGGTTTGCCCATCGACGTCCTTGGATTTGTGAACGGCGAGGAACAGGTCGCCCTGCGATCCGACTGCCAAGCGGTAATCGTTCCTACGAAGAGCAGTTTCACCGAAGGTCTGGCAATGAGTGCAGTGGAGGCGATCCTTTCTTATCGTCCCCTTGTGACTAATTGTGTGGTTCCGGCGCTCGAGTTACTTCGACCTGCCTCCGTAGAAGTAAAGCCTGATGATCCAACTAGCATCGCCGCCGGGGTTCTGGCGCTCGCTCAAGATCGTAGTCTGTGGCAGTCTAAGGTCGACGCATGCGATCAGCTTGGAGACCCATTTTACGATCGGCGAAATGGATTAGCTGAAGTTCTTCGGTTGACGCTTAGTTAAAAACGACCGGCCATCTCAATGCGAACATTTAACCTTTATGGCTGACCGCCTTACGCACCGCATTTTTATCGCGTGGCAGATTGGTGTTGGACTATGACTACGCGCAGTCAATCAAATTGAGCCCGGCGGCGGACTCTCTCTCTTCAGATCATGGGTCGATGGTAGACCCCCATCGCGCCGTGCAAACTGTTGATATATCGAAGGACGCCCAAGTTTCATGGCGGGTTTTTCGATCACGAACCAGCTTACGGCCCCGGCGATGGCAGCCAGAGCAAACGTGGCGGTCCCCAAAAACAGTACGCTAGTGCCAAACCCGGCCCAGATAAGCATTTTTTCGATCGGCCACGCGTACAAATAAACACCGTAAGAGATGTCGTTACGGTTATTAATCTTCGACAAAACCGTTCCCGACCCGAGAGAAGCGATCGCCATTAGAGCGTAGGCCCCAAAAATAGCGAAACCAAAATTGACAAAAGTGGGAGAGCGCAATGAGATTGAAAGAAGTACTACTGAAATGACCACGTAACTCAGCTTTACAGGTATCTGATCGTGCTTAAGATAAAAAAATCCGCCTGCCAGAAAGAGGCCTAGAAGGCGTAGGATGGCGATCCGGTCACCGATCAAAATTAGATTGTTAAATGGTAGACTATTCAGAAATTCGCCGGCTGAAGGCGCAAAGGTTGCCAGCGCTAAACAGAGGACTGCCGCGCATCCGACGAATGGACCGGACCGAAGGACTTTAAGTTGTCCCAGTAAAATAATGACTAGGTAGCAGGCAAATTCGTACTGAATGGTCCAAGCCGCGCCGTTTAGGACGGCATAATTAGTTCCGGGAAAGACGCCTTTCATCGCAGGCGGCAAGAGCAATGCGATGTGCCCAACGATCGAAACTATCGCGCCAACTAACCCTCCAGTGAAGTAAGCGCCGGTGACTGGTCCTACGACGAGCACACAAAATAGCGAAGCGACGATGAACCCGGGATAGATCCGCGCCACTCGCTTCCACAGGTACGACCACGGACTATAACTGCTTAGGTAGCTGCCTGTGATGAGAAACCCGCTGATCACGAAGAAGCCGTTAACGGCAAAATCACCGAACGAAATCGTGTGAAATACGCGAGTAAAAAGCTCGCGATTGCGGTTCCCATCCACGATCTCAGGCGTGTGGGAAACGATCACGAGCGACGCGAGGATCAGGCGCAGCAAGCCAAACGCATTGTCATGCTTCCCGAAACGCTGGACTTTTTGTCGCATGCCCCCCCTTTGCAACCTCAATGCCACCGCTGCGCGGAAATCGGTAGACCTTGTCGCGGGAGAAACAGCACTGGCTCACATTGGAACGCGCTAGTCAGCTGAATTCTATGGTCTTGCTATTGCTGCGACCTCCGACAAAGTCAAAAAATTGCTTTGTTGGAGCCGTTCTTTGACCACGTCGTTCTTTGACTCCTTTGGCCAAGTACGTGTCATTAATCTGGTAGACCGGCCAGATCGACGCGAGGAGATGGCCGCGCAGCTGACCCGCATCGGCGCCTCGGCTACCAACCTCCAATTTTATGTTGCTCGACGTCCAGGCGCGCCCGGTGAATTCCCAAGCCTCGGAGCTCGTGGCTGCTTCGAGAGCCACCTCGCAGTGCTGAGGTCGGCGCGAGATGCCAAAGCCGGGAGCCTTCTACTACTTGAGGACGACCTCGATTTCAACCGCGACGGCCGGAACCGCCTGAGCCAAACGGCCACCAACTTGAACGCCAGCTCGTGGGACTTTTTCTACGGCGCGCACGTACTTGCGGCGGATGGCCGGCAAGGCCTCGAGAAACTTTCGCCGAATGAGCCGGTGATGACTGCGTCCTGCTTGGGCTTTTCAGCCCGGGTCATCGCGCCATTGGTCAATTTTCTTGAAGGCATTTTGACTCGCCCGGCGGGGTCGCCCGATTACGGACCCATGCACGTCGATGGAGCCTACACCGTGTTCCGGATGCTGAATCCCGAGTATGTCACCGTCGCGGCCTTTCCGACCCTTGGTAGGCAGCGGAGCTCGCCGTCGGACATCACCCCCGGAAGCATGTTGCTCGATCGCGTGAGCGCAACGAAGCCGCTCGCTGCCTTGCTGCGCCGCGGCTACAACCTGCTTCGGCGTTACTAGAGCGGGGGATCCGATGAGTGACTATCAATATCTGGATGAACCTCGTCCCGATATTTACCGAATGATCCCGCCTGACGGGAAACTTATCGGAACGATAGGCTGCGGGCGCGCGGCGACTGAATTGCAGCTCGTTCGCGACGGCAGAGAGGTTCACGGCGTGGACGTTTCTGCCGAAGCAATCGAGGTGGCAAAGTCGCGCTTGACGAGCGCACGTGTGATCAAGCCGGCTGACGAAACCCCGTTCGAGGCAAACTCGCTGGACGGCCTAATACTGGCCGATGTGCTGGAGCACATGCCGATGGCATGGCTGAGGCTCCGAAGGTTGATGGAAGCAGTTAAGCCAGGCGGTTGGGTGGTCATTAGCGTCCCTAACAACCGTTATGTCGAAGCGCTCGTGCCGCTACTTTTCAAAGGGGACTGGCCGGAATACCCACTGGGTATATTCGACGAGACCCACATTCAGGTAATGACCCATAAGAGGCTCGATCGGTGGTGCCGGGACGCCGGCCTCACCAAAGAGGCTGAGTTCGATCTTTACGACTTCAGTTTCTTCAAGCGGAACGTTTATCGGGCTATCAATCTCACGACATTTCGGCTGTTCCGAAGCTTTCTCACGTTCGAAGTGCAAGCTCGGTACCGCAAGACTTAGCTTGCGCCACCGAGCCACTCAGTCGTCACTGGATTGACGAAATAGGCACCAAGACGTGATCCGGCGGTGGTGCGTCGAAACCCATTCCCTTGACCTTCCGGCCGTCGCCCACGTTCCCGATCGAGCAGGTCAGGTGACCGTCGATGCAATTCTTTTGCCACAAATCCTTGATCGTCGGGCTCCAGGCTTCCCAATAATCCATGTGTAGGGTGGAGCCCGGAACCGTTCCTGGCATCATCTCGTCGCTGGCGAGACGCCATTTACCGGCGAAGAAGTTCGCATCGACGGTGAAGAAGGCTGATACAGCGATTTCCGGTACGCGATAGGGATGATCGCCAGGGCAAATCGATTGCGGCGGCATCACGATGTGCGATCGGTGGTCGGCGCTATCGAGGTTTTTGCCGTCCCAGCATTGCGGGAACGCGACAAACACACGAAGCCACGCGCCAGCAGGGCATTTACCCGTCGCCAAGATGTCCGTGATCGTGCGTTTGATGCCGGTGTAGCTATCGCCCCCGCCCGAAGCCTTGCTTACGCAATCGTAGCCCATGGCCCAATAATCGCGACTGTTCACGTCGGCCGGGCCGCCGCTCATCGTCGCCATGTTGTAGCCGAGGATGAAGCGAATGCCGTTGGGCATGCCGATGCAGCGGCCCGTGACGGCGGGATCGAGCGTGATTTTGCAGTTCGGGTCATTGGCCGGCAGCTGCTTGTAATAGGTGTTCATCCAATCCGCCTTGACGACGTTGCCGGCTCCGTCGAGCATCGCCGGCATCCAATACGCCGAACGCTGCGGCGAGGTACCCGTGCTACGCGTGCAGGTCGAACCGCCCGTCGTGCGCAGACTGCTGTAATTTGAGTTTGCGTCGGTGTTGGTGTTGCCGAAGAATTGATGGATGTGCGACTTGCCTGGCTGGCCCGGATAGACGATGGGATCGTTTCTCGCGATGTGGCCGGCCAGGCAATTGAAGCGATAAGCGCCGACTTCGTCGGGTGAGGCGACTGGACTTTCGCCCGGTTCGAGCCAGTTGCTCAGGTCAAAATTATCAGCAATCGCAACTTCGCCAGTGAGACCGGCCGGCGCGGTAAGATCCGTCGAAACGGTTGTCGGAGAACTGACGACCGGCGGAGCCGTCGGGCAATTCTTGTTGCCTTTCAAGACTGTCCCGTCAGGACAAGTCGTAACCTTGGCTGCGGCCACGCTACCGGTCGCGTCCGCCGTTGCGACCGGCGCGCTAGTATCGCTTTTGCATCCACTTATCAGCATCGCGCAAATCGCGACAAACACCCGACTCTTCATTCCCCAACCCCCGTAGTGTCGACATCTTTCGACTGCACGGGGTCAGCCTAGGTGAGAGGGGTGCGAATTCCCCTGATACCTTTGGTTAATGAGAGAGTAGCGGATATCCGGAAGTGTTACTTGATTGACGAGACCGGCAGCAGAACGTGCTCGGGCGGCGGGCCGTCGAAGCCCATACCCTTGATCTTCCGTCCGTCGCCGACGTTGCCGATTGAGCAGGTTAGATGGCCGTCGATGCAATTCCTCTGCCACAAGCCCTTGAAGGTCGGGCTCCACGCTTCCCAGTAATCCATGTGGAGCGTTGATCCCGCCACTGCCCCCGGCATCATTTCATCGCTGGCCAGGTGCCACTTACCCTGGAAAAAATTCTCGTCGACGGTGAAGAAAGCGGAAACTGCGATTTCGGGTATACGGTAGGGGTGATCGCCAGGGCAGATCGATTGCGGTGGCATCACAATGTGCGACCGGTGATCAGGCGTGTCGAGGTTTTTGCCATCCCAGCATTGCGGGAAAGCGACGAACACGCGTAACCATGCGCCGGCGGGGCATTTGCCGCTATCGACAATCTCTTTGATCGTGTGCTTGATGCCTGTGAAACTGTCGCCGCCGGTTGGCTTGGCCACACAATCGAACCCCATCGCCCACCAATCGCGACTCTTCGTGTCCGCCGGCCCGCCGCTCATTGTCTGCATATTATAGCCAAGTATGAAACGGATGCCGTTTGGCATCCCAATGCACCGACCGGTAACGGCCGGGTCCATTGTTACTGCGCAATTGGGATCATTCGCTGGCAACTGCTTGTAGTAAGTATTCATCCAGTCCGCTTTGACTACGTTACCCGCGCCATCGAGCATGGCCGGCATCCAGTACGCGGAGCGCTGTGGCGACGTACCGGTGCTTCTCGTGCAGGTTGAGCCGCCTTTAGTCCTCAGACTTTGGTAGTTCGAGTTCGCGTCAGTATCCGTGTTTCCAAAGAATTGATGGATGTGAGAAGCGCCTGGCCGGCCCGGGTAAACAATGGGATCGTCCTTTGCCACGTGTCCCGCTAAACAGTTAAAGCGGAACGCGCCGACTTCGTCGGGACTCGCGACTGGCGGCTCACCCGGCTCCAACCAGCCCGTTAGGTCGAAGTTGTCATCAACTCCAATTTCGCCAAGCAATCCCGCAGCATTCTGCACCAAGGTTGCGGCTGGTGGCGTGGCTGCTGGCTGACTAGCAGGTGTAGCTACAGTGACACCTGGCGGCGCCGTCGGAGCCGACGCAGCGGCGCTCTCAGACCCGCAACCTGTCGTCGCCAACAGGCACAACACGAGCCCCGCGCACGCTGCGCGCTGCAACATATTGCTCACCATTTTTTCCACCCACCCCGAATTAACAGAAAATCGTTCGTTTGTAACGATTTGCTGCTAGGGTGGAGGCGAATGGTTGAGAAGGCTTTAACACGCCGATTACCAGATGTATCGGCGAAGCGATTCAGTAGCGGGATGAAATCAATCGAAGGCAGCGTTTAGTCGCGGCTAGTCCGAACCCATTCCCGTGGTGCGCCCCTTCGAACAAAGCCCAAATACATCGGAAGCTTCCACAGGATATATAGAGGTGCCCGCAGTATTGCGCTCGCGCTCACGAACTGTGAGCCGCCGCTTCGCCAGACCAACCACAAGCCAACGCAGGCAGCGAACAGCGGGCCAGCCAAAATCAACAGGGTCCAGTACGAACCAGCGACGAGCCCCAGCAGCAGCGCAACGGTCGCGAGAACCACGATATCCAACAGCATGAGCAAGGCTACAGGTGGCACCATGATGCTAAGCGAGGCCCAAGCGGCCTGAGGGTCGCGGCGCCGAATTGCTTGCCAGAGCCGCGACGGGCCAGTGACGAATGCTTCCGCGAGAAACCCCCCTTCCCAGCGTCTCCGCTGCGCTAAAGTGTTCGCGGTTGTCTCAGCAGCGCTCCATACCGTCGCGTCCTCAACCAATATCGGAGCATGGCCAAAATCACTCAGTTCCTGCCCCAGCCTGAGATCTTCGACGATGCTAGCGGTCGCCAAGTCAGCCTTTTGAAAGTGATGCCAAGGAAGCGCCATTCCCGTACCCAGCAGGCTCGCCCTTCCTGCCAGCCGCATCAGCGCGCGCTGCCTAATCACGTTTTTGACGAAGAAAGCGAAGGTAGAAAGCTGGACGCTCGGTGATGCGTTCCCGCTAGGCTTCTGCAAGTTGATTGCCTGGCAGGCTGTCTGGCTTGCGGCGCAACGCGCGATCAAAGCCTTAATACTCGGGGCATCCATTGAGCAGTCGGCGTCGACGATAAGGACAATTTCCGGCGGATCTTTTTCAAGATGATTTCGCGCAAAATCTAATGCGAAGCCTTTGCCGCGCTGGTTCTTGTCGAACCGTTCAATGACGTCGACGCCTACTTCGCGCGCTATTGACGCCGTGGAGTCATCACAATTGTCTGCAACGACGAGAATCGGAACCGGCTCTGCAGCCAATTTCAAGGCAGCAAGCTTTCCACGCAGGCCAGAAGCCTCGTTGTGCGCCGGCACGACAATAAAGGCTCGGACGTCAGTCTCTGGCTTGCTTGAACTTCGGGTGGTTGGCCGCAGGCCCGCGAAAAGCTCTATCGCGAAACACAGCGTGGGGATTGCGAATGGCAACAAAAGCAAGACGACGATCAGTGTCACGGTGGCTTTCTATCTTAAGTTGCGGCCAAGTGCGTCTCTACACGAGACATTGCGTAACTTGCGGTTAAAACTACCAAAGTTTAGCGTTAGCGCGAGCGCATGGAGGCAAGGATCAAATTCGAGACGCCGTCGTCGGCCGCAGAGGTCCTGCCTTCGCCAGACCCGCAGGGCTGGGTCTCGGCCGCAAACTTGGTGCTCGCCGTCGGGCTCCTGGCAATACTTACACCGACAATGCTTCAGGTCGCGCGCGATACATGGTCGACTGAGCAGGGTGGCCATGGACCACTAGTCTTAGCCACCGGCCTCTGGGCAGTGTGGCGAGAGCTTAAGGGAAAAGACCTTCACTTAGCGCCCGGAAGGCTTCTCATCGGGCTGCCCGCGCTGGTTTTCACATCGAGCCTTTTCATCTTGGCTCGCGTAACTGGCATTCTCGAGGTCGAAGCATTTTCCATGTATGGGGCCCTTATCGCGGGCGCCTACCTTCTTTGGGGTGGCAATCTGCTCAAGGCCATCTGGTTTCCGCTCGTCTATCTCGCTTTTACCTTGCCGCCGCCGGACACGGTGGTCGCGGCGATCACTCAGCCGATCAAAATCGCCATTTCGTCGTCCGCTGTCTCGCTTCTCCATTGGTTCGGCTACCCGGTCGCCAGCACGGGCGTCACTATTCAGATTGGACAGTACGAACTCTTGGTCGCCGCGGCTTGCGCGGGACTCAACTCCATCATCACACTGACTGCACTCTGCCTGTTTTATGTGTATCTCCGCCACCGGTCCGATCCGATCGCCTTCATTCTCATTGCGATCGCCGCGATCCCGGTTGCCGTTATTTCCAACTTTGTTCGCGTGCTGTTGTTGGTGCTCATCACCTACCACATGGGTGACGCTGCAGCTCAAGGGTTCCTTCATGATTTCGCCGGCCTGCTGATGTTCGCCGTGGCCCTGGCGACCATCTTCGGGTTCGATATGCTAGTCACACCGATCGTCGCCCGCTTACGTCGAAGCTACGGGCAATGAAGCCGGCCCTCGACAAGTTTGTTCAGCCGGAAATGAACCGTCGTAAGTTCATGGTGGGGTTGTTGTTATGCTCTGCCGCCGGTGTCGCTGCAGCACGGCAGCCACGGGAGCGGATTGATTATCTCGGCAAAGCTAAGCTCGACAAACTTGTCCCCGAACAAATCGGTCGATGGAAGTTTGTGACGTCGAGCGGACTAGTCGTGCCGCCACAAGACCAGCTAGCCCAAGCAATATACGCGCAGCAGCTCACGCGAGTGTATTCTGATGGCGAGGGGCCGCCGATCATGCTGTTGCTGGCGCAAAATGGAAGCCAGACAGGATTTTTGCAGATCCACCGTCCGGAAACTTGTTACACTGCGGGCGGGTACCAGATTTCGCCGTTAAAGCGTCATCCGATTAACGTTGGTTCGAAGGTTATACCTGCGAATAGCATGGAGGCGGATTTAGAGGGACGAACTGAGCACATCGTATATTGGACTCGCGTCGGCAGCAGGATTCCACCCAGCTGGCGAGATCAAAAACTGGCAGTCGCGATCCAGAACCTGGAAGGCATCATTCCCGATGCGATCCTGATCAGGATCTCCGCGGTATCTGACGACGGTCCGACGGCGTATGCCGCAATCGATGAATTCACAAAGGCGATGATTGCTGCCGTCCCCTCGCAAATGCAGCGGGTCTTCACTGCATAGTAAGTCCGACAGTCACGCTGCCGGCTTCGTGGGAAAAGGCTTCAAGAAGTAAATGATGAAGCCGATGGTTGCGACAAGTAGCGCGATCGCGATCACGTGCTGCTTCTCGTTCCCAAAGTAATTGGCCGCGGCGCATCCGACGCCTGCTCCAAGATAGTATAAGAGCGACGCGTCCTTCTCTGCACCCTCGCCCGTGGACCGCTGCAAGAACAGCACCACTAGGCCCGCGAAGATCCCCAGCGAGACCCAATCATAGACAGTGCTCAATGCGCATCCCCTTCGCCGCCGCTGGAACGGCTAAAAAGCGCATGCTATGGCTCAAACTAATCTAATTCAACGGGGCATCTTTTATGCGTCAGCGTATTCTATTTCTTCTCTCGGTCGCGATCATCTCAGCCAGCTGTAAAAAGGAGGCTTCCGGCCAGACCGTCGCCGTGGTCAACGGTGAAGAGATCACTGCTGCCGAACTCAATGACGCGTTGAGCAAGAACGCGCCTCAAGGAGCGAACACGAAGGAGGCGCGTGCCGCCGTCCTTCAGCAGTTGGTCGATCGCAAACTTCTTGTTCAGCAGGCGAAGAAGGACGGCCTCGATAAGTCGCCTGAATTCATCAACCAGCAGCGGCGCGGGACCGAGGACCTGCTGATCAACATGCTCGTCTCACGGAAAGTGAACACGACGGACGTTCCGACACCGGCGCAAATCAACGCGTTTGAAGCCAGCCACCCAGGGATGTTCGGCCGCCGGGAGAGCTGGACGCTGTCACAGATCGTGTACCCGCTGCCGGTCAGTGCCGATGTTTCTGCCAAGCTGAAGGCGGCTCAGACGCTCGACCAGGTCGCCGATGCGCTGACTGGGGCGAAGGTTCAGTTCCAGCGCTCAACGCGCCAGATCGACACCGCCGTTCTCCCGCCGCCAATTTACACGCAGCTGTCCAATCTTAAGCCGAACGAGGCGTTCATCGTGCCGGGCCCCGATAAGGCCGTCGCCAGCGTGATCACCGAACGTCAGCCTAACCCTTTGACGCCCGATCAGACGCGCCAAGTGGCTATCGCGGCGATGAAGCGGGAGCAAGTTGGCACCTTCCTGCAGGATCGCGTGAAGGGCCTCAAGACTGGCGCGAAGATCGAATATCAGCCGGGCTTCGAACCGCCGAAGAAATAAGGACGCTCAGTCGGGATCGCGCGCGTAATATTGCGCGTAGCGATCCTCGATGCCGTAACCTTCGCTGAGCAAACCGCCGCGATATTTGTTCAGGATCACGCCGCCCAGGCGCTCGAGACCTAGCATCCCGGCCGCGGACTCGACCTCACGCTGCGTCGACTTGGCGTCCTCAGCGACAATTACATAGCCGTCGAGCGATTCCATCACGATCGAAGCGTCGTCGTTCGCAAAGACGGGCGGTAAGTCGCACACGAAGTAATTGCGTTCGTCCGAATTGCGCATGGCCCGGAACAGGGCCAACCCCCGCTCACCGGCAAGCAATTCAGCCGAATGTACGCCACTGGCGATGCTCGGAACGATGATGAGTTCCTGCCCATCGGGCACATACCCGGGGAGGCTCTCCGACGATTTGGGATCCTCAAGATATTCAACCAGGCTGCGCTCTGGCTCAAACCCGAAAATGTCCTTGATCGTGCCGCGGCGCAAGTCGAGATCCACCAGATAAGTCTGAAAGCGCGGATCACGGCTCATGGCCGCCGACAGATTGGCGGCCACAAAAGATTTGCCGACACTCGGAGTCGCCGAAACGATGCCGATCATCCGCCAGCCGCGCTCACGATGCAGCGCGACGAGCTTCGACCGGATCAAGTTGAAGCTACGCGAGCTCGCGTTACGGCTGTCAAACCCGTGAACGAGCCGCTCGCGCGCTTCAAACGGACTCCAAGCGATTGGATTCGCCTGGGCAAGCGTCGGGAAAGTCGGAGCGGAGCGCACCGCGTGGAGATCTCCGACACTTGTCCGAGAGTCGATATTACTATGCTGCAAGTCGCTTCTCCCGCGAGAAGATTGCGGGGAAACGGCGCGTTCGCCCCTTTGGGGTAATCATCGGCACGACACCGATGATGGGAAGGCCCAACTGCTCGATCTGACGTGGGCTGCGAATAGGCTTCGTTAATAGTTCCAGTCCGAGTGCAAGCAAAAGGCCCAGACCAAGTCCGGCAGCTGCGCCGCCGGCAATCAGCAGAAGTCGATTCGGCGATGCCGGGCTGTCCGGAAGGCTTGCCGGCTCGACAAGCGAAAGCCGCTCGGCGCGCTGCTCAGTCGCCATCCGGGAACTGTTCTGCGCTTTCAAGAGGTTCTCGGAAACCTGCTGGTACTGAGTGCGCAAAGTCGACGCCCGGTTTTCCAGTTGCATCGCCTGTTCCATGATCGCCGGTGCGCGCGACTGGCCGGCCATGGCTGCGTTCGCGCGCGAGAGCGCTGCATCGCGCTGCCCCATCAATTGATGGATGGCGGCGTTGTTGGCTGCAATTTGCTCGGCGATCATCGAGGAGTCGTTGGTAGTCTGCTGCGATCGGCGAAGCTGAGCCACTCTCTCCTTCAACGCGACGACATCCGGATGAGTATCGGAATACTGAGCCTGCGCCGATGCGAGCGCCGCCTCCGCCGCAGCCAGCGGGCTGCTGCCCGCAGAGGGCCGACGGCTTTGAAGCATCAACTGCCGGTTCTCGTTTTGAAGCGAGGTGATTTGCGCGCTGAAGCTGCCGGTATCAATTAGTGGTGGCGCACCGCTGTTGGCGAGCGCTGCGCCGTTGCGGGCCTTGAGCGAGGTGAGCTCGCCCTCGATCGACGAGATCTGCGCCTGAAGCTTGTTGGCTTGATCCTGCAGAAAGCGGACGGTCAGGGTCGCCTGATCTTCGACGTCCTCGCTGCTCATGCTAAGGAACTTTGTGACAAAACTCTGAAGGACGGCCTGGGCCTTGGCTGGATCCGTGTAGTCAAAGCTCATCCCGATCGCGATCGTGTTGTTCTTCGACCCCGACTGCTGGCCGATGTCGCTCGATAGCGCCGCGACTGACGTCGAATGACGCATCTTTTCAATGATCGTCGACAGCGGCTTCGACCGGCGTTCCTCTGGATACAGGTCATTTTGCTCGATCTGCTGGATCAGGTCACCGCGACTTAGGACTTGCTCGCGAATTCGGGCGATGCGCTGCTCGACCTCCCCGGACTCAGGAGCTGCAACGATAGATTCCGGTAGATCCTGCGACTGCACGAGCAAGGTCGCCGTTGACCGATAAGTTCGTGGCAAAGCGAACGCCGCGACGATGCCGGCAAGCAGCAACGCAACCATACAGGCCAGCACCAGATAGCGACGCTGCCAAAGCATGATCGGTAGATGGTTGATCATCCATCCCGAATTGCCTTCGCGTTCAGTGAGCTCGATATCGCTCATCGAATGTCACCCAATCGGTAGCGAATGTAGAGGGACCCGCTGAAATCGGCCTTTGGATCTGGTCCAGTTTGACCGACCTTACGCCCCGCCAAGGTTGCGCCCGCAAAGAGTCGATTGCCGATCCGGCGCGAGTAATCTGCGGCTGCGCGGAGGTAGGTCGCGCGACTGAAGGAATAGACGTTCGTCACCAGTACCGGGTTTGAATAGCGGCTTGCGCTCAGCGAGAACGCAAGCGTCTGATCCGCATCGAGCCGCCGAGAGTAATTTACGCCGACCGACACACTCTTGGCCGGACCAGCTGCCGTTGCCGTTTGCTGATCAATCGACGCGTCGGCGCACATATTATCCTTCTCGCCACGCCAGCACAGCGAGACATTCCCCGAAGGACCTGTCGATCGCCGCGTCGTGATCCCATTGTCCGTCCGAGAGAATGCCACGCCAACGGCTGCATTGAGAGACAAACGCTCAGACAGCAGCGACTGAATGGTGAACTGCGGCGATACGGTCCGAATGTTCACCGGTCCATTGTAGTCTGTGTAGGACGCCGCCACGCGCGCGCCGACCGTGGTCCGGGTCGACAACTGCCGATCCCAACCAATGGATACGGGTATCGTCGTGTAGCGGGTGTCGAACGCCCCATTCTTGGTGACCAGGTGATTGAGACCCGTGGAAGCCGTCAAGAAGTCGCGCGCGCTAATCGCAAGCTGGCCGCCGATATGCGCTGATGCGGAATACGACTTGGAGCTAACGGAAAAGAAATCCCCCCCCCGGCCCAATCACGATCGGCGGCTGGATGACGCCGGGCGGGAGAGGAACATTCGGTGCGCTGAAGACGCGGTTATCGTACTGCCCGCCCTCGTCGTAGCCCAGTGAGGCGTCGCCAAATACGCGAAGCTTCTCGCTCACGCGCGCATCGTGGCTCGCGCTTAAATTGACCGTCTTCTGAGATGACTGCCCACGCGTATAAAATTGGCCTTGCAAGAACCCTGTCAAAACAGTGGTCGTGCGATCCGTGATCCGGGTGTGCACAGCCCGGGCGGACAGACGCCCAAAAGCGGCACCTTTGGCGTCGGTGATGCTAAGCGTCGGATTGGTCGAATAGCCGGCGCCAGCCTCCAGATCGACGTAAGTCATCGTTCCGCGGGAGATGGGCTCGGCCGTCGAGGCGGCGGCCGGCGGTGCCGAACTGGGCGGCGGGGATGGCTGCACTGTGGTCGCTTGGGCGGCCAACGCAACGGCAACGAGCGCACCCATTAGGGTATCACCAATGTGTCGCCGCTTTCGATGCGCGGCAGATCGGTCTGGTTAATCCGTGCAGTGTCGCCGCGCAGTGCGTCTCCAATACGGACAGGCACCACGAAAAGACGGTCGCCCGCCTTGCGAATGATGCGTGCGCCATTCGTATTGGCGAATTCCGAGGGTCCTCCCGCAATTGCCAGCGCTTCGAGCGCATTGACGTAACGGCCTGGGGTGAAAGTGCCTGGACCGCGCACTTTGCCGATGACCGAGAACTGATAACCGCTGGCCTTCTTCACCGAGACGGTGACCTGGGGGACCGGCCCCTTGTACTGCGGTTGTAAGCCCACAGTGATCTGACGCTCGATTTCGCTCGGCAGGCGTCCGATAGCAGTCACCTGCCCGACCAGCGGGAATGCGAATGTGCCATCAGGCAGAACGAGCACACTGCGCTGCAGCCGCTCGTCACCCCAGACGAGGATCTCTAGCTCGTCACCCGGATTGATCCGATAGGCGGACGCTTGTGCGGCAGCGGGCGCCGGGCGCGCCTGCGCAGCTGCGCTCGCGCTCCAGCCGACCATCAGCAGCCCAATCATTAGCGCTAGCGCCTGTCTAATCACTACGCGTCCCTTTCTGAAACATCCGCACTCAACTTACCCTGCCGATGGGGCACGTGCCTACCCACTGTATTGTCTTGTTAAATTTAAAAAAGGATAATCCCGGCCTCGAGGTAGCCAATCTTGTTCTTGCCGAATGCCTTTATAACGCGCGCTGTCGCTTGCCTATGCCTGCTCGGGGCATTGTCCGGTTGTGACACGTCTGACCGCAAGGCGCAGGCGGCGATGAACGATTATCAGGCTGCTGCCGCCGCCAATGATGTGGCCGCGGCTCGCAAAGCGCTGCTCAAGCTCGTGGCCGCCAAGGATGATGTCCCCGAGTACTGGACGGAACTGGGCAAGCTTGAACTGAACGCGGGCCGTTTCGGCGAGGCCAACTACGCCTTCACGCGCGCCTATGAGCTTGACCGGCGCAACCCGGACCTGGTGCGCGCCGTAACGCAGCTAGCCTTGAAGGGTGGCGACCTCGAGCTTGCCCAACGTCGAGCTTCCGAGCTCGAAGTTTTGGCGCCGGACGATCCTTGGGTAAAGCTGACGCGCGGATGGGCGGCGATTGCGCAATCTCAATTCGACAAGGCGCTCGAGGCTAGCGATGCCCTGCTAGCAACAATGCCGCTCGACCCGTCGGCAACGGTCCTCAAGGGGCGGGCCCTGATCGGGTTGGGCCGCGGCAACGATGCTGCAGTCCTGCTTGAAAAACAGATCGAAGCCCAACCGTCCGATGCCGGCAGCATGCGCTTGCTTGAGCGTCTGTACGAGCGAAACGGCGATTGGCCGCAACTGGCCGCCACGGCTCAAAAGTTGGCTTCGGTGGCGCCGGGGGACCAAGACAATCTGTTGATGCTAATCAGGGCTGCCTTGCGATCGGACAATGCACCGTTGGCACGGCAGGCGTCGTCGCAGTTATTGAAGCCGGCCAGCTTGCCAGTCCTGATCGCGTCGGTTCTCGACGTTTGGGATAGCGACTGGGCGGGACCGCAGCGACTGGCTGAGGCCCGGCAGCTTGCTGCGAATGCAGGTCCCGCACAGCAAATGGTGTATGCCCGCTACCTCAGCCTCTGGGGCGCGCCACAGGATGCTTTTCGGCTCGCGGCACCGCTGGCCACGATGCCCATCTCGGCTGCCAATGCCGAGGCGAATGCCGTCGCGGCGGATGCCTTGGGACGCGCCGGAAAGGTCGCAGAGGCGAGACAGCGGTTCGATGCCGTGCTTGCGTTTGATTCTGGAAACGCAACTGCGCTTGAGGGTCGCGCGAACCTGTTCCTACGCACAGGTAATGCGAATGCAGCGGTCAAGGATGCCCAGAAGCTGGTCACGGTCGTGCCCGCCGACGCTGATGCGCGGCTGCTCCTCGCCAAGAGTTTTATGGCCGCCGATAACAAGCCCTGGGCCGAACGCACCTTGTGGGCAGCTTTTCAGGACATTCCCGCGAACCAATCGATTTTCAATGCGCTGCTGGCAACGCGCCGGGGCGATGCTAATGCGACCCAGGAGTTGCAAGATGAATTCGCCCGCCAGCGCGACGCGAACCTAAGTAGAGGCTTCGCGTGATGCGTATGGTGGACAAGCAAAGTCTGGTGCCTGCGGAAAATCAGGTCCCACCTACCATCGCGAACGCACCCTCCCGCGGCCGACGACGCATCCGGTTCACATCGAACGTGGTCGGCACGCTCTACCTGCTAACCGACATTCTCTGTTTTGTTTTCAGCGTTCCGCTCGCGCTCACGGCATATTCCCTCGTCCGTTCCTCGAACTACGCCGTTTCGGTGCACGTGACGGCGTTCATTCTCATGCTGGGCAGCTTCCTGCTGATCCGACTGTCGCGCCAAGCCTATCGCCGCAGCTTGCTCGACTTGCGTGACAGCAGCGACACGACGTTCGATGCTGTCATCAGCAGTCTGATTGCCTCGGCGCTGATCTGGCAAGGCGGCCTCGTCGAAGACTATTCGCGGGGCATCGCCTTACTCTTCCTTTTAACGGTGGTCCTTGCGCTTTCGGTATCGCGACCACTTCTCCACCGGCTCATCACCCGCCTTGCCGAGCGTGGTCAGATCGAACAGCGCATCGCCTTCTACGGAGCCGATCCTGCGTCAGTAGCCCTCACCCGGCAACTGCTTGAATCTCTCAAATTTCCACATCTTCGCTTCGTCGGCATTGCGGACGATCGCGCGCGAGAGACGAAGCTCGAAGGTCTGCCAATGCTCGGAGACCTCGCCAGATTGTGTGATCTCGCCCGCGACGGAGAAGTTGATCAGGTTCTCATCAGCGGCGCCAATTTCACCACCTCGCGGCTCGAGCAGATCGTCGAAGGGTTGAGCGAAGTCGCCGTCGACGTGTCATTGATTCCGGCCCAAGCCATCGAACTCGCACCGAACTACAGCGTCAACTTGCTAGGCACGGTGCCGGTCCTGACCCTTTGGCAGCGCCCTTTCCGCGACATGAGTCAGGTGATGAAACGGGCTGAGGATCTCGTCTTCAGCGTCGTCGCGATTATTCTATTATCGCCGATCCTCGCCCTCGCTGCGCTGCTGATCCGCTTCACCAGCCCGGGTCCGATCCTGTTCGTGCAGCCGCGCGTCGGCTTCAACAACGAGACCATCCGCGTGTTCAAGTTCCGCACAATGTACACGCACATGACGGACATCGGTGCCCGGCAGACGACTACGAAAGACGATCCCCGCATTACGCCCGTTGGCAAATGGCTGCGCCGTCTCAGCATCGATGAGTTGCCGCAGCTATTCAACGTCTTGCAGGGCAGTATGTCGCTCGTCGGCCCGCGGCCGCACGGCACCGAGATGATGGTCGGCGACCGCTTCTATCACGATGCCGTTCGTGGCTACGCCGGACGGCATCGGGTGAAACCTGGCATCACGGGCTACGCTCAGGTCAAAGGCCTCCGCGGCGAGGTTCGGACGATCGAACGTGCCAAACGCCGCGTGGAACTCGACAAGCACTATGTCGACAACTGGTCTTTCTGGCTGGACATGTGGATCCTGCTCGCCACCGTCCGCGCCGTGCTGTTCGACAAAGATGCTTACTGAGCCGGTCAACTTCCTGGACGTGAATTTCGACGGCTTCAACTTTGAAGCCGTGAAGGACGTGTTACGCCAGGCGACATCTGAAAGCCCGTACCGGTACGTTGTCACACCGAACGTGGATCACGTCGTACTGCTGCATCGGCAGCCATCCCTGATGAACAGTTGGGCGTCCGCGGATCTATGCGTATGCGACAGTCAAATACTCCGGATGCTTGCCCGTCTGCGCGGCGTGAAACTTGAGTTGGTACGCGGAAGCGATCTCTGCCAGGCGCTCTTCGACGATCTTATCCATCCAGGCGACACTATAGCTGTCGTGGGCGGTAGCAGTGTCGCGGTCGCGAAACTCAGAACCATGTACCCGGCGATCCGAGTGGTTCATCATGAACCGCCGATGGGTTTACGCACGAACGCCGAAGCTAGAACGAAGGCTGCGGAATTCGTTGCTTCGTCAAACGCGAGATTCACCTTGATCGCGGTCGGCAGCCCACAGCAGGAAATGATAGCTCACGAGGTTCGCCAACACCCGTCCGCGCGTGGCTTCGGCCTGTGCATCGGAGCTGGCCTGGATTTTGTCACCGGAAGCCAAAAGCGGGCGCCGCGCTTTCTTCAGTCAGTGGGCCTTGAATGGGCTTATCGACTTGCAGGAAGTCCGCGTCGACTGTGGAAACGCTACCTGGTCGAGGGCCTCCGCATCATACCCATATTCTTGCGTTGGGCACCCTCTTGACCGTGCCTCTGCTTGAAAGGCCCGGAATTCACTCGCGGCATGGGCGCACCTTGCGCTGGCGCAAGCCGCTCGTGGTGACGACATCTCTGGTGGCGGTCGCGTTTGTGGGCTGGACCATCTATCTAACGCTCTCGTCGTTGGGCGATTCGGGCGCAAGGTCAACAAGTCGGACGGATCTGCCACCGGCTGCAGCAGCGCAGGCCGTCGTCGGTCTTCCACCCCCCGATCTTGTCCGGCCCATCACGCCCGAAGAAGCGGCTCGCGAAAATGCGGAGCGTCCGTTCGTGAACCGACCGGACTCCGCGGCGCGCAAGTTTGTGCTTAAGGTCGCGGCGGACGAGGCGGACCGGGCACTGACGTGCCTCACGCAGGCAGTCTATTACGAAGCCGCCGGCGAAGGAACGGACGGCGGCCGGGCGGTGGCCCAAATCGTCCTTAACCGCATGCGTCACCCTGGATACCCCGCGAGCGTTTGTGGTGTGATCTATCAAGGGTCGGAACGGGCAACCGGTTGCCAGTTCACTTTCACGTGCGATGGCTCACTGCTCCGCCCGCCCGCAGCGGCGCTGTGGAACAGGTCCCGCAAGATCGCTCAGGAAGCCTTGGCCGGCAAAGTGTTCGCGCCGGTGGGGCACGCCACGCACTATCATGCCGATTATGTCGTCCCCTATTGGGCGGACTCGCTGGACAAGACGGTGCAGATCGGCCGGCACATCTTCTATCGGCTCCGCGGGGCCTATGGCGACGGAAATGCGTTCTCTCAACGCTATGCAGGTCACGAGCCCCTGCTCCCACCGAAACCCGACGAGTCGCTGGTGAGCACCCCACCGACTGTGCCTGAGGATCTTGCGAGCACGCTGATGGACGACGGCGTCACGAGCGGGATCAAGGACGTCGAGAAAGCTGCTCCGGTACCCGTTTCGCCGCTAGTGGCAGACACCAATACCAGCACGCTCCTTCTCGGCGGACCAGCGCCGACTTCGGCAGCGAAGAAAGCTAGGCAAGCGGTCGATTGCTCTGCGGCCGGCGGCCAAAAAGTTTCGCCGCTTGGAAAGAATGACCTCCGCGTCGGGGCCGCCGCAGCAGGCTGTTAGGCAAAAGCACTAACATCGCTGGCGAAGCGGACAAAAAAATGCGGCCCGGTGATAAGCCGGGCCGCAAGGATTACACTGTTCAGTCTAGCTTATGCGACCTGCATCAGCGCGCCGGTGCGGCGCTGCTTGCGACGCATGGTCATGCCGATCCCGCCAAAACCAAGCAGCATCATCGCCCAGGTAGCGGGCTCCGGAACAGCGCCTGGAGCCAGAGTGATCGAATTCTGTTTGATGTACTGGAAACCACCACCAGTGCCCGGCGTGCAGGTCGCAATCGTAGTTCCGGCGCAGGTGCTGATGCGGACCGCGGTGAAGATATCGCCGCCCGTTGCGGTCAGCGTATAGTCCTTGTTCGTGTTCGCATTCTGCCCAATCGGATTGGAAACACCTTGGAGCGGGGGATTATCCGCGCCCATGATCGCGTTAATCCAATTGTTCGCGCCACCCGCAACCGTCGAATACTGCACGAGGATATTCGATGCTGTTAGCAGCGAAGCGCTGAATTGCAGTGCGGTGAAATTCAGATTCGGATCGATCACGAGCATTTTGAAAAGCGTCGCATCGTCTTGGTTCGAGTCACGAATCAAGGCGAAGCCGCCGCCGTCCGTAATGTGGATCGCGGTATCGCCAGTAAATTTGACGTCGGAAGAAGTGATGCCGGTCGTTCCATATACCGACAACGCATCGTTAATGGTCGAGAGTGGATCACCGGCAACTGCACCCTGCGCCTGGATGTGCGTGTTGAGGTTGCTGGTTGCAGTTGTCAGCGTCCCCGCAGCATTGGCGGAGGTGGCCATCCCAATCGCTGCAGTCGCAAGTGCTGCCAATAGTACACGTCGCATAGAAATCCCTTTCTTGCCCCTGAAGGGGATCCGCCATCACCAGATGCAACTGAAGGTGACGGCCCCCGCCACGACGACTCGTCGACAATTGACCGACCAGTTCGAAGTAAGTTGCGGATAAACGCTTTTTTAACGATTCGCAATAATTCTTAGTTAACCACAAGCCGAGAAGTCGACTGAAATTTCCCTACGTAAATTTGTACATCGATTTGGCAGCTGTGAGAGCGCGGCCTGGAAAAGTGGCATCGCTTTCAGCCAAGAACGGAGACCTCGTGTCCTGAAGTGACACAGCGCGGTTCAACGACCTGTAATGCCTAGGTAACTAGGCCTACTAGGAGAAAATTACTCAGGACGACCCACTAAGGGGTGAATGGTGAACCAGCTGGGACAACAGGAAGACTTCGTGACGCTCTCGGAGCGCGAACGGGAAGTGATGCAGTGCATTGCCCGAGGCCTGTCATCCAAGCAATGCGCGGTAGAGCTCGGCATCGCCCCCCGCACAGTGGAACGCCACGTCGAAAATCTGCGCAACAAGCTCAACGCGCGTAACAAGCCGCATTTGGTGGCTAAGGCACTGTCCGGCGGGCATATCTAAGCTCGGCCTTTTACTTCTCCACTGAGCTTCCTCAGTATACGCGCCGACCATCGACACGCGGAGCGATCTTGCGCCTAGCCTATCTGTGCAATGTTTATCCGGCCATCAGCCACTCTTTCGTTCGCCGCGAAATTGAAGGCCTGGAAGCTGCGGGTCATGAAGTTTGGCGTTTCAGCCTGCGCCCACACGGCACGCTCAAAGATTCCAAAGATCTCCGCGAGGCTGAAATCACCGAAGCCGCGCTTAGCAACAAATTCGATGTTCTGCTTTCAGCGGTAAGACTGATCGTGACTCGGCCAATACTTAGCCTCAGATCGCTAAACACAGCCTATTGCCTGAGCAGTTCGGGACTCAAGCAGAAAGCTCGTCACCTAGCTTACTGGGCTGAAGCCGCGTGGCTGCTCCGACGAATGAGTAAATACGATATCGAGCATCTCCATGCTCACTTCGGGACCAACCCGGCTGCCGTAGCTACTATCGCGCAGGCTTGGGGAGGCCCACCTTTTAGCTTCACCGTGCATGGCCCGGATGAGTTTGATGCTCCAGTTGGTCTATCCCTGACGGAAAAAATCAGGCGTGCAAAATTCGTGGCGGCAATCAGCAGTTTCGGCTCCGCCCAGTTGAAACGATGGGCTGACCTGGCGGATTGGCCCAAGATTAAGATTGTGCGTTGCGGACTTGATGCCTCGTTTCTGGTTAGACAGCCGCTCCCCCTCCCCGATGATACCAAAAGCTTTGTCTGCGTCGCTCGCCTGTCGGCTCAGAAGGGCTTACCGCTGCTCATCTCTGCCTGCGAACGACTGCAACGAGACGGTAAGTCTTTCTCGCTCACCTTAATCGGTGACGGAGAATTGCGGGAGCAGATCGATAGCGAAATCAAAAATCGAGGTCTTGAGCAAACAATCAAACTTGCCGGTTCGTGCTCCTCACAGGAAATTCAAGAAGCGCTGCAATCCGCCCGCGCATTTGTCCTGCCGAGCTTTGCCGAGGGATTGCCGGTTGTGATCATGGAGGCTCTCGCCCTCGCCCGTCCGGTCATCGCGACGTCGATCGCCGGCATTCCTGAGCTCGTCGACCAAACGTGCGGATGGGTCATACCCGCCGGATCGGAGGAGGCACTCGTCAACGCCATGAAATCTGCTCTGGAAACTTCGACGGACGATCTATTTTCCATGGGCCAGATTGGGCGCGCGCGCGTGTTGGCAATGCACGATGCCAGTCGGAACGCTCAACTCATCGCTGAGAATGCTCAATAATCTTTCGGCAGGTCACCTCCAGTCGATGATCCTGTACTGGCCCGATAGCCGAGCGCGCAGATAGCGAACGATACCTACGACGTGCGCAAATTTGCTGTAGATCGTAAATCTCGACACAAGTCGCGCATCGTCCGAACTTAGTCCTGTCGCGTGATAATGCCTTAGGACCCGCTGATACAGCAGCCCGTACCCGGCCAAAAGCAGCAGTGAGATCCCATGGCTTGGCCAAAGAAGAATTATGGCTGACAGCGGCAGCACCAACCCCCAAAAAAGATCGCTGAGAACCTCGCGCCGTCCATCGCGCATAGGGCTTGTGCCGTGGCGATCGTACCGATGAGCGATCGCGTGGCCACCTCTCACTGCCCGACGCCACCACTGACCGAAATGCATCATATCCGCATCATGGGTCGCGATCGGACAATCAATCTTAAGCAATTTCCAGCCGGCCAGGCTGAGACGTGCGCCGAGATCCGGTTCCTCTCCCGCTATGGCAATCTCATTGAAACCATCGACTTCGCGCAGAGCGGCAACGCGAGCCATCATGATACCACCTAAGCCGTTCATATTCTCGATCCGCCCTGCTGGGGAGCGCCATTCGATCGAGCAAAGTCGATTGTAGAGCGAAGCTTGTGGATTTCTCTCCGTCAGATGGCCGGTCACGATCGCAAGTTTCGCGTCACGATCAAACTCGTCCATCGCCGCTTCGGGAAAAGCGCTGTGGAGCGTGCAATCTCCGTCCAAATACATGACAAATTCGGCTTCCGGCCACCTTGTCAGCGCCAAGGCCAGCCCCTCGTTGCGTCCGCGAGCGGCGGAAAAAGGGCGATCGCTCGACAGCTCAACGACTTCCGCACCAAGTCTTTTCGCAATGCCAGGGCTGTCGTCTACCGAACCGGAATCAGCATAGACCACGGGCAGGCCGAGACTCTGGATAGAGCCGAGGCTGAGTTGTAATGATTTGCTCTCATTCCGGCCGATTACGACCGCAACAATACGATTACCGCTCACTGCCATCGATTTATCATCCAGGCAGGAGGTTGTCCCGGGTGGCTGGCCAACGTTGCGATGCTAGGCTCCGCATCATGAATTCGAGGAAAAGCGGCACGAAGGTGGTCGCGCAACTGATGATCGATCGGCGCTCCCTTCGCCAATCCGAGGAAGCGCCGCATCCACCAAAACAAATTACCGGCGGTCCAAGCTAGGTAAGCGGCGGTCGCGCCCTCTAGGCCTCTAGTAAGGCCGAAGAACCGTGACCTCGATCGAAAGATATAGCGCGGTAATCGTTTCCCAAGCTTCACGTCCGGGTTGACTCCACCAACCCCAGTTGCTGCGCCGCCCATGTGTAGGACGCGGCTCGAAGGTTCCGTGGCTACACGCCAGCCGTGCTTTTTAAGGCGCCACATCAATTCGACTTCCTCGTTGTAGAGGAAAAAGCCTTCATCGAAGAGGCCGACTTCTCGCAAGGCACTTAGCCGAAGCATCACGCTTCCGCCTGTCACCCAATCGACATACCTGGCTTGAGTCGCTGCGACGGAGATCGGGGGTATCCGTAGCACTTTTTCGACCAAGCCTGTCCTTGCTGCTCTTCCGAATTCTCCACGAACGGTTGGAAAGTTGAATGCGCTACCTGAGGTAGTGCCATCGGAATTGAGCATCTGGCTCCCGACCGCAGCAACTTCGGCATGGGCATTCAAATAGGCTGCAAGCGATACCACCGCATTAGGCTCGACCGTCGCATCCGGATTAATCAAGTAAATGAATTCGGGAGCCGGCGTTTCCTTCGCTGCAATCAAGATAGCCTGATTGTTCGCCCAGCCGAAACCTCCATTGATCGGCAAGGGCAAAAATCTCACCCATTCATTGCGTTTGGGTGACGAACAAAAGGCAGCCAGAATCTCAACTGAATCATCCATCGAATGACCGTCAACGACGATGACCGTCAAATTTGGAAGAGAGTTCTTCTCCGCCTCCAGCGCTTCGACGCACCGCTTCGTCAGATCGGGCGTCCGGTAATTGACGATGATCGCGCAAACGCGGCTAATTGCTCCGCCCATTTGTCCATTGGCAGCTTTCACGGGCCAATCTTTGTCGCCCAAGCCGTCACGCGTCTACATATCTGTAACAGTTCAATCTTAGGCGTCCCTCTCCGTGACAGATGCTCCCCCGCGCGGCCTGACCACTTGGCTTGCCAAGGCCGAACTGTACAATGCCCGATATGCTACACCTCGCTAAAACAGGCGGATATCTCGCGTTCAACGAAGAAGAATGCTTGAGTTTCGGGCGGTCCCTTTCGGAAAAGTATCGGAATGCTGAGCCGTTCCCGCACATCGTCATCGACAATTTCATGGAGGCTGAACCTCTTCGAGCGGTCCTCGGCGAATTCCCGTCCAACAGGAATAAGGACTTCTTCGACCGCGAGCAGGAAAGGCTAAAGTTCCAGTTCGAGCCAAACACAATAGATTCAGGTGTCATCCGTAATCTATTCGCTGAATTGAATAGCCGCGCGTTTCTGAGCTTCTTAGAAGAACTCACGGGCATTACCGGCTTGATACCCGATCCCCGATTTGAAGGTGGAGGCCTGCACGAGACGAAACGCGGTGGTCACTTGGGAGTGCACGCGGATTTCAATGTTAATGACCGATTGAAAGTCCAGCGACGATTAAATCTGCTCATATATCTCAATGACGATTGGCCCGACGAATACGGGGGACAGCTCGAACTCTGGGATAAGCAGATGCAACGCTGCGCGGTCCGGGTCAGCCCTATCTTTGGGCGAGCGGTGATTTTCAACACGGACCTAGATAGTTTCCATGGACACCCTGATCCTCTGAACTGTCCACCGGAGCGCTCGCGGCGATCGATTGCCACGTATTATTACTCGGCGCCCGAGGAAGGTCTTGTGGCTCTGCCAAAGCGAACGACGAATTTCCGCGCTCGACCCGGCAGCACCGACAAAGCGGACTGGCGGATAAGGCGACACCATTTGGTCAATGATTGGGTCCCGCCGCGCCTGCAGCGCTTCGCCCATCGGTTATTCGGGTGATCGGCTGGGCTTGGGGCGTCAGCAAGGACGTCGACCCTGACCTCAAGTGGCGCGCCAAGTTCGCGCTAGCTGCCGCCCGTCATCGGAAGCTCGCCAAGGATCTACAAAGCGAAGATCCCGCGTCACCGCTAGGGAGCCTAATCCAAGAGTGGCCGGAAACGTTGGGTTTCCTGTTGGCGCCTTATCAGTGCGCCGCTTGGAGCCCGGAAACCCGCTTTGAACGGATTGCCGCCCATCTGCAGGCGATAAGGTCGATCCCCGGCCTTTGGTTGAAGCCGGATGAAAAGCTGGTGGTCGCTGACCTGCATAAGTTCAGCGAGGGCACGAGGATCATAATTGATCGACCTCGCTGGCTATCGCGTGAGGGCCATTTGACAGTCAGTCTGTTCAAGAACGATTTTCGGGCTTTCACCCTCACTTTCTCAATAAACCTAAATCCTGTCCCCTCGATATTTGTCGGCAGTATTCAAGGCCGGCAAGACAAAGACATCTTGTCGACCTATCGCGACCTTACCAAGGATTTTAACGGTGTACGCCCGCGCGACCTCATTATAGAAATGCTCCGAGAGCTGGCGTCTAAGCTCAATATCGCACGCATTGATGCAGTCGCCGACGAAGCGAAAATATCTCGCCACGCATATTACGGCGGCGCCAGCGGCGGCCTCAATTATAATGAAATCTGGGAGGATCGCGGAGCAGTGCGATCGTCTAGCTCGTCATATGAATTGCCCATAAGCTCGAAGCGCCGCGAGCTGGAAGAAGTCGCACCAAAAAAACGATCTATGTACCGTCGTCGGTATGACATGCTCGACGAAATTTCCACGCTGGTACCGCAAGACATGGGCGAGGCTAAGCGGATAGCCTTTGAAGCCTCATGACCAGCTTTACCCGAAGACTCTTAGCTAGCGGCGAAGCATATCGCCATTACCGAAGCCAGAGCGGCCTCGTTTACAAGATGTTGCGGCGGCTTGCTCGCTTGCGACACGTCGGATGGAGTTTCCTGACACACTCCGACATCTCCCCGCACGCGAAGCTTGGTCAACGGTTGCAGCTTCCGCATCCCAACGGCGTCGTGATCCATGAAGATGCTGTCGTTGGCGATGACTGCATGATAATGCAGCAGGTGACCATTGGCATGATCGGCGAGGGCGAAGTGCCAAGTATCGGGAACGGCGTTTACATTGGCGCAGGCGCAAAAATCATAGGCAAAGTTCATGTTGGCGACGGCGCTCGTATCGGCGCCAATGCGGTGGTGACAAAGGATGTGCCGCCGGGACACACCGCGATTGGCGTGCCCGCGAAAATCATCCCCAATCGGTCGGAACGCGCCGTCCGCAACTAAGCGGCAGCGAGCTCGTCGATCGCGACTATTTTGCGATCCGGTCCATCGCGGCCAAGCTGAACTACGACGTCGATCACAGACCGTGCGTACTCAATCGTCTCCGATCGCGAGAGACCGAGACCCGATTGCATCACCATTAGCGACAGTTGCTCAAGTGCACCGCTCGTTGAGTTAGCATGGATGGTGCTGAACGACCCAGGGTGACCAGTATTCACTGCCCGCAGGAAGCTGACCGCCTCTTTGCCGCGAAGCTCGCCTAGGAGAATACGATCTGGCCGCAGGCGTAGCGCGGCCTGCAGCAAGTCATCAGTGTTGATGAGCGCCTCACCTAGCTCGCCCTTTACCGCTATCAAACCGAGGTCATTGGGGCCGTGCAGCTGAACTTCGGCGGTGTCCTCGACAACGATCACGCGCTGCTCAACCGGAACTTCACGAAGCATGGCGTTTAGGAAAGTGGTCTTGCCGGTGGAAGTACCGCCGCTGATTAGGATCGTCTTGCGATCTTTGACCGCCTGCCGGAGAAAGCCCACAGGGTCTTCCTCGGCTGAAATCTTCGTCTCGACGGCTTGCGGCTTCAATGGCCCCGTCGCGTACGCGTCCAACGGCAAATCCAAAAGACAATGCCGACGCATCGCGAGTGCCCAGTGCGCTCTTGTCGCCGTAGGAGCGACGAATTGGACGCGGGCGCCGTTGGGCAGCATCGCTGCCAGCAATGGCCGCTCGCGGCTGATGCCTTGGTTGCTGACCCTGGCCACCTGTTCAGCCAAGCGCTGCAGGAGATTGTCGTCGACCTTGTCGGACGCATGACGGGTCATCTTGCCCCGCTGCTCGACCCAGACCTCGCCCGGCCGGTTCACGAGAATTTCCGTGACGTCATCCTGCGCCAACCAGGCACGGAACGGCTCTAAATACGCGTCGAGAAACGGGTCGATCCCGTCGCGCCTGTTTGTCGGGAGCGCGGTAACGCTCACCCGTTGGCGCCCTCAGGGAAGATGAGATCCCGCGCGGTGAACACGCGAATCGGTTCACCCTGGCGAACCCTGATGGTCGGGCCGCGGTTGCCACTTTGCTGAATGGCAGCCGAGGCTGCGCTTGAGCCGCCGCCCACGACGACCGTCGAGGCTCCTCCGCTCATCAAGCCACCAGCGCCGCCCAACACGGAGAGCAGAATCGCTGAGCCGAAGCGCGAGAAGAAATGGCTGTTAACCTGGCCGCCAACGCCAGCCTGACCGGCGAAGTCCGCTGCGGGCGAGGCCAAGGCTACAGAAACTCCATCCGGACGGACGAGTCGGGTCCACATGAGATATGCCCGGCGTTGGCCCGCCTGCGTCGCACCCTTGTACTCGCCGATCAGGCGTGAAGAGCGCGGGATTAGCACTCGAGTACCATCGAATGATCGCACATCTTGGCTGACGACCGCGCGGACGTATCCGGGAACGTCGGTGTTGATCGCGGTTTCAAGAACGGCTGGGATCAGCGTGCCCTGGACGACCGTGCTCGCCGGCTCGACCAAACGGCTCGACCGCGCTGAACTATTATCGCCGACCACCCCGGCAGCGGCCGCGCCGCCCGCAAGCAATGCCGGGGCGCCGCTGACATCGCGAGCGCCATTCATGACGGCGCCTGTCGTAGCAGCTGAAGACCCGCTCCCGTCATAGACGAGGACCGGTGCGGACTGCGGAGATATTCCTGGCATGGGCATCGAACCCGGCATTGGGTTCGCGCCGGCCATTGGCATCGGCTGCGGAGCCATCGTCGGCACAGCGCCCGGCTCGACTGGCAGGCCAAGGGGGCGCCCGGGGATCGTTGCTGCGCCTGGCACAGCCGGCGCCAAGGCAGTTGGCTTAGCCGTGGTCACCGCCGGAGCGGTCGCTGGTCCGCTGCGATGCGAGCTCAGCGACATGAAAGTTGCCGCCCCGAGCACCAAGGCCACGGCTCCACCCGCTGCCAGACCCAGGCTATCCTTCCGGCTCTTCTGGCGCGCGACGACGGGGTATGCATTTTGGCTGGCGATGACGAGCGCCTGCTCGTCGATCTCGAGCCGGGGATCGGTTTGCGGGACGATCGCCGGAAGAGAGCTGCGAACCGGATCTTCCCACGGGCCGCGGACGGCGCCGTTGCCGAGATCCTCAGTGACGACCCGTTTAGCGTCCATTGTCGGTCACCTTGTCGCTGTAGAGCGAAGTCATGTTGGCGAGTTTCACCGCGGGCGCTGCTTGCGGCGCCGGCGGAGGCGCGGCCTCGCTGACCACCGGGGCGGGCGCGGGTGCCTGCTGCGCAACGCGCGTGTCGGCTGTGGCGGCGCGCGATTGCGGGACGACTTGGCGGGTCGGCCAGAGGGCGGCACTGCGCTTGCCGTAGCGGAGCACCAGGTTCGCCGGCACCGGCGTGATCACGATATATTCGCCGCGAAGCTGATAGTTGACCGGGCCTTCCTGCTTATCCTCATTCTGGGTCAGGATCGCGGGGAGCGGCGTTTCCTTGTCCCACGCCAGATAGACCGACGAGCCGTCGTCGAACACGCGCGCCGGAAGCAGGCCCTTGTTGCCGTTGCTCTTCCAGTCGAAGTGCAGCTTCTCCGCGACCGCCGCTGCGGTCGGCCGCGTGTTTGCTGCGGCAACCTGCTGCGTCGGCTTGGGCAGCTCAGCTTTCTTCTCGTTCGGATAGCTGAACTTCATGGCGTAGACCGCGGAAGCCGACGCTTCACCCGCCACGAGGTCGAACATGTACGTCCGCTTGTCGGTGACGACGGTCATGTTGGTGCGGCTGTGCTGCGCCAGCGGTTTGACGAAGAGCAGGCTGGCGCGGCGGTTTGGCGTGATCTGCCACTTGGAGGAATCGCCCACCGCGACATTCTCGATCTTCTCGTCGCCCGAAAATTCGATGGTCGACTGGATGCCGGACTTGCCGACGATGCGGACGATCTGCTCCGGATCGTAGGCGACAGAGCGGATGCGGCTGTCCGTTGCGGCCACGGAAGCCGTCGAAACCAGGAGCGCAAGCGCGGCGAAACAAACCTTGCGGATCATCGAAAAATCTCTCGCGAAACATTGTTGGTGGCACCGGCAACCCGGTGATGAAGGTAGCGCATCTGACCCCGCGCATCGCTCGGCCCCGGAAGCGCCGGGATCGGTGCCGAAGCCGGCAAAGCCGCGATGCGGGCCATGGCCGGCGCCGGAAGACGGCTGCTCATGGCCGTCGCCTCGATGCTGGCGACCGTGCTGCGGACGCGATCCGAAGTGATGTTGGCATTGGTGGCCGTGACCGTCGACGGCGTAAACGCGCGCTCCTGATGCGCGGCGACAGGCGCAGCGGCATGGCTCGCCGGAGTCGCTGCCGCGAAACGGCCGATCCGCCATCCCTTGGTCAGGTTGCCCGCGACCT
This sequence comes from Sphingomonas flavescens, assembly GCF_030866745.1. Lineage (NCBI taxonomy): Bacteria > Pseudomonadati > Pseudomonadota > Alphaproteobacteria > Sphingomonadales > Sphingomonadaceae > Sphingomonas > Sphingomonas flavescens. The sequence goes on along the minus strand of NZ_CP133016.1, from coordinate 2,332,727 downwards.
TGAACACCAGGATCATCAGCGTGAGGTAGATGATCGAGGCGGTCAGGATGGTGACGGCCGTGCGGAGCGGAATGACGCCGTTCGCCTGATCGAGCGCCGTGACCATCGGCGAGATGGCGGCGAGCGCCCCGCTCCCCATGACCACGGTAAGCAGCGGCACAAGCGCGAACATGGCGACGCTCTTCAGCCAGCCTTCGAACAGGCCCCGCGTCCCCTCGAACAGCGCGAGCACGATAAACACCGGGCCAATAATCAGGAGCGCGGCGAGCGCGAGCCGGCAAACGACCAGCACGCCCACGGTGCCAAGCAGCATGATAAGCGCGCCGAGCGACAGCAGATTGGCAGGCGAAGCCATCGTCGGAGTGGCAGCGGCCACAGCCGGATTGACCGGCGTCACCGAGGTCGCCGCGTCGGAGATGGCGGTGAAGAAACCGTCGAGTTGCTGCGCGAACAGCATTGTCGCGCTACCCTTCGAGCCGACCAGCACGCTGGCGATCTCGTCCGGTGCGCCGGTGGCGAGGTTCCACACGACCGATTGATAGGCGATCCATGAGGTCGCGAAGGTCAGCACGAGGCCGAGCGTCATCATCCGCGGCGTCAGCACCGACAGGCGCAGCGCCGAGCGGCCCGTGAGCAGGTTGAAGGCCAGAAGACCGATGTAGAGCGTCAGGATAATTGTCAGTGCCGTCTGGAAACTGCCGTGCGCGCCGAACAGGCGGCCGAAGCTCACCGCCGTCGCATCATTGGCGAGGCAGTCGATCTTCGACAGCGCGTCGGCGATCCCGGCAGGCCCGTCGGCGCCAAAAGGCTCGCACTGACTCATTCGGCGGCGGCCAGCCAATAATCGTCGCTGGCGGGCGAGCCCGGCCAGGGCGTGCGGGTCAGCATCGGATACCAGACGGCGGGATCGTTGCCGACCGCGCCGCGGATCTCGTCGAGGCGGCGGACGCTGGATTCGCGGCCCGACAGGACCGTCAGCACATCCGGCATGCCATTGAGATCCAGGCGGACCACGACCGAGCGGTTGGCCTGACGCACCAGGAAACAGCGGCTGTGCGCCGGCAGGCTGCGGATGAACTCGAATTCCTGCGCGCTAAGGCCGAAGCCCTGGCAATAATGTTCTTCGCGCGCCTTGGTGTTGGGCATGAAGATCGCGGTCGCAGTCTGCTCGACGATCGCCGAGGAGATCGAGCTGTCGAGCGCATCGGCGGCCGACTGGGTCGCGAAGCCGATCATCGCGTTCCGCTTACGCAGCGTCTTCATCCAGTTGCGGATGCGCGCCGCGAACAACGGATCGTCGAGCGCCTTCCAGGCCTCGTCGATGAGAATCATCGTCGGTGAACCGTCGAGCCGCTGCTCGATGCGGTGGAAGAGATAGAGCAGCACCGGGGTGCGAAGGCGGCGGTCCTCGAGCAGCTCGGTCATGTCGAAGCCGAGCACGCGATTGTTGAAGTCGAGCTCGTCCTCGCGATTGTCGAACAGCCAGGCATGCTCACCGTCGAAAATGAACGGGTCGAGCCGCGACGGCAGGTCGCCCGGCTCCGGGCGGCGTCCCCCGCCCAGCAGGTCGCGCATGAAGCGCAGCTGGCGAAGCTCGGGGCCGTGCGCGTAGATTTCGTCGATCGCCTTGGCGATGGCGCCCTCTTCCTCGCCCTTGGCTTCGAGCAGGCCGCTCAGCCAGTCGCGAAGGAAAGCGCGGTTGCCTGCTTCGTCCGGCAGGCGCAGCGGGTTAAAGCCGGTCGGTGCGCCGCGATTGATCCGTTCGTAGCGGCCGCCGAGCGCGCGAAGGAAGATTTCCGAGCCGCGGTCCTTGTCGAACAGGATCGTGCGCGGCGAGAACTTCTGCGCCTGGGCGGCGAGGAAGTTGAGCACCACGGTCTTGCCCGAACCCGAGGGGCCGATGATCGTGAAATTGCCGAGGTCGCCCTCGTGGAAGTTGAAGAAGTAGGGCGTCGAGCTAGTTGTTTCGAACGTCGTGACCGCGTCGCCCCAATGATTACCGCGCGCGCGGCCCATCGGGAAGCCGTGCAGGGAGATGAAACCGGCCGCGTTCGAGCTTGAGATGAGTGCGCGGCGAACGACATATTGCTCGTTGCCCGGGAACTGACCCCAGAAGGCTGGCTCCAGGTTGACGTCCTCGCGGACGGCGACGGCGCCGATGTCGGCCAGCGCCGCAGCGGCGTCGGCAGTCGCGGTTTCCAGTGTTTCCAATGTCGGGCTGCGAACCAGCAGGCTCAGGTGATGATCGCCGAAGGTCAGCTGACCCGCGCCAACGGCGTCACGGGCAGCCAGCATTTCGGCGCGCTCGGTCGCAGCGCCTTCGTCGGCGCTGCGCAGACGGCGAAGCGAAAGGTCGATCCGCTCACGCGCCGTTTGGCGCTCGATCGGCGCGAAGCTTTCCGTGATTACTAGCTCGTGCGGAACGCGCAGCAGCGAGTCCAGCAGGCCGGCGCGGCTCGAATCCGGATATTCCTTGATGCCGAGGATGCTGGCGAACCCGCGGCGGCCGGGCCCCCTCACCTCGATCGCGTCGAGGCCGAAGCTCACGCGGGCGTAGGGAATATGCTGGCCGAGATCCTGCTCCGGACGCGGCATGAGCACCGGCCGCATCTCGCCGTTGTAGAGTGCCGACAGCAGCTCCAGCGGCTCCGAATAAATGCCCGTCTCAGTCTCGTAGGTGCCGAGCACGCGGACACCGTACGACTGCAGCGCCGCGCTGAGCGCAGCGGTCGTCGAGTCCAGTTCCAGCGCTTCGGCGCCGGTCAGATGCTCGCCGACCTGTTTGCCGCCACCGAGGCGGCTGAGCCGCTCCGGAAGACCGGCCTTGCCGCGCGGCGGGCGGATGACGATCGTCAGGAACTGCTCGTTGAGGAACAGCCGCTCCTGGTTGAGCTGATCCTTCCAGCGGCGGTCGAGATCGGCCGAGAAAGCGTCGGGCGAGCGTGCCTGCAGATCCACCTCGACCCGGCGGCGGATCAGATGGTGGTAAAGCACGGCCTTGGAATTGAGCGCGCTACGCAGCACCACGTCGCGCACGGCCAGGAGGTGGTTGAGGACCTCGTCATCCTCGGTCTCGAACGGGAAGCCGGCGAGGCGCATGCAGCGCATCAGGGAGCCATCGCGCAGGCGAAGCGTCGAAGCGTCGATGTGCCGCGCGTAGGGCAAGCGATCGCCGCCGCGGGCTTCGCGCTTGTTCCAGGCTGCGGGTCCCAACCATTTGGTCATGGTTTCAACGTCTTCCTTCTCAAGGCGCGTAGCTGTTGCAGCCCCACCGCTTCCAATTGCGGGTGCGGGGGCAACGGCTGACCTTGGTGATCCACAAGTCGAAAATCCGCGGTTCGCGGAGGCAGGCGAAATAGCCGATCACGTGGACGGCGAGCGCCACCGGCAGCGCGAGCAGGCTGCGGGTGATGAGGAACGCTTCCGTCGTCACCGCGGCGTTGATGATGAAATAGCTGTAGGTCACGCCCGCGAACATCTGCGGCCGGGTCAGGGCGCGAAAGACGGGGGCGCGGGAGATGGCCACGCGCGCCTAGCCCGCCGACGCCGCCTGGATGCCGCTGACAATCGCGCCGGCGCCAAACAGGATGAAGCAGCCGATGATGACCGTCGCGCCGAAGCGCCAGTTCATCCGGCCGGTGAGCATCATGAAACCGACCATGGCGACCGCGATGACCGCGACAGCGGTGGCGACGTTGCCGAGCAACGTACCCTGCAGCCACATCAAGGCATTGACGATCGGGCCCGACCCCTGCGGGTCTTGCGCAGCGGCGAACGCGGGGGCGCTGGTCAGAATCATCGGGAGAGCGGCGAGACCGCGGACGGATTTCATTGATTGCCTCCGGAGCTGGCTGCGATGCGGCGCACGATCGACGACACGTAATTCTGGGTTTCGGCGATTGCGGGAATACCCCCAGCGCTGCGGACACGGCCGGGCCCGGCGTTGTACGCCGCCAGTGCCTTTTCCACATTTCCGTCAAATTGATCAAGGAGTTGGCGAAGATATCGCGCCCCGCCGTGGAGATTTGCGACGGGATCTGCAGGATTGACGCCGAGATAGCGCGCGGTTGCCGGCATCAGCTGCGCAAGACCCATCGCGCCCTTGGGGGACAGCGCCTGCGGGTTCCAGCGGCTTTCCTGCCACACGAGGGCCGAGAGCAGGGTCGGGCTGATGTTGTTGGCGGCAGCGGCCTGCATCAGGGCACCGGCGAATTGCGAGGGCACTGGGGCGGGAGCGACGGCGGTGAACGCGAAGGCCGGAACGACGGGTGCGCCGCTCTCATCTACCATCTTGTCGGACGCGGGTGTGACGACCTCGAAACTGGAGGCGCCCGCGCCATTACGGACTGAAACCGTGCCATCGTCGGCGATTTCCATGACCTGCGCGGCCGCGGGAGACGCGCTTAGAGCGGCGGCAGCGCCAAGGGCGCCCCCGATCAAGTGCTTGCGAGAGAAACAAACGGCTGCAACGCGCAGCGAAAAACCAGTCAACAAAATCCGCCACCCCCCAAGGTGCTGTCAGCTTTTTTGCACACTGCAGACCATCGGGCGAGATAGTTAATAATTGTTTACGATAGGATGTGGTTGGCCGCCGGTTCAGAGAGCCGCGCAGCGTAACGCAGATTGCAAAACCAGCTCTTAAGGCGTCAGTAGAATTAAACGATAATTTAAAGATGACTGCCATTCGACGATCGTGATGATCTTCGGCATAGCAGACGGTATGAGTAGGCAAGCGTGTGATCGCTGACGCAACACCCATCCGCCCCGTGATTTTGTGCGGGGGTGCCGGTACCCGGCTCTGGCCGGTATCACGGCAGACATTCCCGAAGCAGCTGCTACCGGTGACTGGCGAGCAATCGCTTCTTCAGGAGACTGCGGCGCGCCTGAGCGGTGACAGATTCGCGCCCGCACTCATCGTCAGCGGTGAGGAGCAGCGTTTCTTTATCAAGCGGCAACTGATCGACATCGGAGCCCCAGTTAAAGCTATCCTGCTCGAGCCTGCCGGACGCAACACTTCCGCAGCGGCAGCACTGGCTGCTGCCTGGCTGCTGAAAGCGGGTTCAGACGATTTGATGCTCCTAATGCCGTCGGATCATGTGATCGGCGATCGCGCAGCGTTTATTGAGGCGATCGAAAGCGGATGCGACCATGCCCAAGCTGGCGCCATTGTTACCTTTGGCGCCACGCCAACCGAACCTAATACTCAATATGGCTACATTGAGGCTGGCGCCGCGGAGCAGCCAAGCGCTCGAGTTCGGCCCATCGCACGCTTTGTCGAAAAGCCGGACGCGGAGACTGCGTCCGAATATTTCTCGAGCGGCCGCTTCTTCTGGAACGCCGGCATTTTCCTTGTGAAGGCCAGCACGCTGATCGACGAGATGCGTCGGTATCTTCCGGACAGCCTTGACGCCATTGAGCGATCTGTTGCTGCTGCAACGACGGACGAGCTCTTCGTGCGCCCACAAACCGATGCGTTTCTTGAAGCGAAGAACATCTCGATCGACCATGCCATCATGGAAAAAACCAATCGCGGCATGGTCGTGCCTGTGAGCATGAAATGGTCCGACGTGGGCTCTTGGGACGCGGTCTGGAAGCTGGGTGATAAGGATCACAACAGCAACGTGGTTCAGGGTGACGTGGTTGCGCTCGACACCCGCAACTCACTGCTTCGTAATGATAGCGGATCGACGCTGGCGGTCGCCGGTCTGGACAATATGGCTGTGATCGCGGTCCGCGACGCTGTGCTGATAGCGCCGCTGGAACGAATGGCCGACCTGAAGAGCTTGGTGGCCGAAGTACAAAACGACCGCGTCGTCTCTCCGGCAAAAGTGTTTCGCCCGTGGGGATCTTACGAGTCGATCTCTTCGGGCCCCGGTTTTCAGGTCAAAACAATCGTCGTGGAACCGGGTCAGACGCTTTCGCTACAATTGCATCATCAGCGCTCGGAACACTGGGTCGTGGTGCGGGGCACTGCTGAAGTGACGGTCGGCGATGAAGTATCGATGTTGGGGCCAAACCAGTCAGTCTACATCCCGGTGGAAACGAAGCACCGCCTCGCGAACCCCGGCGATAAGCCGCTCGAACTTATTGAAGTGCAGTGTGGTGGCTACCTCGGCGAAGATGACATCGTCCGCTTCGACGACGTTTATGGACGCACCGACGATGTGCCAGGAAGTTGAGATCGGCGCCTGACCAGACGGCGTGGCCGCGCTCCTTGCAGCCGATCAAAGAGTCCATCGACTGATTTCAGCCGGCAAATCTCTACTCCGCCAAATGCCCTTGAGATCGGCGAGCGTCCCGCCGCGCGAAACGAGACGCCCCAACTCACCCTCGCTTAAATCCTTGTACTGACGGTGCGCGACGGCTCCAATCACCAAGTCGTAAGCGCCGACGACGGGGTCGGTAAGCTCAAGCCCAGACTCGGCCCTCACCTCAGCGGGAGAGGCGATCGGGTCGGCGACGACAACCTTGTGCCCGAGCCATTGCAGCCGCCGCACAAGATCGAATGACCGGCTGTTTCTGAGGTCGGGACGTCTTCCTTGAAGGTCAATCCCATGACCAAGGCAGTCCCGGCGGCACCACGAAGACTATGAAGGCAATCGGCGATCCAGGTCGACATTTCGTCATTCGTTTTGCGTCCAGCGAGGATGACTTGCGGATCATGCCCGACCTGCTCGGCAAGATAGCTTAGATAGAAAGGATCAACGCCGATGCAGTGGCCCCCGACCAGCCCGGGCTCGAAGTTGAGGAAATTCCATTTGGTCCTGGCGGCCGCAAGCACATCTGCGATCGAGAGCCCAATCATTGAGAAGATTTGCGTGACTTCGTTGATGAACGCGATGTTGATATCCCGCTGAGCATTCTCGATGGCCTTGGCAGCTTCCGCAGCTTTGATAGAGGCGGCCCGGAACACTCCGCCAGTAGTGATGGCGCCATAAATGGTGGAGAGTTGCTCCAGGACTTCCGCGTCCTCTCCGGCAATCACTTTCGTGATCTTATCTACGCTGTGGACCTTATCGCCCGGGTTTATGCGCTCCGGGCTATACGCGAGCCTGAAGTCAGGGCCGCGCTTCAGGCCGGAAGTGGCTTCGATCCTGGGACCGCAAATTTCTTCCGTGACACCGGGATAAACGGTGCTTTCGTAGATGATGGTGGGGCGGCGTGCCGGATCCAGCAGCCCGGCCAGCATCTCTGTCGCTGAGAGCACCGCACCGAGATCCGGCCGCTTCCGGGCATCGACCGGTGTCGGAACGGTGACGATGTAGATTTCGGCGCCAGCGCAATCGCTAGGATCTGAGGTGACTCGTAAGCTAGACGCCTGGAGCTCGGCCGTTGCGACCTCGCCTGTCCGATCCTGGAATTGCCGCAATTCAGCAATTCGATGGACGTGGATATCAAAGCCAATCACGTCAAACTTGCGTGCCAATGCAACTGCCAGCGGCAAGCCGACGTATCCCAATCCGATCACGACAATACGCGTCATTAAGCCTCTGTTCGTCGTTCCGTAGCTGCATGGGCGGCAAACCTCCGGAATTCAAACGCGGTTGTTCCGGGCATTAAAATTTTTCGGCGGCGCAACCGGCCACGTCGTCGCTATCCTATTCGGCCGCGACTGCGATCGCGGCACCCGCGTAGAGTGGCAGAGCCACGCGGTTATGCTCTTCTTCGAACCACTTGATCGTCTCGCCCAATCCGCGCCTGAGATCGGTGACCGGCTGCCATCCCAGCAATGCCTGTGCGCGAGTGATGTCGGGCCGGCGGCGCTTCGGGTCGTCCACGGGTAGCGGATGGTGGATGATCCGTGATGGGCTTCCCGTCATCGCAACGATCAGGTCAGCCAGCCGATTGACGGTCCATTCGTCAGGATTGCCGAGGTTGACCGGGATCCCGGCCGCTTGTTCGCTGTGCATCAGGCCGGTCAGCGCGTCGATCATATCGTCGATGAAGCAAAAGCTTCGGCTTTGCGAACCGTCGCCGTAGATCGTGATGTCATCGCCGGCGAGCGCCTGGCAGATGACGTTGGAGATTACCCGCCCATCATCGCAGCGCATCTTGGGCCCGTAGGTATTGAACAAACGCGCGACACGCACGTCCGCGCGGCGAGCCCGAAAGAAGTCGAAGGCAAGCGTTTCAGCAGCGCGCTTGCCCTCGTC